>JBBQWH010000019.1:0-33002 GCA_038210785.1 Sphingomonadales bacterium | reverse complement strand
CCCCAAAATTGACGATACGCCCCGCCCCCCCACTCGGCTATCCCATCAGGCCACAACGTAAAGGCCGGGGAGAGGCGCTATGGATCTGGGACTCAAGGGCAAGAAGGTCATCATGAACGGCGGGGCGCATGGCCTTGGCCTCGCCTCGCTCAAGCTGTTCGCTGCCGAGGGCGCGGATGTCGCGTTCTTCTCCCGCAAGGAAGACAAGATCGAAGCCGCCAAAGCCGCGATCGACGCCGCCGGGCCGGGCAAGGTGTTTGCCGAAGTGTTCGACATGGCAACCGGCACCGAGGCCTATCAGGCGTGGCTGACTAAGGCCGCTGAAGAACTCGGCGGGTGCGATATTTTCGTTCACACCGCCAGCGCGTCGGGCACCGGCGGGGCGGGCGACTGGCAGGCCTGCCTCGACATGGACATCAAGGGCGCGGCTTACGGGGTCGAGACGCTTACGCCTTACCTTGAGGCCTCGGAGACCGGCTCGATCGTGATGCTGTCCAGCACCGCCGCGCTCGAAACCTTCATTGCGCCCAACCCGTTCAACGCGATGAAAGCGGCGCTGATCACCTATTCGTCGCAGCTCAGCCAAGCCTATGCGGCCAAGGGCATCCGCGTGAATACGGTCTCACCGGGCGCGGTCTATTACAAGGGCGGCAACTGGGAAATCATCGAGGAGCACATGAAGCCGCTGTTCGATGCCACGCTCGCCAAGATGCCGATGGGCCGCTTCGGCAATGACGAGGAAGTCGCCAAAGCGATCGTGTTCGTCGCCAGCCCGGCGGTGCCGTACATGACCGGATCGAACATCGTGGTCGATGGCGGGTTTACCCAGCGGGTGCAGTTCTGAATCCTACTTCCCCCTTAGAGGCTGAAAACATGGCGCAAATTGACCGCGACAAGCTGCTCGACATCTACACCCGCACAATGAAGGTGAACCGCACCGACGAGAAGTTCCGCGCCCTGCTGATGGGCGGCAAGGTTGCGGTGATGTATTATTCCGTGCGCGGGCAGGAACTGGTCTCGGCCGCGGCGATGGCGGCGCTCGAGAAAGAAGATTACGTCGTGTGCACCTATCGCGGGCAGGGCGAGCAGACCGCCAAGGGCATCCCGATGGAAAAGTGGTGGGGCGAATGCCTCGGCAAGGCGACCGGCACCTGCAAGGGCAAGGGCGGGACAATGCACATCACCGATCCCGAAACCGGGATCATGGTCACCACTGGCGTGGTCGGCAGCGGCTTGCCCATCGCCAACGGGCTTGCGATGGCGAGCCAGAACAACGGTGATGGCCGGGTGACGCTGGTGAGTTTCGGTGACGGCGCGGCCAACATCGGCGGCTTCCACGAAGCGATGAACATGGCCCAGCTGTACAAGCTGCCGGTGATCTTCCTGTGCCAGAACAACCGTTACGGCGAGCACACCTCTTACGCTGACCACACCGACAGCCCGAATATCGCGAGCCGCGCGGCGGGCTATGGGATGCCCGGGGTGACGGTTGATGGCAACGATGTCCACCAGATCTACCCCGCGATGGTGGAAGCCGTCGCGCGCGCGCGGGCAGGCGAGGGGCCGACGCTGGTCGAGGCGATGTGTTACCGGATGATGGGCCACTTCTTCGGCGCGGACTTCAGCTACATGCCACCTGAACACATAGCCGAAATGAAGGCCGAAGACCCGCTGCCCAAGCTGCGGCAGGTGATGCTGGATTATCAGTTCACCGAGGAAGAGCTGGACGGGATTGTCGCCGATATCAACGCGCAGATCGATGCGGCGGTCGAACACGCGCTCGCCGCCCCGCTGCCGGACCTTGATGAAATCTACAAAGACGTGCTCGAGGAGACCGCCTGATGGCCCAGATCACCATGACCCAGGCGCTCAACCTCGCGATCGACGAGGCGATGGCCGATGATCCGGGCGTGTTCTGCCTTGGCGAAGACGTCCGCGCCAAGCAGGGCGGCGGGGTGTTCAAGGTCACCTCGGGGCTGTCCGAGAAATATGGCGAGCACCGCATCCGCGCGACGCCGATCTCCGAAACCGCGATCATCGGCGCAGCTGTAGGCGCTGCGCTGGCCGGCCAGCGTCCGATTGCCGAGATCATGCTGATGAACTTCGTCGGCGTGTGCATGGACCAGATCGTCAACCACGCGGCAAAGCTGCGATTCATGAGCGGCGGGCAGACCCCGTGTCCGATGGTAATCCGCACCACCACCGGCGTCGGCGTCGGGTTCGGCGGGCAGCATTCCGATATGCTCGAGGCGTGGTTTGCGCATGTGGCGGGCATTCACGTCGTCACCCCCAGCAATCCGGCCGATGCGCGCGGGCTGATGCGGGCGTCGATTGACGCGAACGACCCGGTGATCTTCATCGAGAATATCCTGTGCTACGGCCTCAAGGCCGAGGATCCCGGCCCGGGTTACCGCGTGCCGCTGGGCAAGGCGGCGGTCGCGCGCGAGGGGACCGACATCAGCCTCATCACCTATGGCCGCACCGTGCTGGATGCGCTGGCCGTGGCGGAAGATCTCGCCAAGGACAGCATCAGCGTCGAGGTGATCGACCTTCGCACCATCGCGCCGTACGACGAGGCAACCGTGCTGGCATCGGTGCGCAAGACCGGCCGCGCGCTGACCCTGCACGAAGCAGTACGCCCGTTCGGCACCGGGGCGGAGCTGGCGGCTAACATCCAGGAAAAGTGCTGGGACGACCTCAAAGGCCCGGTGCGGCGCATCGGCGGCACGTTCTCGGCCGTGCCGTTCGCCAGCCACTTGGAACAGGCATGGATCCCGCAGAAGTCGGACATCGTCGCGCAGATCAAGGCGAGTGTGGGACGCCCATAAACTCCCCTCCCCGAGGGGAGGGGCTGGGGGTGGGGGCTCCACGCCCGATTGACCGCCGAACACCCATCCCCAACCCCTTCCCTCAAGGGAAGGGGCTAGACGCAGGAACTACCCGCAATGGCATCCGAAATCCGCATCCCGAAGCTAGGCATGAGCGCTGTCGAAATGACGCTTGTCGAATGGATGTTCGGCGAAGGCGAGACGGTCGAAATCGGCGACATCATCTACACCGTCGAAACCGACAAGAGCACTACCGAGATCGAAGCGCAGGCCAACGGGGTAATCCGCCCCACCGGCGAGGAAGGCGCGGTCTACAAGGTCGGCGATTTGATCGGCACGATCGAGTAGTGTCCATGCCCGCGCGGGCATAGCGCCTGGGCCGCAACCGCCCCCTTGCGCGCCGTGCCGCGCCTGATTATCAGACACGGTGCGGGGCCAAGCAACCTCCCGTCGAGGCCGAGACAAGCCCAAGCGTTGCCTCGTCACCCCTGCCACCACCGGCAGGGCTTATTGCGAGGTAGGCATGGCCGAATTGGGCGCTTCAACCACTTCACCCGCGCGCGCGGCCGCGGCTTGCATCACCTTTGCCGAGCTTGTGCGCGTGTTCGCGCGGATCGGCTGTCTCAGCTTTGGTGGCCCAGCCGGGCAGATCGCGCTGATGCACCGCGAGTTGGTGGAGGAGCGCGGCTGGATCGGCGAGGAGGACTTCCTCCATGCGCTCAATTTCTGCCACCTTCTCCCCGGCCCCGAAGCGCAGCAGCTGGCGACCTGGATCGGCTGGCGGCTGCACGGCGCGCGGGGCGGGCTGGCGGCGGGGTTGCTGTTTGTCATCCCCGGTGCGCTCATCATTCTGGCGCTGTCGATGTTCTATGCGCTGGCGGCCAACCTTGGCTGGGTCGCGGCGCTGTTTCTCGGGATCAAGGCAGCGGTGCTGGCGATCGTGGTGCAGGCACTGTTGCGGATCGCGGCGCGCGCGCTCGACACGGTGCTCAAGCGCGGGCTGGCGGTGGCCGCGTTTGCCGGACTGTTCCTGCTCGATCTGCCATTTCCGGTGATCGTGCTGGGTTCAGGCGTGATCGGCATCGCGGTGGCGGCGGTTCGGCCAGACTGGCTGGCGATCAAATCCGGCAGACCATCAGGCGATCTGTCCCCCCGTCCGTGGCGCAGCACGATCCTGTCAGTGCTGCTGTGGGGCACAATCTGGGCCGCGCCGATGGTGGGGATCGCGCTCACGCTGGGGCACGAGCATGTCTTGTGGGACATCGGCGTGTTCTTCTCGCAGCTCGCAATCGTGACCTTCGGCGGCGCTTATGCGGTGCTCGCCTATATGGCGCAGGAGGCGGTGCAGAGCTTTGGCTGGCTCAAGGCGGGCGAGATGGCTGACGGGTTGGGCCTGGCCGAAACAACGCCGGGCCCGCTGATCCTGGTGGCGCAGTTCGTCGGCTACCTTGCCGCCTTCCGCGCGCCCGAGCCGTTCTCGCCGCTGGTCGCCGGACTGCTCGGCGCAGCGCTGACGACATGGGTGACGTTTGCGCCGTGCTTCATGTGGATCTTCGCGCTGGCCCCGTGGATCGACCGGATGAGCCAAGCGGTGCGGCTTAAGGGCGGGCTCGCCGCGGTAACGGCGGCGGTGGTCGGCGTGATCGCCAACCTCACCGCGTGGTTTGCGCTGCATGTGCTGTTTGCAATGGTGGGCGAGGCGCAGTTCGGCCCGCTGCGGCTTTACTGGCCTGACCCTGTGAGCTTCGACTGGCGCGCTGGGCTGCTCGCCGCGCTGGCCTTCGCGCTGTCATTCGGCGCCAAGTGGTCGGTGCTGCGGATCCTTGCGGTGTGCGCGGCCGGCGGGCTGGCGCTTGGGCAGCTCGGTTAGAGCCACCCGGCGGCGAAAGCGATCACCATCGCCGCCGGCACCAGCAGCGCCTGCGCCAACAGCGTGCCGACCAACCGGCTGAATGACACCCACACCATCGCCCGGCGGAACACCGGCTCGCTCACCGAGCCATCGACGACGTCATCGGTCAACGCCGAGATCTGCGGGTCGATCAGTGCGAACAGCAGGATCGTCGCAAAGCCGTTGACGATCGCCGACATCTGCGAGGCGGTGACGCGAAACTCGGGGTTGAGGTAGCCCGCATAAAGCGACGCCAGCACGCCGACTGCCAGCAACGACTGCGCGATCGCATTGGCGGCAAGCACCGACCAGCTCACCCCGCGCGGCTTGCCCAGACCGCGCAGCGTTCCGGCGGAGGGCAGCGCGAGCGATTCCCGGACCGTATGCAGCCCCGCTGGCGTGACGCTGCGCAGCAGCAGCCGGGTGGTCGAGCGGTGTTTCTGAAAATGGGTGATCGCCGCTGCAAACACGCGTTGCCCGGTCGGCACCAGCACGATGCCGATCAGCACCGCCCCCGATGCCGAAAGCATCACCAGCTGCAAGTCCTGCAGCAAGGCATCGCCGCCGCCCGACGCCAGCGCATTCTCGATCCGCTTGGCAAGGAATGGCCCGAGAAACCCGTTCGAGGTGCGCGAGACCAGCAGCAGGACGTTGAACAGCGCAAAGCTCAAGGCGATCCGCCCGGTCCGCACCCCGGCGATCCGCGCGGCATAGGCAAGCGCGCCGATCAGATTGATTACGCCGGTCAGCGCGCAGATCAGGATCAGTTCGGTGTCCAAAGGGCCGCGCTCCCCGCCCGGCTGTCAGATCAACGGCCAAGCCTTGTAGATGCTGTAGGCGCTGGTGACGATCAACACCACCGCGACCGTCAGCAGCAGCGCGCGCGGGCGCACGCGGCTCGCCAGCATCGCCCCGAACGGCGCGGCAATCACTCCGCCAATGATCAGACCGACCGTGATGAGCGTGAAGGCCTCAAAGCCCAGCGTGATGATGAAGGTCAGCGAGATCGACAGCGTCAACAGAAATTCGGCCGAATTGACCGTGCCGATGACCTTCCTTGGGTCGCCGCCCTGGATCAGCAGGTTGGAGGTCACCACCGGCCCCCAGCCGCCCCCGCCCGCCGCATCGAGAAAGCCGCCTGCAACCGCTAGCGGCCGGGTGTAGCGCGGATCCACAAACTTCGGCTGCGACAGCCGGATTCCGCGCCACAGCAGGTAAAAGCCTATGCCCGTGAGGTAGAGCATCACGAACGGCTTGGCCGCTGACGCATCGATGCTCGAAAGCACATAGGCCCCGCTCACCCCGCCGATCACGCCGAAGGGGACCAGCCGCCAGAACAATCCCCAGTCGACATTGCGGTGCAGGATATGGCTCGTGCCCGAGGCTCCGGTGGTGAACAGCTCGACCAGATGGACGCTGGCCGACGCGCTGGCCGGCGGCACGCCCAGCGCGCTCACCAACAGGGTCTGGGTGATCACGCCGAACGCCATTCCCAGCCCCCCGTCGATCATCTGCGCGGTAAAGCCGATCGCAATGAAAGGCGCGATGTCGGCAAAGAGCGAGGCGAAGTCCGGCATGAGGTGGTCCCCTTTGCGGTGGGTTAATGGCGGCTTGACGGCTTGCTGGCTAGAACGACTTGATGGCTAGAACGACTTGCTAATCGTAGCGCCCCATGTGCGCGGGTCACCGGGGATACCTGCGATCAGCCCGGTGTTGCCGGGCGCGAT
Source organism: Sphingomonadales bacterium (assembly GCA_038210785.1). Lineage (GTDB taxonomy): Bacteria > Pseudomonadota > Alphaproteobacteria > Sphingomonadales > Sphingomonadaceae > Erythrobacter. The sequence continues at coordinate 26,556 of JBBQWH010000019.1, read as the reverse complement.
GAAGAGCTGTTCGAAATAGTTTGCGTCGAATGCATTCCGCACCCAGCCGAAGATGGCAAGCCCATCGTCGCTGCGAAAGCCGAGCCGAAAGTTGGACAGGCTGTAACCGTCAATCCGGGTGGCGGGCGAAGGCGCGGCGTTGGACGAGAAATTCGACCGGTAGCTGCCATCATAGCCGAGGTAGAATTCGCCGCTCAGGCCGAACAAGTTGCCCGGCTGGTTGGCTTCCGCGCCGAACGAGAATGACCATTCCGACACACCCGGCAGGCGAGCGCCGGAGATGTCGCAGTTGGCCGGACTGATCCCGCCGGGCGTGCCGGGCGCGGACGGGGTCTGGCCTGCAGTTGCGGTGGTACCGCCCGAAAGCTCGGGCGGGCACGGTGCATCGACAAAGCTGACATAGGTCGCATCGGTGTAGGCCGCGTTGACATAGGCCGCGAACCAATCTGTCGGGCGGACCGAGAAATCGGCCTCGATCCCTTGGACGCGCACCTTGTCGGCATTGGCCAAGAACCCGCGCAGCACGCCGAACTGCCCGTTGGTAACAGTCGCCTGATAATCGCGGATAGTCGTGCGGAACGCGGCGAGGTTGAGCGTCGCCTTGCGATCCCAGAACTGGGTCTTGAGGCCCACCTCGAAGTGATCGACGTTTTCCGGAAGGATCGTTCCAGCGCCTGCAATTGGCACCCCATTGGCGTCGGTCGGCAGGCCGTTCTGGTTGATCCCGAGTGTCTTGAAGCTCTTGGCATAGGTGCCATAGGCCAGCACATCGGGCGCCAGTTCATAGCTGAGCGTGAGATCGTAGGTGAAATTGACATCGTCATCCTCGGGCGCGCTTTGTTGCGGCTGGAAAATGGCGAGCTGCGCGCGGCTGCGGGCGTCGCTCTCGGTTCCCGTCAGCTCTGTGCCGGTGCCGTTGAACACCCGCCGCTCGAAGAACCCGCGCTTCTTGTCGTAGTTGAGCCGGGCGCCTGGCTGGATGGTGAAGGCATCGGTTACCCTGAAGCTCAGCTGCCCGAACACCGCCGCGCTGGTGCTTTCGAGGAACTGGGTGTTGCGCGCCGTCAGCCCGTTCAGCACGCTCGGATCGTTCGACAGCGCGTTGGTGGGCGCAATCGAAAAGCGGCTGGCGGCCAGGCCTTGCGCTTCCAGACCTTGCGTGTCGATCCGCTGATCGAACGCGAAGGCCCCGACCACAAAATCGAACCGCTTGCCTGAATAGGTGTAGCGGAATGCCTGCGTATACTGGTTCTGCCGCGAAGGGTTCTGCGATAGGCTGACGATCGGCAGGCCGGTAAAGTCGCGGTCGTTCTCGGGCTTCCAGTCCCAGAACCGCCACGCGGTCACCGAGGTGAAAGTGCCCGGCCCGACATCCCAGTTGATCCGCAGCGCAACCCCGCCAACATCGTTTCCGGCGTTCAGCGTCGAGTCGAGGTCGCTCAGCCGGTCAAAGGCGTTGGTGCTGGGCGGTACGTAGTTTTGTGCCGCCGCCAGCGCTGCGAACTGCCGGTTCAGCGGACGCTGGGTCGAGACGGTGCGCACGAACACCGAACCGCAGCAATCGGCATCCTGGCGATTATAGTCGGCCGCTAGAGTGATCTTGAGATCGTCGTTGGGTTGCCACAGCAGCTGCGCGCGCAGGCCGAGGTTGTCGAGGCTCTGGATATCCTGCCCGGTCGTCACATTGCGGATCGTGCCGCGCCGGTCAGTGGCCGAGGCGGCGATGCGGATGGCAAGAGTGTCGCTGATCGGACCGGAGACCGCTACACGCGCCTGCTTGAACTCGTAATTGCCAAGGCTGACCTCGGCGCTGCCTTCAAAATCGAAGGTCGGCTGATTGGTGGTGATGCTGACCGCGCCCGCGGCGGTGTTCTTGCCGTAGAGCGTGCCTTGCGGCCCGCGCAGCACCTCGACCTGCGCCACATCGAGGAAATCGAACGCCGCCGAAGCGACGCGCGCGTAATAGACATCGTCGATATAGAGGCCGACGCCCTGTTCAAACCCGTCGCTGGTGAGCCCGAACGGTGCGCCCAGCCCGCGGATATTGAGCGTTGTGTTGCGCGGATTGGACGAAGTGAACTGCAAGGTCGGCGCCAGCTGCTGCAAGCGGCCGACGTTGAAAGCGCCGGTTTCGGCAATCTGCGCTCCGCCAAGCACGGTCACAGCGAGCGGAATGTCCTGCGCGCTTTCGGAGCGGCGGCGGGCGGTGACGATGATGTAATTGCTGTTTTGCTTCTCGGGTGCGGCGGCGGTCGTATCATCGGCAAGGATTTCATCTTGCGCGACAACTGCGGCGGGCGTGATCGCGGCCAGCGCCGCGCCAAGCAGCAGCGTGCTGCGGAATGCGTTGGGATACATGATTGCGCCTTTGCAAGCGGGCATGCATCCGGTGGTCCGGTCTGCGGCTCCTTGTTGATGTAGGGTTATGGTTCTCGGCGCGTCCGGTCAGTCGGACAGCCGCTTTCTTTCGGTCACGTCGATCTGCATGACTTTGCCGTCATGCACGGTCAGCTGGATCGCCCCGTAGCGCAGGCGCGACAGCGCCTCGCTCACCAGCGCCAGAGCTTCGGGCAAAATCCTGCTTTCGACAGCGTGTTTCTCGTCACGGTCCATGAATGGGCCTTTCGTTGCGCGGATTCGGTCCGCAGCGCAGGAAGTAAACTCAAGTTATTTACTTGACAATAGGCTCTGCGCGCAGATTTTCTGTCTCGCGTCCAAAGGTGGAGTTTGCGCGCCGGAACGTGCTTACGCGCTGCCGGGATCGTCCGCGGCGAAGGCCGGAACCGGAGCGATCGGGTCCGATAGACGGATCACGTCGAGGATCTGCGCGGTCCGATCACGCACGTCGAGCATCAGTGCGCGGGTGCGGCATTCGCCTTCCGCAAGGCAGTTCTTGCATGTCTCGTGCGCATAGCGGCTGGCGCACGGCACCAGTGCGAGGCTGCCGCGCATATGGCGGATGAGATCGCCGTAAGTGATATCGATCGGCGGGATCGCCAGCCAATAGCCCCCGTCGCGCCCGCGCTGCGACTCCACCAGCCCCGAGCGGGTGAGCTCTGACAGGATCACGGTGAGGAACTTGGCCGGGATTTTCTGCGCTTCGGCAATCGCGCCAAGCTGCACTGGCCCTTCGCCGTAGTGATCGGCAAGGTGCTGCATCGCGCGAATGGCATAACGGGTCTTCTGGGATAGCATTGCGGATTGTCTATCTGACCGGTAGGCAATCAGGTCAACCCCGGAGCTGCTGCCAAATCGCGCGCCATCTTGGCGATCTGCGCATAATGGCGTATTCCCACGCTGCGAAACGCCGCTTTACTGCGCGCCCGATCCATCAGGGGACGATCCGGTGAAACAGAGCCTAATCAACTTGCTGCCGCCTGCGACCGTGGCAGCGATTCTCGCGTTCTGGGCCTTTGCGCCTGCCGCTTGGGTGGAGGCGCCGTGGATGATTATCATCGTCGGCCTTGCGACGCTCGCCTTCGTGCAGCTGCTCGAGCTGATGTTCGAACGCCATGAGGGCTGGCGGATCAATGGCCGCGAATTGGCGACCGACATCTTCTATGTCGCTTTCGGCTACGGCGTGATCGGGTTTGTCAGCGAAACGCTGATCAATGGGCCCCTGGGCGAACTCAAGGACCAGCTCGGTATCGCCACCCCGTGGCTCGCCGCCAGCCCGTTTCTGGTGCAGGCGCTGGTGGTGATGTTCACCTTTGAATTCGGCCAATACTGGATGCACCGCGCAATGCACGACTGGACGCCGCTGTGGCTGACCCATGCGCCGCATCACCACATCACGCAACTGAACGCGATGAAGGGCTTCATCGGCAATCCGATCGAGCTGTTCCTGATCAGCCTCGGGGTGATTGCGCTGCTCGATGTCGATTTGAATGCGCTGTTTGCCGCCTTTACCGCCTCGGGCGCGATTGCGATCTACGCCCATGCAAACGTGCGCGCCGATCCGCCGTTCTGGTACGGGTTTTTCTTCACGACGATCCGCAACCACTCGCTGCACCACACCGCGACCAGCTACGAGGACACGCGCTGCAACTACGGCAACAGCGTGATTTTCTGGGACCGCGTGTTCGGCACCTACCGCGATGGCGAATCGTCGCTGGTCGGGCAAGATGATCGCAAGCGGCTCTCGATCAAGGAACAATGGCTGTTCCCGCTGCGGCCGTTACTCGAGCGCCGCGCGAAGGCCGAGGGGCAATAAGGGGGGCAGGCCCGAGCGGCCCGCCCCCGCACTCCTCACCCCCCCTTGCGGCTCGCCTCTGCCGCATTGACCACGCCCTTGTCCCACGTCACCCGGGTCTGGGTTTGCGGGTTGAAGCGGTTGTCTTCGTACTTCGCGGCCTTGGCGGCGGCGATTTCGGCTTCGGTTAGGTGCTCGCTCGGCGCAAGTGCGAAGACATCGATCCCGCGGGTGATCTCGGTGCCGTAGATATGGCCGCTGTACCAGTAGACCGACCAGTAACCGCCCAGCACCATCTGCTTGGTGTCGATCGGCCCGCGATCGAAATAGGCGATTTCCACCGGCTTGGCGCTATCGGTGAAGTCCATCACGCTCATGCCGCCCTGATACCACGCCTGCGCAAACAGATCGCGGCCCGGGACCGGGATGATCGAGCCGTTGTGCGCGACGCAGTTCTCCTTGTCGGTCTGCGGCGCGGGCATCTTGTAGTGGGCGCGGAACACCAGCTTGCCGTCCTTGATGTCGTAGATCGCATTGGCGCCCCAGGTCTTGGGGTCAGATGCCTTGCAGCGCGGCCGTCCGCCGCCGCCCCACTCGTCGGTGAAGATCACCTTGGTGCCATCATTGTTGAACGTGGCCGAGTGCCAATAGGCAAAGGTGGTGTCGGTCGCGACGTCGATCCGCTTGGGATTGAGCGGATCGGCGATGTCGAACAGAATGCCGTTGCCCGAACACGCGCCGGCCGCGATCTTCAATGCGGGGTAGACGGTGATATCGTGGCACTGATCGGTCGGCGCGGTGCGCTGGGTGCCGTCGCCGTGATCGCCGCCGGTCCACAGGCCCGCGATCTCGCCGGTGGCGGTGTCGGCGAAGACCCGCGGGCTCTTGACGATGCGCGCCTTGGAGGGATCAGCCAGCGGGATCTCGATCACGTCGATCGAAAACAATGCGGTGCGGGTGTCGCCCGGGATCCCGCCGATACAACCCGCCAGTTCTTCAGCCTCGCGCACCCCGGCGGTGCCCGAGTTGTAGACGATCAGCCGGGTCGCATCGGCGCTGACGACCGAGTGCGTGTGGCTCCCCCGGCAGGTCTGCACCGCGCCAACCTGACGCGGGGCGGCAAGATCGGCAATGTCGAAGATGCGCAGGCCGCGGAACCGCTCGGCATTGACCTTGCCCGGTGCGCCTTCGAGGCCGCAATCGCTGCGCCCGCGGGTCTGCTCCACGCTCATGACAAGCAGGTTGCCAACCACAGAGACATCGCCCTGCCCGCCGGGGCAGACCACCGAACTCATCAGGCTGGGCACGCCGTCTGTGCCCAGCTTGTAGAGGTTGAACCCGTGATAGGAGCCTGTGACCATAACATCGCCAAAGAAGGCAATATCGGTGTTGGCGAAATCGAGCAGCGGGGAGCGTTCGGCGAATTCGGTGAGGTCTTCTTCTTTGCGTGCGGGCGGGACGGCGGCGACCGCTTCGCTGGTGGCAGCGGCGGCATCGACGGCGGCTACGGCGGCGACGGCGGCATCCGCCATGACCTCGCTGGCGGCGTCAGCGGCTGCGCCCTCCTTTTCCGCCTTCTCCTCGTCCTTTTTCGGCGGGACGGGCGGGCGCAGGTCGGCCGGGTTGGCGGGATCGAAGAACCCTGCAGGCTTGCGGAGGCTGGCGACCTTGGTGAGGCCCATGATTGCCTCACCCGCATTGTCGAACCCGGCGGCAAGGCTGGATCGCGGGTCAGCCGAAAGGCCCGCGAGCAGTTTGTCCATTTTCTTGATCTCGGCGGTCTGCTCGCTGTCGATATCGCCGACAAACCGGTAGAGCACTGGATCGGCCGCCGTGCCGTCCTCGTCGAGCAGCTTCTCCACCATCTCGACTGCGCCGTCATGATGCGCGATCATCAGGGTGAGGAACTGGCGGTCGAATTCAACGCCCTTGGCGGCGGCCAGCGCCTTCATCGCTTCGGGCGAGGCCATGCCCGCCATCATGTGATGCATGTGCGCGCCGTGGTCCTTCATTTTGGGGTCTTCGGCCGGTTCGCCGCGCTCGGCCAGCCAGCTCTTCATGAAGGCAATCTCGTCGCCCTGGCTCGATTCGATCCGGCCTGCGATTGACACCAGATCCTCGGTGTTGGTGCGGTCTTTCACCAGCGCCGCCATGTCCAGCGCTTGGCCGTGGTGCAGGATCATATGCTGCATGAATGCAACGTCGGATGCGGTATAGCTCGTGGTCGCCAGCTTAGTCGCTTGTTCGGCGGTGAGCGTGCGGGTCGCCTGCCCCGGCGCGCCGGGCTGCACGATCGGCGCGCTTTGGGCATAGGCGACGCCGGATGCAGACACCATCAGCAAGGCGGCAAAGGCAGCGCGCGAAGCGCCAAGGCGAGCGGTATCGATCATGAAAAAGTCCCCTGTAACAGTGCTTGACCCGCAGACTGCCGCCTTACCCAGCGCAGTCAAGCCCATCTGTGCGCACGCAAGCCGACATTCGACGAATCCGCTACCCGGTCCGAGGAGCCGCATGAAAGCCTTGGCCGGCACGCATTTAGCGCCGCTTAGCCTGCCCTGTCGCTAGCAGCGCACCTTTCACCGCACGCGCCGCGCCGCGCCCTTGTCGCGGAGAATCGGGTATGGATAAGTGCCGCGTTAAGCCCGCCGAAACCTTGACGGAGTAACTTGCCGACATGGCACGCCCTCGCTTTCTTGCCGCATTTGCCGGACTTGCCGCTTCGCTTGCGGTGATCGCCAGCCCGGCTGCGGCGAGCCAGGACGAACTGCAGTCGACCTTCGACAGCACCTTCGGCACCGAGGTGCGCACGCCCCAAAGCTTCGAGGCGATCTACGCCTCAAGCTTCGAGGCGCGCATCGCCGATCTCGCCAATCCAGCGCAGGGCCGCATCGGCGTCGCCGCAGTTGACCTTGCCACCGGCGAGGAAGTGATGGTGCTGGGCGATCAGCTGTTTCCGCTCGCCTCGACCAGCAAGGTTGCGGTCGCCGCCGCTTATCTCGAGATGGTTGAGCAGGGGCGCTATTCGCTGACCTCGGAATTCGCGCTGATGATGCCGGTTTCCTCCGCCAAGTATTCGTCGGCCAAGGCCCCGGTGCGCGCCGGTCAGTACATGTCCGCGATCGACCTGATCGAGATTATGATCACCCGGTCGAGCAACCCGGCCACCGATGCGCTGCTCGCGGCTGTCGGCGGGCCCGGGCAAGTCAATGAATGGATGCGGCAGCGCGGGATCGTCAACTTTTCGATCAACCGCGACATCGCCACGCTGGTGCGTGATGATGGCCAGTACAACCCCGCCACCCATATCGACACCCGCGATGCCGCTACCCCGCGCGCGATGGTGCGCCTGCTGACCGGGCTTTATCGCGGCGAGTTCCTGTCCGATCAAAGTCGCCAAGTTTTGCTCGGCGCGATGAGCCGCACCGTCACCGGCAAGCGCCGCATCCCGGCGCATATCCCGCTGGAAGCGCGGGTCAGCCACAAGACCGGATCGCTCAGCAACACCTCGAGCGATGTCGGCATCATCGAATGCCCCGATGGCCGCACGCTTGCGGTGGCGATCTATGTGACCGGGCAGGGCACCAAGCAGGCGCGCGAAGAACGCATCGCCGCCATCGCCCGCGCGCTGTATGATGGCTTTGCGGTGCGCGCCCAAGAGAACCCGACGCGCAATTGGGCCTCAGCCCCATACGCGACAGGGGGCTGAACCGACCGCGACTTCCGCCCGTAACCTTCGACCGTAACTTCTGATCGCCGCACCGAAAAAGGGCGGCGCCTTGCGGCACCGCCCTTCTTGCTGACCGTCACCGCCTAAACGGCTCAGGCCCGGTCCGATTACTCGGCGGCCTTTTCGGCGTCGGCAGCCACTTCGGCGGCGTTGTCGCCAACGTCGTCGGCGGTTTCGGTTGCGGCATCAGCAGCGCCATCGGCTGCGGCTTCGACGCCATCGGCGGTCGCGTCGGCAGCGTCTTCAACGCCTTCGCCGGCGGCGTCGCCAGCGGCTTCGGCGTCAGCGGCCATCGCGTCGACGGCTTCGCCGGTTTCGGTTTCAGTCTTTTCGCTGCAAGCGGAAAGGCCAAGGGCCGAAGTTGCGATCGCGGCGGCGAGAATGATCTTGCGCATGATGTGAATTCCTTGTTCTGCGAATGACGCGCCTCCCGATGCGGGAGAACGCCGAGACCGGTCTTCGTTGTCCGGTTCACTTGGAAGATAAGGCGAGGAATGCGGCCCGACAAGTAGAATAAGGCAGGCCGCCGCAATTATGCCGTAATTTCGCCGCAATCACACAACGACAGAGCGACTGATCCCGCGCCAAACCCCTACCAGCGCGCCGCGCTGCCTGCTAGCAGACGGTATGGCCGATCCAACTTCACCCCAAAAACAGCACCTCTATCTCGTCGATGGATCGTCTTATATCTTCCGCGCGTATCACCGGCTGCCGCCGCTGACCAATCCGCAAGGCACGCCGGTGGGCGCGGTCTATGGCTACACCACGATGCTATGGAAGCTCGCCGCCGATCTCGACGCAGCGGATGGACCGACGCACCTTGCCGTGATCCTCGACGCGGGGTCGATCAGCTTCCGCAATGATATTTATGCGCTTTACAAGGCCAACCGGCCCCCGCCACCCGAAGATCTGGTGCCGCAATTCCCGCTGATCCGCGATGCCACCCGCGCCTTCAGCCTGCCGTGCATCGAGGTTGCGGGGCTGGAAGCCGATGATCTGATCGCCACCTACGCCCGCCGGGCGCAAGAGCGTGGGTGGGACGTTACCATCGTGTCGTCCGACAAGGATCTGATGCAGCTGGTGGGCGAGGTCGATGGCCCGGACGGACGAGCGCGGATCGACATGCTCGATACCATGAAGAACCAGCGCATCTACCTCGATGAAGTGGCGGAAAAGTTCGGCGTCGCGCCTGATCTGGTCGGCGATGTGCTGGCGCTGATGGGGGATGCAGTCGACAATGTCCCGGGCATCTACGGGATCGGACCCAAGACCGCATCGAAGCTGATTGCCGACCACGGCTCGCTTACCGCCGCGCTCGATTCGGCGCCCGCGATGAAGCCGTCCAAGCTCAAGGATCGGCTGATCGAGGGGCGGGCGGACGCAGAGCTCAGCAAAGTGCTGGTCACGCTCAGGGAGGATTGTGACCTGCCGCAATCTCTCGAAGAGATGAAGCTGGGGCCAATCCCGCCCGCACCGCTGATGGCGTTTCTGGAGGCCCACGGTTTCACCTCGCTGCTGCGGCGGCTGGACGCGGGCAAGGGTAGCCCCGAACGCGCGACCCAGCTCAACCCGCCCAAGTCCGAGACCGCCGGCGCGAACAGCGGCGGCAACGGCAACGTCAACGGCAATCGCAGCGCCAACCGCCAGCCGCTGCCCGAAATGCCGCCAGTCGATCATTCCGCCTACGAGACGGTGCAAACGATGGAGCGGCTACAGGCATGGATCGCGCGCGCCTTTGCAGCACGGCTGGTGGCGGTCGATACCGAGACAACCGCGCTCGATTCCATCCGCGCCGAGCTGGTCGGCGTCAGCCTCGCGCTCGGCCCCAATGACGCCTGCTACATCCCGCTGGCGCATCATAATATCGGGGGCGGCGGCGATGACATGTTCGCACAGAAGCCGCAGCAGGTGCCCATGGCCGAAGCGCTCGCGGCACTCAGGCCGCTGCTGGAAGACGACGCGGTGCTGAAGGTGTTCCAGAACGGCAAATACGACCTCAACATTTTCGCCCGCGTCGGGATCGCGGTGGCCCCGATCGACGATACGATGGTGATCAGCTTCGCGCTTGATGCCGGACGCGGCGAGGATGGCATCGGGGGCGGGCATGGGATGGATGAGCTCAGCCAGCGTCACCTCGGCCACACCCCGATCGCGTTCAAGGACGTGTGCGGCGGCGGCAAGAAAGCGATCCTGTTCAGCGCTGTCCCGCTCAACCGCGCCACCGCCTATGCTGCCGAGGATGCCGACATCACCTTGCGGCTCTTCCGCCACCTGAAACCACGCCTCGCAATCGAGCGCGGCACGCGCGTTTACGAGCGGGTCGATCGCCCGCTGATCCCGGTGGTCGCGGCGATGGAGCGTGAAGGCATCCGGGTCGACCGCGCGCGCCTCGCCAAGCTGTCGGAGGAGTTCGCGGTCGAGATCGCGCGATTGGAAGGCGAGATTCATGCGCTTGCCGGTCAGGTCTTCACCGTCGGCAGCCCCAAGCAGCTGGGCGACATCCTGTTCGACAAGCTCGGCTACAAGGGCGGCAAAAAGGGCAAGAGCGGGCAATATTCGACCGATGTGTCGGTGCTGGAAAAGCTTGCGGGCGAGGACGTGGCGGTCGCGCGCAAAGTGCTCGAATGGCGCCAGCTCGCCAAGCTCAAATCGACCTACACCGATGCCCTGCAAGCCGCGATCAACCCCGCAACCGGCCGCGTCCACACCAGCTACAGCTTGGTGGGCGCGCAGACCGGACGTTTGAGTTCGACCGATCCCAACTTGCAGAACATCCCGATCCGCACCGCCATCGGCCGCCAGATCCGCGAGGCGTTTGTGCCCGAGCCAAGGTGCGTCTTGCTCGCTGCAGACTACTCGCAGATCGAGCTTAGGCTTGCTGCACATATGGCGGGGGTGGACACGCTGAAAGAAGCTTTTGCTCAAGGTGAGGACATCCACGCCCGCACCGCTCGTGAAATGTTCGGTGACGTGACGCGGGACACCCGTGCGCGGGCGAAAACTATCAATTTTGCAATACTTTATGGTATTTCTCGGTGGGGTCTCGCCACCCGGCTCGAGGTTCCGGCCGAAGAAGCACAAGGCATGATTGACACCTATTTCCTGCGCTTTCCCGGCATCCAGCGGTATATCCACGAGACGCTGGAGAGCGTGCGCGCGCGCGGCTATTCCGAGACCTTGTTCGGGCGCAAGACGTGGTTCCCGCGGATCAATTCCAAGAACCAGGCCGAACGCCAGGGGAGCGAGCGCGCCGCGATCAATGCCCCGATTCAGGGCACCAGCGCCGACATTATCAAGCGCGCGATGGCGCGGATGCTCCCGGCGCTGTCCGAGGCCGGGATGCACGATGTGCGGATGCTGCTGCAGGTGCACGACGAGTTGGTGTTCGAACTGCCCGAGGCCCGCGTCGAGGCGGCCACTCCGATCATCCGGCGGGTGATGGCCGATGCGGCGCTCCCGGCGGTGGAGCTGACGGTGCCACTCGGCGTCGATATCGGCACGGGCGCGTCGTGGGATGCGGCGCATTAGTCACCGCAATGTTTCACGTGAAACATTTGCAGAACATCGCTGGAAACCCGCCGCGCCTTAATCGTGCTTCTTTTCCCGCGTGGGCTTCAAAGTCTCGGGCGGGAAGAAGCCAATCGGTTGCACCGCGGCGGCGCGTTTTTTTAGCTCGCCGCGCATCTTAAGATATTCGGCCTCGATTTCAGGCGTGACCGTGGCGCGCGAATCCTTGAGTGCCTCGTCGAAATCCTGCCCGCCAACCTCGGTGACATCACCGCCGACCCGGCGCAATGCCGCAAGGCCCGCGCGGCGCACCAGATCCTCAAGATCGGCGCCGGTAAAGCGTTCGGTTTTGCCTGCCAGCGCCGCAAGATCAACGTCGTCTGCCAGCGGCATCTTGGCGGTGTGAATGCCCAGAATGTGTTCGCGCCCCGGCTTGTCGGGGGTGCCCACATACACCAGCTCGTCAAACCGCCCGGGCCGCAGCAGCGCCGGATCGACCAGCCCCGGGCGGTTGGTCGCGCCGATCACTACGACCGATTGCAGTTCTTCCAGCCCGTCCATCTCGGCCAGGATAGTGTTGACCACGCGCCCGGTGACTTGCGGCTCGCCCTGTCCGGAGCCGCGCGCAGGGACGAGCGAATCGATCTCGTCAATGAACACCACGCACGGCGCGACCGCGCGGGCGCGGGCGAATAGTTTGGCTATCTGCTGTTCGCTCTCGCCATACCATTTCGACAAGAGGTCTGAACTTTTCATCGAGATGAAGTTTGCCTCCGCCTCCTTGGCTACCGCCTTGGCCAGCAGGGTCTTGCCGGTTCCAGGCGGGCCATAGAGCAGGAACCCCTTGGCCGGACGGATGCCGAGCCGCCGGAACGCATCGGGGTTCTTCAGCGGCAGTTCGATCCCTTCCTTGAGCTTGTCCACCGCCTCGCCTGCGCCGCCGATATCGTCCCAGCCGATGTTGGGCACCTGCACCATCACCTCGCGCATCGCCGAGGGCTGGATACGCTTTAAGGCCGCTAGGAAATCGTCGCGCGAGACGCACAGGTCTTCGAGCACCTCGGGCGGGACCGTGCGTTCGTCGAGGTTGAGCCGCGGCATGATCCGCCGCACCGCTTCGATTGCCGCCTCGCGTGCCAGCGCGGCAATGTCCGCGCCGACAAAGCCGTGAGTTACGCGCGCCAACTCGTCGAGATCGACCGCGGATTCGAGCGGCATGCCGCGGGTGTGAATGCCGATGATCTCGCGCCGCCCGCGCTGATCGGGGACGCCGATCACGATCTCGCGGTCGAACCGGCCCGGGCGGCGCAGCGCCTCGTCGATCGCATCTGGCCGGTTGGTGGCAGCGATGACAACCAGGTTGGCGCGCTGTTCCAGCCCGTCCATCAGCGTCAGCAGCTGCGCGACCAGCCGCTTTTCGGCCTCGCCCGGCACCTGCGTGCGTTTGGGTGCGATCGAATCGATTTCGTCGATGAAGATGATCGCCGGCGCGGCGCGGCTGGCCTCCTCGAACACTTCACGCAGGCGCTTTTCCGATTCGCCATAGCCCGAGCCCATGATTTCCGGGCCGTTGATGGTAAAGAACGTAGCGTCGCTCTCGTTCGCCACCGCCTGCGCCAACCGGGTCTTGCCGGTGCCTGGCGGGCCGTGGAGCAGCACGCCCTTGGGCGGCTCGACCCCGAGACGGATAAACAATTCGGGATAACGCAGCGGCAGTTCAACCATCTCGCGCAGTGCGCGGATGGTTTCCTCCATCCCGCCGACATCGTCATAATTGACCACCGCGCGGCCATCGCGCGCTTCCTCGAACTCAGCGCGCAGTTCGACCTCGGTGTTCTCGTCGATATGGACGATGCCCTTGGGGCTGGTCGCGGCGACGGTTAAGCGGATCTGCGTCAAGGCATAGGCCGGGGCGCGCAGCAATTGCCGTACGTCTGCGGGCATGTTCTGCACCGGCTGCTGCCCGGTGGTGGCGACCAGATCGCCGGCCATCAGTGGGCGGCGGAAAAAATTGCGCTTCAACGCCTGGGTTGGCCCTTGCAGCCGCATCTCGCGCTGCGCAGGCGCGAAGACGACGCGGGTGGCGGGGCGCGATTCGGCGCGGGCGATCTCGACATGCTCACCCGATCCGCCTTGCGCATTGGCGCGCTGGAGGCCGTCCAGTCGCACCACATCGAGCGCATCGTCCTCGGGATAGGCCGCCATCGCGATCGCCGCCGTGGTGCGCTTGCCCCTGATCTCGACCAGATCGCCTTCGGTAATCCCGAGCTTCTGGAACGCGGAGCGCGGCATCCGGGCGATCCCCGCCCCGGATTCGTCCTGGCGCGCGGGCGCAACCTGCAATCGCACAGTGCGAATCGGAGTGACGGTTTCGGCGTCGGCCATGCGAGCGTTCCTGTGACAGCGAGCGAAGCCCGATAGCTAGGAATGGCAGCATATGAATGCAATCGTGCAGGTGCCGGGAAGGGAGCGGCCTAGGGCGGACAGCGCGACGCTTTTTCCGATTGTACCGGACGAGAAAAAAGCTCGGCACGCCGCAAGATTGTGCCAGACAAGAAAAAAGCCCGGCACTAGGCCGGGCTTGAAAGTTTGGGAGAGGATGCCTGAAAGGCGCTTACGCAACTGCAGCATGAGAGCGATTTGTGCAAGTGCGAAAGGCGCATATTTTATTGCAAGGCATGCAACTAAGGTGGGTTCTGTTACCGTTCTGTGCACAAATCTGAAGAGTTCTGCCCAAGCAGCGGGCAATCGCTCAATTTTTGGGCAAGTTTGACCTATATGACCATATTGCGTCGCAACATGGCGTACGATTCACCCCGCGACTCGCGCGGGCGTGACAGCGCGGCTTGAACACACTAATCACCGGCTCGATCCCGCTCAAAGGATCGAAGTTGCTGAAGACAACAAAAGGCAGGCAGGCTGCGATGACCAAGCTCTATCCCGACGCCGCCAGCGCGCTTGAGGGCATACTGCGCAACGACATGCTGATCGCGGCCGGTGGATTTGGACTGTGCGGCTTGCCCGAACGGCTGCTCGATGCGGTCCGCGACAGCGGGGTCACGGGCCTCATTTTCGCCAGTAACAATGCGGGAATCGACAATGGGGGCATCGGCAAGCTGCTGCGCACGCGCCAAGTCAAAATGATGATCAGCTCCTATGTCGGCGAGAACCGGGAGTTCGAGCGGCAATATCTTGCCGGCGAACTTGCGGTCGAGTTTTGCCCGCAAGGCACTCTGGCAGAACGGATGCGCGCAGGCGGCGCCGGGATCCCCGGCTTCTACACCCGTACAGGCGTCGGTACCGAAGTCGCGAAGGGCAAGGAGCACAAGGACTTCCCCGATCGCGACGGGGTGATGCAAACCTATATCCTCGAACACGGGATCTTTGCCGATCTTGCTATCGTCAAGGCGTGGAAGGCTGACATCACCGGCAACCTAGTGTTCCGCAAGACCGCGCGCAATTTCAACCAGCCCGCCGCCACCTGCGGCCGGATCTGCGTTGCTGAAGTCGAAGAAGTGGTCGCCGCGGGCAGCCTCGACCCCGACCAAATCCACCTCGCGGGCGTGTTTGTTAACCGCATCATCTGCGGCGCGCCCTATGACAAGAAGATCGAGTTCCGCACCGTTCGGAACAGGGAGACGGCATGATGGATCGCAGGATCGCACTTTTGCCTTTGTTGGCGCTGGCGGGAACGTCACTTTCGGGCTGTGTTGCGATAGCGATTCCGGCATTGGCGGGGTCGGCGATGTTTGGATCGCGCGTCCTTGATAATGATGAAGACGAACGCACGCCTGCGCCAGCTGCTGCGGCCGCACCGGTCGCAGCTGCGGTAGCGAAACCGGCTCCGGTTGCAGTTCCGACGGTAACCGTCGGCAACGCTGCGCCGGTTGCCCTGCGAGAGTCTCAGCCTGCGCCTCTGCCGCCGATTACGGCACCAGCGCTGGCGGTCATTCCTGCTCCGGTGGTGCGAGCGCCGGCCCCGGCCCCAGCACCGACTCAGGCCCCAATTCGGGCCCCGGCCCCGGTTCAGGCCCCGCCGCCGGTTCAGGTTGCGACACCAGCGGCAGTTGCGGCTTCGGGTCGCTTTATCGGTCCGGTGGACGCCCCAATTCAGGCGCCCGGCGCACCGCCAGTTCGCGCTGCTGCTGCTGCTGCTCCGTCTGCGGCTGTAACGCCGACGGCGCCGCGTCCTGCTCCGATTGCGGCGCAAGCTCCCGCGCCTGTCATCGCCGCGGCGCGGCCGCCCGTTGTTCCGCCGGTGAGCGTTGCCGCTGCGCCTGCGGTCGCGCCGCCGATCGCGCCGCGTCCGGTTCCTGTCGCAGCCCCGGCCCCGGCTAGCGTAACCGCGCCCGTTATCGCCGCGGCGCGGCCACCCGTTGTTCCGCCGGTCAGCGTTGCTGCCGCGCCTGCTGCCGCGGCGCCGCCCGCCGCCTATCCCGACCCTGCCCGCCCGCTCACGGCCGAGCAAACCGGTTTTGCCCGGTTCGTCCGTTACGGGCAGGCGTCGGCGAGGGGGGCCGGAGGCGGCAACGATCTGCTTTCGGCGATGCTGATTGATCCGGTCGCAATCGACGGCAAGCGTCGTCGCTGCGCCGTTGGCGAACAGCTGGTGGCGCTGATCGATCTCGATCCCAAAGACAGCATCTTCGCCCCGCCCGCCAATCCCGCCAAGCAGCCCGGCCTTGCGCTCGGCCTGGCGGTGCTTCGCGAGGCGGGGGTGGAGATCGCCTGGCTGTCCGACCTGCCGGTCAACCAATCGGGGATGCTGCGCTCTGCGCTTGAGCAATCCGGGCTCGACCCGCGCGGCGAGGACATCATCTCGCTGCGCCGCGACGGCGCTGACAGCAAGCAGCAGCGCAAAGACAATCTTGCCGGGATCACCTGCATCGTCGCCATCGCTGGGGACGAACGCCCCGATTTCGACGAACGCTTCAAATATCTGCGCAGCCCCGCAGCCGGGGCCGAACTCGAGCCGGTGATCGGCGACGGGTGGTTTCTCGTCCCGCCGCTGTTCCCGGCGGCTGGGGAGTAACGGCGAATGGCAACGCCTGCCGATGGCTGGACCCGCGACCAGATGGCGGCCCGCGCCGCGTGTGAGCTCAAGAATGGCTACTACGTCAATCTCGGCATCGGCATCCCAACGCTGGTTGCCAATCACATCCCCGAGGGCATGCTGGTGACCCTCCAAAGCGAGAACGGGATGCTCGGCATCGGGCCGTTTCCTTATGATGACGAGGTCGACCCGGACCTGATCAACGCAGGCAAGCAGACGATCAGCGAGCTGCCGCACTCAGCCTATTTTGACAGCGCGACGAGCTTTGCGATGATCCGCGGCGGGCATATCGACCTCACCGTGCTCGGCGCGATGGAAGTGGCCGAAAACGGCGACATCGCCAACTGGATGATCCCGGGCAAGATGATCAAGGGCATGGGCGGGGCGATGGATCTGGTCGCGGGGGTGAAAAGGATCATCGTGCTGATGGACCACACCGCCAAGGACGGCAGCCCCAAGTTCATTCCCGCCTGCACCCTGCCGCTAACCGGCGCAGGGGTGGTCGACATGGTGATCACCAATCTCGCGGTGTTCCAGCGGCCCGATCACGCCTCGCCGTTCCGCCTGATCGAGATGGCGCCGGATGTGAGCGAGGCCGAGATCGCCGCTGCCACCACTGCGCATTACGTCGTCTGATGCGGCGTGGAATTGCAGTCTCCGCTGCCTTGCTGGTTGCCGTGATCGCGGGTCTTCTCGCCTTCACCTCGCCCCCGCGGCTGCTCTCGGTTTACGACCGGGTCGCTGGCGGCACAGCGGGCGCGCGGCAGGTGGCAGACGGCGCGGCTTTCGGCAGTCACGGGCAGACACTCGATATCTGGGCCCCGGAACAAGCGCCCGCCGGCAAGCTCCCGGTCGTAATCTTCTGGTACGGCGGCGGCTGGGCCAAGGGTGACCGCGCCGCCTATGCTTTTGCCGGGCGAGCCCTGGCGCGCGCGGGCTTTCTCGTCGTCATCCCCGATTATCGCAAGGTGCCGGACGTGCGCTTTCCCGCCTTTCTCGATGACGGGGCCGAGGCGGTGTTATGGGTGCAGGACAATATCGCCCGCTACAACGGCAATCCGACGCGCATCGGTTTCATGGGCCATTCGGCGGGCGCTTATGAAGCGGTGATGCTGGCGCTCGATTCGAAGCGGCTGACAGCGGCCGGGGTCGATCCGGGCAACGTCAAGGCCGCAGTTGGCCTGTCCGGGCCTTACGACTTCTACCCGTTCGACAAGCCGCGCTCGATTGCGGCCTTCAGCCAGTGGCCGCGCCCGGCTGAGACGCAGCCGATCACTTATGCGCGCGCCGACGCCCCGCCGCTGCTACTGGTGACCTCGGAGGGCGATGAGACTGTGCGGCCCAAGAACGCCAACAACCTCGCCGCCAAGCTGCGCAGCCTTGGCGCGCCGGTTGCGGTCAAGAACTACGGGCCGCTCACCCACGAGGAAGTGGTAATGGCGCTCTCGGTGCCGTTCCGCGCGAAAGCCCCGGTGCTGGCCGACAGCATTGCCTTCTTGCGCGAGCATTTGGGCGAATGATCATGTGGCTCGCCGAGCCCCGCAACCCCAACGCGCCGCTCGCCGGCCTCAAGGTGGTCGAGCTCGCGCGAGTGCTGGCGGGGCCATTTTGCGGGCAGATCCTAGCGGACCTTGGCGCGGATGTGATCAAGGTCGAAAGCCCTGAAGGTGACGGCACCCGGTTGTGGGGACCGCCGTGGATAGAGCGCACTGACGCAAGCGGCAAAGTCCACCGCGAGGCCGCCTATTACCACGCCTGCAACCGCGGCAAGCGCTCGATCATCGCCGATTTCGGCGACGCGGAGGAGCTCGCGCGGGTGAAGGCGTTGATCGCAGGGGCGGATGTGGTGATCGAGAACTTCAAGACCGGCAGTCTCACCAAGTTCGGGCTCGATTACGCCAGCTGCGCCGCCTCCAACCCCGGTCTCGTGTATTGCGCGATCACCGGCTTTGGCCAGACCGGGCCGCGCAGCGCGGAGGCGGGCTATGACTTCGTGGTGCAGGGGATGAGCGGCTTCATGTCGCTGACCGGCGAGCCCGAGGGGCATCCGGTCAAGATGGGCATCTCGATCTCGGACCTTTCGACCGGGGTTTGGGCGGCGAACGGAATTCAGGCTGCACTTTTGATGCGCGCGCGCACCGGCCCAAGGCAAGGCCTCGGCCAGCAGGTCGATATCAGCCTGATGGATTGCTCGGTCGCGCTACTTTCCAATCAGGCGACCTTTTTCTTCACCACCGGCGAAAACCCCCCGCGGATGGGCAATGCCCATGCGCAGGTCGCGCCTTACGGGGTGTTCGCCGTAGCGGACGGCCACGTCATCCTCGCCCCGGCGAACGATGGGCTGTTTCACAAGCTGATGGCGGTGCTGGGGCTGACCGCGCTTGCCACCGATCCGCGCTTCCTCGCCAATGGTGATCGCACCGCCAATGCCAGCGCGCTCGATGCCGAAATCGCGGCCGCCACCATTGGCTGGACCAAGCAGGGCCTGCTCGATGCCTGCCATGCGGCGGGCGTGCCGGCCGGGCCGATCAACCGGCTCGACGAAGTGTTTGCCGATCCGCAGGTGATCGCGCGCGGTCTCAGGATAGACCTTGGCGGAATGCCGGGGGTGCGCAGCCCGTTCGTGTTCTCGGACGCCGAACTGGCGCTCGACCGGCCTTCGCCGGTGCATGGGGAAGATGGCTAGGCGAGCAACCGCGCCCCCGCGCGCCACAGCTGCTCGAACGGGCCTTGCCCCCACCGCGCCGCCCACAGCGGCGACCACGCCAGCATTGCGGCAACCGGCACAAGGCCAAGCGCGAAGGCCTGCGACCGGGTGACTTCGCCAAACAGCCCCAGGCCCCATGAAGCGAAGATCGCGGCGAGGATCACGCTGGTCATGAGGTAATTGGTAAGCGACATCCGCCCCACCATCGCCAGCCGCCGGGTGAGCGCGCGGTCCTTGCCCAGAAATGCCATCGCCAGCGCGGCGTAGCTCACCCCCAGTAGCGTATCGAACGGGGCCGAGAGCACCAGCGCCGCCGGCCCGACCAGCGCGGCGGGAAAGCCTGCCGTGACCAGCCACGCCGCCAGCGCCAGTAGCCCCGGCAGCGCTACCAGCGCGCACAGACCTGCGATCCGTTGCAGGCGGAAGGTGCGCCACTCGCCCTTGAGCATCCCGCCGCGCCACAGTCCCATCCCTAGCGCAATCGCAGCCAGGTTGATCGGCAGCGAGGCCGCCACCGTTGTTAGCTGCGCGGGGATCGCGAGGCTGCGGCGCGCGATTCTTTCGGCCAATCCCTCGCGCCCCTGTTCGAGCAGCATGGTGATCGTCGCCGGGTCATAGCCGAACTGGCGCTCGGCCCACAGCAGCGCATCGGAGCCCGATTGTTTCATGTGAAACGCGACCAAGCCGCCACCAAACGCGGTCAAGCCGAGGGCGAGATGGACCAGGACCAGGCCGAGCGCGACCGTGACCAGCGCCCGGGCCGATAGTCCGGCCAGCAGCGGCAGCGCCAATCCGGCCAGCGCATAGGCGCGCAACACGTCATTGCTGGCGAACAACGTGGCATGCACTAAGCCGATCGCCAGCAGCACGATCATCCGGGCATAATGCGCCCGCCACGGTGCGGCACCGGAACGCTCGACCAGAATCAGGCAGCCTGCGCCAAACAGCATCGCAAACAGCGTCCGGAACTTGTCTTCGATAAAGACGAAGCTCCCCAGCCACACCCAGTAGTCAGCCGCGCCGACCGCGCCGTAGGACAGCGGGTTGTAATAGGCCGGCCCCGGTAGCGCGAAGGCGAGGACGTTCATCCCCACGATCCCGATCACCGCGACACCCCGCAGCGCGTCGAGCGCGAGGATGCGTTCGGAACGCGGGCCAGGAAGCGGAGTCGGCGGGGGCGGAGCGGGTGCCGTCATGGAAGGCACCTTACCCCGAAATCAGCCCAGCGCTGCCTTCAGATCATCGACCAGGTCGAGCCGCTCCCACGGAAACAGGTCGCCTTCGGCCTTACGTCCGAAATGGCCATAGGCCGCGCTCGGCTGATAGATCGGCTTGTTGAGGCCCAGGTGCATGCGGATGCTGCGCGGGGTCAGCCCGCCGAGCTTGGCGATGCCGAGGATCGCCTTCTCGATCGCATCATCGCCGACCGTGCCGGTCTCATGCGTATCGACATAGAGCGACAGCGGCTCCGATACGCCGATGGCATAGGCGATCTGGATGGTGCAGCGCGTCGCCAGCCCGGCGGCCACCACGTTCTTGGCGAGGTAGCGGGTGATGTAGGCGGCCGAGCGGTCAACCTTGGTCGGGTCCTTGCCGCTGAACGCGCCGCCGCCATGCGGGGCCGCGCCGCCATAGGTGTCGACGATGATCTTGCGGCCCGTGACGCCTGCATCGCCGTCCGGCCCGCCGATTTCAAACGCGCCAGTGGGATTGATGTAATAGACCGTGTCGCGCAGCAACACTGGCGGGATTACTTCCGAAACGACGCGCTTCACATAGGCTTCAAGCTCGGCATATTTGGCCGGGTCGGCGTGATCGCCGGTGAGGCAATAGCCCTGCTTGTGCTGGGTCGAGACCACCACCGCGGTCGCCGCGACGGGAAGCGATTCCTCGTACCGCAGCGTCACCTGGCTTTTGGCATCGGGTTCAAGGAACGGCGCCGCGCCCGAGTGGCGATCCGCCGCCATCCGCTCGAGGATCTTGTGGCTGTAGTACAGCGTCGCGGGCATCAGATCGGGGGTTTCGTCGGTCGCATAGCCGAACATGATCCCCTGATCGCCGGCGCCTTCATCCTTGTTGTCGCCCGCGTCCACGCCTTGCGCGATTTCCGCCGACTGGCCGTGGAGGTTGTTTTCGAAGCGGAATGTTTCCCAATGGAAGCCGTCCTGTTCGTAACCGATGCGCTTCACTGTGGCGCGCACGGCGGCTTCGATTTCTTCCTTGGCGCCGGGCGCCCATTCGCCGTTCTCGAACACGCCCTTGCAGCGGATTTCGCCGGCCAGCACGACCAGCTGGGTGGTGGTCAGGGTTTCGCAGGCGATCCGCGCTTCGGCGTCCTTCGACAGGAAGAGGTCGACAATCGCGTCGGAAATCTGGTCGGCGACCTTGTCTGGATGGCCTTCGGCCACGCTTTCGGAGGTGAACAAGTAGTTGGTGCGCATGGGTCCCCCGGGGGCTGGAAATGGGCCGTTCTGTCCGGAGCAGACCACCTTATAGAGATATAAGGAAACCTTTATGTCCGACTTTGTGAGCCATCGCCCTAGCGGCGCGCGTTGGCGAGCGCAAGCACTCTCGGCAGCGCTAGTCCGAGCGCGATGAACAGCGCCGCCCAGCCGAGCGTCAGCCAGTGGCCCCCCTTTGCGAACAGCGTCGGCGGCGCGGCCTCGGGAACAAGGCCCTCCAGCTTGTCGGTCTTGCCCATGCCGATCGTCGCCCGCACCACGCCGCTCGCATCGATAACCGCGCTGATCCCTGTGGTGGTCGAACGCAGCACCGGCAGCCCCTCCTCGATCGCCCGCATCCGCGCTTGTCCGAGGTGCTGCGGCGGGCCCCACCTGCCGAACCAGCCATCGTTGGAGGGATTGAAGATGTAGTCCGGCCGGTCGGCATCATCCGCCACTGCGCCCGAGAATACGATCTCGTAACAGATCATCACCCCTGCCTTACCCTGCGCGCCGAGATCGAGCGTGCGCGGGCCGGGGCCGGGCAGATAGTCGATGCTGCCTGCCACCAGCCGCGACAGGCCAAGCGGTTCGAGAATGGGGCGCAGCGGGAGGTATTCGCCGTAGGGTACCAGATGCGCCTTGTCGTAACCGGCGATGATGCGTCCTGCGCCGTCCAGCGCCGTGACCGAATTGCGCGCGCTGACAGCGCCGGTAAAGCCGTCGGGCCGCTTGCCGATGTTGAGATTGACCACGCCTGTCAGCAGCGTCGATTGCGGGCCGATGATGGCGCCGATCCGCTTGCGCGCCAGCGCCGGGTCGCCGCCCGCGGTCATCTGCAGGTAGTAGCGTTCGGGATAGCCGGGCTCGAGATAATCGGGGATCGCGCTTTCAGGCCACAGCACGATCCGCGAACGATCCCGCCCCGGCGTGGTGAGGCGGGTGAGGCGGGCGAATTGCTCCTCGAACTTGGCGCCGTCGTTGATTTCGTTCTGGGGGATGTAGGGTTGGACGAGCGTGTAGCGGACAGCGCTGTTGGGCTGGCTGCCGATCGGCATTAGCATCCCGGCAATCAACAGTGCCGCAAAGCCCGCGGCGTTGAGCCAGGGGCGCGCGGTCAGACCCGATATCAGAAAAGCGGCAGCCAGCATCGTGAAGCCGCTCAATGCATAGGTTCCGGTGAAAGGTAGAAAGCGCGCCAGCCCCGGCGTGTCCCACCCGCCGAGCAGCATCAGCCCTACCGGTGGCCAAGGATAGCCGGTGAACACCCAGCTGCGCAGCCATTCGGTCACAATCCACGCGCCCGCCAGTACAAAGCCGAACGCCCATACGGGCGCGCGTCGGGCCAAGAGATGCGTCGTCAGCGCGGCGAGCGCGGGATAGACCGCAAGGTAGATGCACAACAGCGGCACCGCCGCCCAGCCGAGCGCCTCGGGCATCTTGGCCTGATGGGTAAAGGCGGTCGCGATCCAGTTATTGGCCAGCGTCAGATGCGCCCAGCCGAACCACCACCCGCGCCATAGCGCGCTGCGCCAATCGGGCGCGGTGTGGATCAGCCATACGAACCCTGCCAGCGCGGCAAGACCCAGCGGCCACAGGTGCAAAGGGGGATAGGCACAGGCGGCGATCAGCCCGAGGGCGATGGCCACAAACGCCGGGCGGCGCTGGATCAGCGCCGGGATGTTATCGATCCAGGCGGGCATCGTTCCAGTTTGCGTCACGCGAGCTAACCGCGCCAGCGATCAATCAGCCGACCGCTTCAAGCGTGCCGTCGCTATCGCCCGAACTGTCCCGCGCGTCATCGCCGCGGATTGAGGGCGGGAGGATCGACGAATCGATCACAGCGCGATCATCGTCGGCCGGTTTGCGCGGTTTGCGGGCGCGCGGTGCCGGCTTTTCGGCGGGCTTGTCCGCCCGCTTTTCGGTACGCGGTGCATCGCTGCGCTCGGGGCGTTCGGCCCGCTCGGCGCGGGGCGCGCGTTCCGCTCGCTCGGGACGTTCAGAGCGTTCGGCGCGAACCGCATCGCTGCGAACGGGGCGCTCGTTGCGGTCGGGGCGATTGTCGTCACGCGGCTTGCGCGGCTGACGGCGCGCGCTTGGCTGGCGGTCGCCGCGATCATCGTCGCGCCGGACATTACGGCTGTCATCGCGATCTTCGGACAGGAACGGCTCACCCTCCTGCCCCGGCTCGCCCTCTTCAAACTCGCTGCGCGAACTGATGGTCTGCGGCTCGTAACTCGGGCGCGACGCCTGTTCACTGCGGCGGCCGCGGTCGAAATCGAGATCATCGTCGCCGTATTCTTCGGCCTGATCACGTTCATCGGGCCGACGACCCCCGCGCTGCTCATCCACGCGCGCCTTGTTGTCGGCGATCACGCGGAAATAGTGGTCGGCAAATTGCAGGTAATATTCCATCTGCACCCGGTCACCATTGTGATGGGCGTCCTGCGCGAGCTTCTTGAACTTGTCGAGCATCTGCGGGGCATTACCACGCGCACGGCTGTCGATCCGATTGAGTTGACTGCCATTGCCGGTCTGATTGCGGTTACCGCGCCCACGACGCCGGTTGTTCCGATTGTTATTGTTATTCAAGGAAATTGTTCCTTAATCAGCGACCTGGCGCAAAATATGCCTGCACGCGCGGTCAACAGACCCCTTGCCCTTACGCGCCATCATCTGGCCAAGACCCTTAAGTCTCGTCAAAGCATGCCGCGTGCTCCGCACTGTCGCAGCCGGGGGCATGCCCTGACGGCCTTATCAGCTAAGTTTAGGAGCTTGGCTCAGCGATTTGCGACCTTCGCAATTCATCTGGGCTGACCTTGACGTAGCGATGCAAAACCGGTTTGCCAACCCTTCGCGGCGCTTTTCCTCAAACGAGCACCAGCGCGCGCGGGCGCCCGGCAAGGTCGCGGCGCAGTTCGGCGCGGAAGCCGGCGGCTGCGGCGATGGCGCCGACCTGCTCGGCCTGAGTAGCGCCGATCTCGAAAATCGCGACTCCGCTGGGGCGCATCAGCGCACGCAGCTGCGGCATCAGGACGCGGTAATCGGCGAGGCCTTCGGGCCCGGCGAACAGCGCGCTGGCGGGTTCGTGGTCGCGCACCTGCGGGGCGAGCGCCGCGTCCGCCTCGACATAGGGCGGGTTGCAGATGATGAGGTCGAAGGTGCCGAGATCGTCGGCCCAGCCAGGCTCGCGCCAGTCGCGCTGCATGAGGTGCCATTGCCAATCGTCCTCGAGGTGATACTCGGTGTCCAGCCCGATGCCATTGTGCAAGGCGACCTTAATGGCCTCTGCGGACGCGTCGATCCCGATGCCCGCCGCCTTCGGTTTCTCCATGAGGATGGTGAACAGGAGCGCCCCCGAACCTGTGCCGATGTCGAGTACGCGACGCGGATCGGGGACAAATTCGAGCGCCGCCTCGATCAGCACCTCGCTATCTGGCCGAGGAATTAGCACGCCGGGCCCGACGTCGAACCGGCGGCCGTAGAACTCGGTCCAGCCAGTGATGTAGGCGACCGGCTCGTGCCCCGCGCGGCGCTCGATCAGCGCGGCGAAGCTTTCCGGCACAGGATCGCGCATTGCCCGCAGCAGCATGTCCGACCGGCTGAGGCCGAGCGCGTGGGCCATCAGCAATTCGGCATCAATCCGCGCGGTATCGCTGGTCGCAGCCAGGCGTGTCGCGGCGGCGCGGATCGCTTCGGCGACGGCAATCACTCGCTGAGCGCTGCCAGCCGCTTGCCCTCGTCCTCGGCGATCAGCGCATCGATCATTTCAGCGAGCCCAGCTCCGGCGAGCACTTCGTCGAGTTTGTGCAACGTCAACCCGATGCGGTGATCGGTGACGCGGCCTTGCGGGAAGTTGTAGGTGCGGATGCGTTCCGAACGGTCCCCGCTGCCGACCATCGCCTTGCGCGCCTCGGCCTCGGCTCCTTGCGACGCTTCGCGCTGCGCTTCGTAAAGCCGCGCGCGCAGCACCTGCATCGCCTTGTCCTTGTTCTTGTGCTGGCTGCGCCCGTCCTGACAGGTGACGACGGTGCCGGTCGGAAGGTGTGTGATGCGAACCGCCGAATCGGTGGTATTAACGTGCTGGCCGCCTGCGCCGGACGCCCGGTAAACGTCGATCTTAAGGTCTTTGTCCTCAACCGAGATATCGACCGCATCAGGCTCGGGCAGCACCGCTACGGTCGCTGCCGAGGTGTGGATGCGCCCGCCGCTTTCGGTGACAGGCACGCGCTGGACGCGGTGGACGCCGCTTTCGAACTTCAGCTTGGCGAACACCCCGGTGCCGGTGACGTTGGCGATCACTTCCTTGAAGCCGCCGATGTCGCTGGCGTTGATGCTGACCGCCTCGACCTTCCAGCCTTGTTCGGCGGCGTAGCGTTCGTACATGCGGTAGAGATCGGCGGCGAACAGCGCCGCTTCATCGCCCCCGGTCCCGGCACGGATTTCGAGCATCGCGGGCTTGGCGTCGGCCGAATCGCGCGGCAGCAGCGCAATGGCGAGGCGGCGTTCGAGATCGGGCAGTGTCGCCTTGATCTGGGCGAGTTCGTCCTCGGCCATGGCCTTCATTTCGGGATCGGCGAGCATGTCGGCCAACCCCGCCATTTCCTCGCGCGCGGCTTTCACTTCGGCGGCGATTTTCGCCACGGGTTCGAGTTCGGCGTAGTCGCGCGAGGCACGGACGAACGCCTCACCCTCGAGCGTGCCCGAGGCCATACGCGCTTCCAGCTCCGCAAAGCGGTGCGCGATCTGGTTCAGACGTTCGGGGGGGATTTGCACTCTGGTATCTTTCACTTCATCGTTGCCGCGCCAGCGGCAGTTTGGTTCGCGCCAATCCGCCAAGAAAATCCAAGATGTTGCGGCTTGGTGAACCCACTTGGCTCCATGGCGGCTTTGCGCGAACCCAAAAAAAAGCTTGGCCTGAACCGCGAC
>JBBQWH010000018.1:0-33264 GCA_038210785.1 Sphingomonadales bacterium | reverse complement strand
CCGGTCACTTGCAGCACCTCGCCCAGCATCGCGTCGCGCCCGGTCAGCGACAATGCCTCGGCGATCCGCAGGCCCGATCCGTACATCAGCAGCAGCACCGCTCGGTCGCGCGCGCCAATCCAATCGACACGCGAATTACTTTCGATCCGTTCGGCAAGGTTCTCCGCCTCGTCGGGCGTGACAGGGCGGGGCACACCCTTTTTGATGCGCGGGCCGCGCAGCCGCGGTGCCGCCGGATCGGGATCGCCCGCCTCGGCGCGGGCAAAGGTGATGAATGCCTTGAGCGCGGACAGCTCGCGCGCGGTGCTCGCGTTGCCGAGGCCCATCGCGCGGCGCGCGGCGAGATGGCTGCGCAGGTGATGCGGCTCGGTGCGGGCAACCGCATCCCAACTCTCCAGCGCGTTCGCCTCGCACAGCCGGTCAGCCGCAGCGACATAAGCACGCACGGTGTGGGGCGAACGGCGGCGGTTATCAGCCAGATGCGCGCGCCATGCGGCGAGGATGGCCGCCCCGCTCATGCCGCAACCAGCGAATCCGCCACCACATCGGCGAGCAAGGCATCAAGTAGCCCTCGGCCTGGCAGGGCGACGCCGATGCGGGTGCCGTGGTGCCACATCAACCCGAGCCCAATCAGCCGGTCGAGCGCGGCCTCGTCCACCAACCCGCCGCGCGGTAGGGCAAAGCGAACCGAAAGAGCGGCGAGATCGAGCCCTTCGGTCAGCCGCAGCCCCATTAGCAGCGCTTCGACCGCCTGCTCGCGCACTGCGAGAACCCGCGCCTCGCCGATGCCGTCGCCTTGGGCTACCACCGCATTGAGGAAGTTCCCCGGCTTCTTGTGCCGCACCGTCGCCATACCGCCGCGCCGGCCATGCGCGCCCGGGCCGATGCCACAATAGTCCTGATAGCGCCAATAGGCGAGATTGTGGCGGCTCTGTTCGCCGGCGCGGGCATGGTTGCTGGTCTCGTAGGCGGGCAGGCCTGCTGCGCTGGTGAGTTCCTGCGTGATGTCGAACAGGTCAGCCGCCGCGTCATTATCGAGCGGGGTGAGCAGCCCGCGCCGCATATCACTGGCAAACCGCGTCCCCGGCTCGATCGTCAGCTGGTACAGCGACAGGTGCCCGGTGCCAAAGCTTAGCGCGCGAGTCAGGCGGTCATGCCACAGTTCAGGCGTGTGGCCGGGCAGGGCGTAGATGAGGTCGAAACTGACGCGCTTGAAGGCTGCTTGCGCGGTTTCGAGCGCCTCCAGCGCCTCCTTGGCTCCGTGCAGGCGGCCCAGAAACCGCAATTCCGTATCATCGAGCGACTGCACGCCGAGCGAGACGCGGTTGATCCCCGCCGCTGCCAGCGCAGCGAAATTGGCCGCCTCGACCGAGGAGGGATTGGCTTCGAGCGTGATTTCAATATCGCTCGCAAACCCCCATAACCGCTCGGCTTCTGTTATCAGTGCGGAAACCAGAGCAGGCGGCATCAGCGAAGGCGTGCCGCCGCCGAAGAAGATCGATGCGAGCGGCGCGCCCGTGTCGCTTCGGGTCAGCACTGCCGCCTCGGCGCGCATGTCGGCAATCAACGCCGCCTCCCACGCCGCCACGTCCACCCCTTCGCGGACATGCGAGTTGAAGTCGCAGTAGGGGCATTTCTTGGCGCAGAAAGGCCAGTGGATATAAAGCGCGCGGGCCACGGGTGAAATTTTCAGCCCCGCTTAACCGTCGCGTGATAATTCGATGCCATGCGGAGTGTGCCTTTCGTATCCACTATGATCCGGTTCGCCGGTGCGGCGCTACTTATGGCAGCCGCGCCCGCGCTGCCGCAAGTGTCCCGCTACGCCTCACCACAGACACGCGACTGGCTTGCTGCGCACAATTTGGCGCGGGACGAGGTGGGCGTTGCCCCGCTGGTCTGGAGCGAGCGGCTGGCGCGCGATGCGCAAAGCTGGGCCGATCACCTTGCCGCGCGCAATCTCTATGACCACGCCTCGCCGCAGGTGCGCAAGGGGCAGGGGGAAAATCTCTGGCGCGGAACCAAGGATAACTGGACGGCGCGGGAAACGATCGGCTTCTTCCTCTCGGAAAAGCGCCACTTCCGCCCTGGCAATTTCCCCGATGTCTCGCGCACCGGCCAGTGGAGCGATGTCGGGCATTACACTCAGGTGATCTGGCCGGGGACCCGCGAGGTCGGCTGCGCCGTCGCCTATACGCCGAGCGACGAGGTGCTGGTGTGCCGCTACTGGCCCGCAGGCAATGTCTGGGGCGACCGGCTCGACCCGGCCGATCACATCGCCCGGCATTAGCGCGTAAACTGCTCGGCCACCAGCTTGGCGAAGGCATCGGCGCGGTGGCTGATGCTGTGCTTTTCCTCCGGCGCGATCTCGGCAAAGGTCTGGGTAGCGCCGGCGGGCACGAACACCGGATCATAGCCGAAGCCAAGCGCGCCGCGCGGCGGCCAAGTGAGGCTGCCGTCGCAGCGGCCTTCGTAGATCGCGTAATCGCCATCGGGCCATGCAATCGCAAGCACGCAGTGGAATGCGGCTGAGCGGTCAACATCCGCGCCGCATTCAGCGAGCATCCCTTCAACCTTGCCCATCGCCATATACCAATCGCGGCCCGGCGCACCTTCGAACCATTGCCGCTCGGCCCAATCAGCGGTGTAGACCCCCGGGCGCCCGCCGAGCGCCGCAACGCTGAGTCCGCTGTCATCGGCGAGCGCCGCCAGCCCCGATGACTCCGCCGCAGCCCGCGCCTTCAGCAGTGCGTTCTGGACAAAGGTGGTGCCGGTCTCGGCCGGTTCAGCAAGGCCGAGCGATCCGGCGGACAGGCATGTGACCCCGTAAGGCGCAAGCAGCGCGCCGATTTCCTTGAGCTTGCCTGCATTATGCGTGGCAATCACCAAAGAACCAGAGCCGAGGCGGCGTGTCATTTTACGGCGTCCAACTGCGCCGCAAAGATCCGGTCGCAGCCAATCCGGGCGAGGCGCAGGAGGCGCAGCAGGGCTTCCTCGTCATAGGTCGCGCCTTCGGCGGTGGCTTGCACTTCGGCGATCTGGCCGCCTGAAAGCAACACGAAATTGCCGTCTGCGTCAGCGTTCGAATCCTCGTCGTAATCGAGGTCGAGCACCGGGGTGCCCTTGTAGATCCCGCAAGAGATCGCCCCGACTTGCGCGACAATCGGATCGTGCTTGATCTCGCCTGCCGCCATCAGCCCGTTGATGGCAATCCGCAGCGCAATCCACGCGCCCGAAATTGCGGCGGTGCGCGTGCCGCCATCGGCCTGGATCACGTCGCAATCGAGCGTGATCTGCCGCTCGCCCAGCTTCTGCAAATTGACGACTGCGCGCAAAGACCGTCCGATCAGGCGCTGGATTTCCTGCGTGCGGCCCGATTGCCGGCCCTTGGCTGCCTCGCGCTGGCCGCGCGTGTGGGTGGCGCGCGGGAGCATCGAATACTCACCCGTCACCCAGCCTTCGCCCTTGCCGCGC
This sequence comes from Sphingomonadales bacterium, assembly GCA_038210785.1. Lineage (GTDB taxonomy): Bacteria > Pseudomonadota > Alphaproteobacteria > Sphingomonadales > Sphingomonadaceae > Erythrobacter. The sequence continues at coordinate 29,793 of JBBQWH010000018.1, read as the reverse complement.
AGCCACGGCGGCACGCCTTTCTCGATGCTGGCGGTGCACAGCACTTTGGTATCGCCAAAGCCGATCAGACATGACCCTTCGGCGTGCTTGGTGAAGTTGGTCTCGATCGTGATGGCGCGCATTTCATCGGGCGCGCGTCCTGAAGGGCGCATGGGGGATCTCCGTGGGTAAGGTCGCCGCCAATAGGCGTGGCCCACTTGTCGCGGCAAGCGCAAACACTAAGGTGGCCGCCATGACCTCGCTCCCCGTCACCGAACTGACCGCGCGTGCCCGCGAAATCTTTCGCCGGGTGGTGGAGGAGTATATCGAAAGCGGGCAGCCGGTCGGATCGAAGACGCTGGCGGCAGATGGCACCTTGAACCTCTCGCCTGCCTCAATCCGTTCGGTGCTGGCTGATCTGGAGACCGCAGGCCTGCTCGCTGCGCCGCATACCAGTGCCGGGCGGTTACCGACCGATGCGGGCTTGCGCATTTTCGTCGACGGGATGATGCGGGTGGCCGAGCCGACGCTGGAGGAGCGCGCCGCGATCGAAAGCCGACTGGCCGAGGCTGGGCCGGTTGAGGCGGCATTGCAGCAGGCGAGCGCGATCCTGTCTGACCTGTCGGGCGCAGCAGGCATGGTGCTGGTCGCCCCGCGCGAACAGCGGTTGGCGCAGTTCAGCTTGGTCGATCTGGGGCAGGGCAGAGCGCTGGCGGTGCTGGTGGGCGAGGATGGCGGGATCGAAAACCGCGTGGTCACCATCGGCGGCGCGATCAGCCCGGGCGCGCTTGATCAGGCGAGCAACTACGTCACCGCAAGACTGGCTGGTCGCACGCTTGCAGAGGCCGCATTGGCGATGCGCAGCGAGATCAACGCAGGCCAATCGCAGCTCGATGATGCCTCGCGCAATCTGGTCGAACGCGGTCTGGCAGTATGGAGCGAGGATGCCGCCGCGCGCCCGGTGCTGATCGTGCGCGGCGCGGCCAATCTGCTCGACGAGACGGCGCTGGGGGATATCGAGCGGGTGCGCCGCTTGCTCGAAGATCTCGAGGACAAGCAATCGGTTGCCAGCCTGCTCGATTCGGCGCGCGAGGCCGAGGCGGCCCGCATTTTCATCGGCAGCGAGAACCGTTTGTTCGCGCTATCGGGCTCCTCGGTGATCGCGTCGCCCTACCGCGACCGCGAGGGGCGGGTGGTCGGCGTGCTTGGGGTGATCGGCCCCACGCGGTTGAATTATGCGCGGGTTGTCCCCATGGTGGACCTCACTGCCCGTTCACTAGGCAAGCTGATCGCTTGAATGGAAAGCCACACGACATGATGAATGATGAAAAGCCGCTGGATCAGGCGGCTGAAGATGAATTGAAGGGCGTGCCTGAGAGCTTGCGTGAAGGCGGCGCTGCCGCCGAGGCCGATCTGATGGCCGAAGCGCTCGAATCGCTGCGCCTCGATCTGGAAAACGCCAAGCAGGACGTGCTTTACGCAAAGGCCGAAACGCAGAACGTGCGCCGCCGGTTGGAGCGTGAGAAGGACGAAGCGCGCGCCTATGCCGCGACCGGCTTTGCCCGCGATATCCTGAGCGTGGCCGACAATCTGGCGCGCGCAGTGCAGGCGATCCCGGAAGTCTTGCGCGCCGATGAGAGCATGAAGGGCCTCGTGTTTGGGCTCGAAGCGACGCAGCGCGAGATCGAGAAGGTGTTCGCCGGCCACGGCATCACTCGTATCGCAGCGGTCGGCCTGCCGCTCGACCCGAACCAGCATCAGGCGATGCTGGAGGTACCGACCAGCGACCATGAGCCCGGCACCGTCGTGCAGGAAATGCAGGCGGGTTGGATGATCAAGGACCGCCTGCTGCGCGCCGCGATGGTCGCGGTGGCGAAGACGCCGGACTAGACCACGCTAGATCAGGTAGATCACCAGATAGCGCGCAATCAGCAACGCCAGCACGGCGATGCTGATTGCGCGGGTTTTGGTTATGGCCGCGGCCACCATCAACACCACCAGTGCAATTGTGAAGCCAATCGTCAGCGGGCTGCGGACGAGATCAGCCATCGTCGGTAGCGATAGGAGGAACGCCCATTGGGCTGCCACCATCACTATCAGCATCGCGAACACGATCCGTCGGACGCGGAAGTAATGGGTATCAAGGTCGGTGAAATTCTCCGGGCTGGATGGGAACACCAGGCGGCTGGCGAGGAAATAGGCGCTCGCAAAAACAAGGACGCCGAACACCGTGCCGGTGCTGGCCGTCACCAGATCGCGCACGCGCCACGAGAACATCCAGAACGACAGCAGGTCAAGGATCACGAACACTGCCAGCAGCGGGGTTAGCCACCCAATCACAAAGACTGCGTCATCGGCCTCGCGCGCCAACTTGAATTCGAGCGTGCGGCCTAGGCCGGTGAGGAGCTCGACCAGCGATAGGCCCAGCACGAGGCTGTAGAGCACGAAGACAAATTCAAATTCGCTCATGCCCGTGCGCGCCGAAATGCGACCAAGCCGTCATAAGCAGCCTTGTCCGCCACCCCCGCGACCTGCCCCTCATTCCGCAGCAGAAACGCATGGCGCACAATCTCGGCCTGTTGCTCGATCCCGTATTGCTCGAGCGTCCAGCCCGGTTTCAGCGCATAGTCATAGCGGCACCACGGGTGACGGCGCATGACCAGATACCAGCGCCCGCGCCGCTGGGCTTGCCACACATGCACCATCTCATGGATGAAATGCGCCTGCCGAAGCAGCGAAGCGGCGGCGAAATCGTCGCAGTAATGCGTTGCATTGGGGTGAAAGTGCAGGTGGCCCATTGGTGCCATCGTCACTCCGCGCGGGTGCAGCGGGAAGAACTTGCGGCGCTTTACTTGGACCGAGCTGTAAACAATCGCATCGCCGAATATCGTTCGGGCCAGCGCGATCTCACCCGCGGTAAGCGATCGTTCGCCGCCGACCGGGCAGGCGGGGGCTGGGGCCGAAGCCAGCTCTGCCTCTGCCGATCCGGTCAGCCCGGCGTTCAGCGCTCTTCCCCGGCGGCGCGCACAGGCGCAGCGACAGTCTGTGAGGTTCCATCAGACAGCGTGAGCGTTACGTTGACAGTGTCGCCCGTCTTCCATGAAGCTGCGGGCTCCATCGCCATCACGTGCAGCCCGCCCGGCGCAAAAGTGACCGGAGTGCCGTTTGTCAGAGCGACGGACTCGGCCATGATCATTGTCATGGTGCCCTTGCTCTCGGCATAATCATGGATCATCGTCATCCCGGCGCCCTCAACCGTAACGCCCGTTAGGGTTATGCCCGGCGCGCCGCTGTAGGAAAGGTCGAAATAAACCGCTGCCGGATTGCCCGCCACGGCTGCGAGCACCACCCTTGCGTTGCTAACGGCGAGGCCCGCTTTGGCCGCCGCTTGCGTTTCACCTTCGGTTACCCCCGAACAGGCAGCAAGGCCCGGCACAAAAGCAGCCAAGAGGATCGCCAAAGCGGCATGTTTGATGGTGGGCACCGGACTCGTCTCCTTGTGGAATGCGCGGAAAACTAGGGGCGCCTTTCTCTTGTGCCAAGCGAAACCGCACCTATATCGCCCCTCACAAACGAGCTGCCCAAAGCGCTTTGCCTCCAATCGGGAAGTGCAGGTGGGCGGTGTCCAACAATTGTCCAGATGGATGGGAAAATCATGGGTAAAGTAATCGGTATCGACCTTGGCACCACCAACTCCTGCGTTGCTGTCATGGACGGCGGCAAGCCCAAGGTGATCGAGAATTCCGAAGGCGCGCGCACCACGCCCTCGATTGTCGCCTTCACCAAGGATGGTCAGCGCCTAATCGGCCAGCCGGCGAAGCGTCAGGCGGTGACCAACCCCGACAACACCCTGTTCGCGATCAAGCGCTTGATCGGCCGCCGGTTTGAAGACCCGATGACCAAGAAGGATATGGGCCTCGTCCCCTACACCATCACCAAGGGCAAGAATGGTGATGCCTGGGTCAATGCAGGCGGCGAAGATTACAGCCCGTCGCAGGTGTCCGCCTTCATTCTCCAGAAAATGAAGGAAACCGCTGAAAGCTATCTCGGCGAAACCGTGACGCAGGCAGTGATCACCGTGCCTGCGTACTTCAACGACGCTCAGCGTCAGGCGACCAAGGATGCAGGCCTGATCGCCGGCCTTGAAGTGCTGCGCATCATCAACGAGCCGACCGCGGCCGCGCTCGCCTACGGCATGGACAAGAACGATGGCAAGACCATCGCGGTCTATGACCTTGGCGGCGGCACCTTTGACGTCTCGATCCTCGAAATCGGTGATGGCGTGTTCGAAGTGAAGTCGACCAATGGCGACACCTTCCTTGGCGGCGAGGATTTCGACAATGCGATTGTCGAGTTTCTGGCCGATTCCTTCAAGAAGAAGGAGGGCATGGACCTCAAGACCGACAAGCTTGCGCTCCAGCGTCTGAAGGAAGCCGCCGAAAAGGCTAAAATTGAACTGTCGAGCGCAGCTTCGACCGAAATCAACCTTCCCTTCATCACCGCGCGCATGGAAGGCGGCACCACCACCCCGCTGCATTTGGTTGAAAACATCACCCGCGCCGATCTTGAAAAGATGGTCGACGCGCTGGTCCAGCGCACGCTTGATCCGTGCAAAAAGGCGCTGGCCGATGCTGGCATCAGCAAGGACCAGATTGACGAAGTGATCCTGGTCGGCGGGATGACCCGCATGCCCAAGGTGCGCGAAGTCGTCGAAGCGTTTTTCGGCTCCAAGCCGCACACCGGCGTCAACCCCGATGAAGTCGTGGCCATGGGCGCGGCAATCCAGGCTGGCGTGCTGCAGGGCGATGTCAAGGATGTCCTGCTGCTCGACGTGACGCCGCTCAGCCTCGGCATCGAGACGCTGGGCGGGGTGTTCACCCGCATGATCGATCGCAACACCACCATCCCGACCAAGAAAACTCAGACCTATTCGACCGCCGAAGACAGCCAGAACGCGGTGACGATCAAGGTTTATCAGGGCGAGCGTGAGATGGCGGCGGACAACAAGCTGCTCGGCAATTTCGATCTGATCGGCATCCCTCCCGCACCGCGCGGTGTGCCGCAGATCGAGGTCACCTTCGATATCGACGCCAACGGGATCGTCTCGGTCGCGGCCAAGGACAAGGGCACCGGCAAAGAGCAGACGATCAAGATCCAGGCCTCGGGCGGGCTCAACGACGCTGACATCGACCAGATGGTCAAGGATGCCGAAAAGTTCGCCGAAGAAGACAAGAAGCGCCGCGCGGCGGCCGAAGCACGCAATCAGGCTGACAGCCTCGTCCACGCGACCGAAAAGCAGCTTGAAGAAAACGGTGCCAAGATCGATGCCGACCTCAAGAGCGATGTCGAAGCCGCGATCGCTGCGGTTAAGGCGGCGCTTGAAGGCGGCGATGCCGATGACATCAACGCCAAGTCGCAGACGCTCACCCAGGCAGCCATGAAGATGGGCCAGCAGATCTACGAAGCGCAGGCCGCCGCCGGGCCCGAGGCTGAAGGTGAGACTGCGGGAGAGAAGGCGGCCGACGAGGAAGTCGTCGACGCCGAATTCTCCGAGGTCGACGAAGACAAAAAGGGCTAAGGCTCCGATGCAATCCAGTGCGCTGCCGCTGCGGCCGGTTTCTCGTTCCGGCGTAGCGGTCGCGGCTGGCTACGGGGATTAGGTCAGACCATGTCCAGCGCACAGCTCGATTACTATCAGACGCTCGAAGTCGCCCGCGACGCCGATGCCGCTGTGCTCAAGAGCGCCTATCGCAAGCTTGCAATGCAGTATCACCCGGACCGCAATCCGGGCGATACGACGTGCGAGGCCAAGTTCAAGGCGATCAGCGAGGCCTATGACTGCCTCAAGGACCCGCAAAAGCGCGCGGCCTATGATCGCTATGGTCACGAGGCCTTCACGCAAGGGATGGGCGGGGGCGGCTTCGGCGGCGGCGGCTTTGGGGGTCGCGGCGAATTTGCCGACATCGGTGATATCTTCGAGACGATCTTCGGTAGCGCCTTTGGCGGCGGCGGCGGCGGTCAGCGTCAGCAGACCCGGCGCGGCGCTGACCTGCGCTATGACATGCAGGTCAGCCTCGAAGAAGCTTTCCACGGCAAAACGACCGAAATCGAGATCGAAGTCAGCCAGGCCTGCGACACCTGCGACGGCACCGGCGCGACGCCCGGCACCAGCGAACGCCAGTGCAACCTGTGCCACGGCGCCGGCAGCGTTCGCGCCAAGCAGGGCCTGTTCGTAATCGAACGCCCGTGCCCGACTTGCAACGGGCGCGGCAGCGTGATCGAGAACCCGTGCCGCAATTGCCGCGGCGAGGGACGGGTGGATCGCCCGCAGACGCTCAAGATCGATATTCCCGCAGGCGTCGATACCGGCACGCGGATCCGTTTGTCAGGCAAGGGCGAGGCCGGGCAACGCGGCGCACCGCCGGGCGATCTCTATATCTTCCTCCACGTCGAGTCCCATCCGGTGTTCGAGCGTGAAGGCACCACACTTGCGACGCGCGTGCCGGTGACTTTCACCACAGCGGCGCTTGGCGGACATGTGGAGATTCCCGATCCCGACGGCTCGACCAACCGGCTCGAAATTCCTGCGGGAATTCAGTCGGGCAAGCAGCTGCGGATCCGCGGCGCCGGGATGCCGGTGCTGCAAGGTCGCGGGCGCGGCGATCTTGTGGTTGAGATTATGGTCGAAACCCCGACCGGTCTCTCGCGCCGCCAGAAGGAGCTTCTCGAAGAGTTCAAGGCGACCGAAACCGGGGACGAATGCCCCGAAAGCCGCAGCTTCTTTGCCAAGCTCAAGGATGCCTTCGGCGGGTAGGCGTCCAGTTCGGCTAATGTGACGCTGCCATCGTTCCTGCTGATCGACGATTTTCTTTAGGACCCGTAGGCGGCGCGGCGGTCGGCCCTTGGCGCTGAAACTGCGCGGCTTGTCCTGCTGCTGCTCTGCGAGCCAATGCTCAAGGCGCCGAAGTCTAGCCGAGCCGTTCGTGCACCTCGCTCCGGATCTGGTCGAGCAGTCCGCGCCGACAGCGCCCGATCTGTTCCTCCTCGTCCAACACAGCAACGAACGCCGCGCGTTTGGCAGCGGCAATGGTGACAGGCGGCACCTCGTCCATGACTGTCGAGGCGACCAGATCGATCATCCGCTCGGCCCCATGCAAACGTCCCCAAAGATAATCGTTCTCGCGGTAATCGCGGCTGAAAAAGGCTCCGAAATTGTAGAACTCGATGCCCCGCAAGGTCGCCGCCGTGCCGCCTTCACGGATCGCGCGCGCGTCATCGGGTGAGATGCGGTCGATCTTGACCGGGTTGAATTCATCCAGCCCATCGCGGCGCGACAGCGGCAGGGTCACGACATCGTAGAACGGAAAGCCGAGATAAGTCAGCAGGATGCGCCGCTTTAGGTTCTTCGGCATTTCCCCCAGCGCGTCAGCCAGCAGCGCCTCCGCAGCCAGATCGGTGGCGGGAAGCAGCCGCTGGAAGCTGAGAAAATCGAGCACCGCGCCGGGTGCCTCCACTGCTTCGCTGGCAAGCATGCTGAACTGCGCGGATTGCAGCACACCCTCGTCAGCGCGGTAATAAAGCGCGAGAATTTCAAACAGCCGGTCACGCGCACGATCAACCGGTTCGCTGGCAATCTCGGGATCGAGTTGCCAATCGCGCGCCAACTTGCGCGCGAGCAATTGCAGCCGGCGCATGCGGAAGCCAGTGTCATGCGCGCGGAAAAAAGCAATCGCGCTGGCGGTTGCTCCGCCATTGGCATCAGTTAGATGGCCAAGCCCGCGCGCTTCCAATTCGCGGCGCAGGGACTGGATCAGCGCGGAAGCATCAGCCATCGGCCGCCCAGCCCCCTTGAGGATCAAACGCGCCAGTTGATCAAGGATGGTTTCGAACTTGGTCAGGGCATAGGCGCCGAAAGCATAGTCCGCGCGCTCGGCTGCCGCTTGCTGCGCCTTGGCGCGCCAGCCCGCTAGCCGTTTGGGCGTGGGCCGGTCGAGCAGGAAGGTATAGCCGAACAACTTCTCCACCGCACGGTCGATATCAGGCTGGAGGTCCATCACGATCCGCTTCAGCCGCGCCGCATCGCGCGATTGCTGTTCAATCCGTTCAAGGTCATCGCGGATCGGCTGTTCGCGCGGAATGGTGGAAAGCGAGCCGAAGATCGCGCCGAAGAACCCAATCTCTCGGGTGCGAGAGCCAGAGTTCGGGCTGCTGCCATCGGGGCGCGGGTCGAGATAAACGAACCGCCGATCAACCTCGCGCTGGGCAGGGCGGCCAAATAGCGCGCTCAGCGCCGCTCCGAACGGCGCGCCGACTAGCACCGCCCCATCGATCAACGCAACATCGCCGATCGTGCCGCGCTGGACATGCGCCGGCATGACCCTGCTCAAAAACGCCCCTCGGGAGGCCCAGTGGTGACCCTCGCTAGCCGCAAGCGCATCGATCTCGGCGATGGTCAGCGGCGGGAAGGCCCCGGGAAAGCTGGCGGTAGCCCGCGCGGCGAGCACCAGTTCGAGCGGGTCGGCCAACGGCTGCGCAAAATCGTCGCCCACCCGCGCGCGGAAGGTAATCGGCAGGCGGTGTTCGGTCTCCTCGACTTCCATCGGCGAGTTCAATCGCAGGGTTTCGGGGTGGCCGCGAAAATCGGTTACGGTCACGGCAAGATCGATCGGGTGGCCAGCGGGCAGGAGCGGGATGCCGTCCCCTTCCTCGGCCATCTTGACCAGCGCCTCGTGGAGCATCGCCGAAAACCGCGCGCCCGAGAACGGCGGGCTAAACCAGCGCCCTCGCACCAACCGCGAGACCTTGTGCCGCACCTCGGCCCGCGTCTCGGGCGAGACCGTAGCGCTCACTGCGTTGCCGGGACGGCTCAGGAACCACTCGGCGATCGGCTGCGCCCACAGCTTGCCGTAACGCCAGATCGGCTCGGCATCGGGGTCGGTCAGCGCGCTGACATCGGCATTGGTGAGCCACAGGTCGGTGAGCGGCTCAAGGCTGTGACCGGCGTGGATCGCCTGCGCCAGAAACACCGCATTGATTCCGCCCGCGCTGGCACCGGTGAGAATGTCCGGCAGCACCCGCAGCCGCAACCCGTGATCACGCTCGATCAGCGCAAGAAAATCGCAATAGGCCGCCGCGACCCCGTCAAGCGGCATGGCGGCGGGATCGTGGAACGCCCGGCTTGCGCGGGCAAGATGCCACACCTCCTTGGTGATCCCATGCATATAGACCGCCAAACTCACGCCGCCGTAACAGACTAAGGCAAGGCGCAGTTCCTTCTGGCGCATCGGTTGTGTCCTTGCGTGCATTGCCAACGCAATGCAATTGCGTTCTATTTCTGTTCCTATTACAGCGCGAACTTATGGCAAAGTCAAAGCGTCGTTACGTGTGTCAGGCCTGCGGTTCGGTGTCCCACCGGTGGCAGGGGCAGTGCGCCGATTGCAGCGCGTGGAACACGCTGGTCGAGGATGTACCCGCAACGGTGTTTTCGCAAAAGCACGATCTGTCGCGCGGGGGGCGGGCGGTGGCGTTCGAGCCGCTCAATGCCCCCACCAAGCTGCCGGTCAGGAAATCGACCGGGATGGCCGAATTTGATCGCGCCTTGGGCGGCGGGCTTGTGCCGGGCAGCGCAGTGCTGCTGGGCGGCGATCCGGGGATCGGCAAATCGACTTTGCTGCTGCAATGCGCGGCCAGCATCGCGCGTGGTTCTGAAGCAGCAGGCGGCAATGACGTGGTCTATGTGAGCGGCGAGGAAGCCGCCGGGCAGGTACGGCTGCGCGCCGCGCGCATGGGGGTGGGTGATGCCCCGATCCGGCTTGCCTCGGAAAGCTCGGTTCGCGATATCCTGACCACGCTGGGGCAGGATGAGCCGCCCGCGCTGCTGGTGATCGATTCGATCCAGACGATGCAGTCCGACACGATCGAAGGCGCGCCCGGCACGGTCAGCCAAGTGCGCGGCTGCGCGCTCGAACTTATTCGCTACGCCAAGGAGACCGGCTGCGTGGTCGTGCTGGTGGGGCATGTGACCAAGGATGGAACCATCGCCGGGCCGCGCGTGCTTGAACACATGGTCGATGTGGTGATGAGTTTCGAGGGCGAACGCAGCCATCAGTATCGGATCCTGCGCGCGCTCAAGAACCGTTTCGGCGCGGTTGACGAGATCGGGGTCTTCGCCATGGCGAGCGAAGGGCTCGAGGAAGTCGCCAATCCTTCGCTGCTGTTTCTCTCAGGCCGCGAGACGCCGCTGGCGGGCAGCGCGGTGTTCCCCGCGCTGGAGGGCACAAGGCCGGTGCTGGTGGAGATTCAAGCGCTGATCGTCCGGCTGCAATCGGGCGCGACGCCGCGCCGCGCGGTGGTGGGGTGGGACAGCGGACGCCTCGCGATGCTGCTGGCGGTGCTGGAATCGCGCTGCGGCCTCAATTTCTCGTCCGCTGAAGTCTATCTCAATATCGCCGGAGGTTACCGTCTAACCGATCCCGCGGCCGACCTTGCAGTGGCCGCCGCGCTGATTTCGGCGCTGGCCGACCGGCCTTTGCCCGACAAGGCGGCGTTTTTCGGCGAGGTTAGCCTTGCGGGCGAGATTCGCCCGGTTGCCCATGCGCCATTGCGGCTGCGTGAGGCGGCCAAGCTGGGGTTTGAGCGGTGCTATGGCCCGGCCGGCGCAGCGGCGGGCGGCAAGGGCGCGGACTATCGCGGGCTTGCCGCGCTTGCGAACCTCGTTGACCAGGTGATGGGCAGCGCATAATCCCTCATCCCATGTACGGTCTGGACATCATCATCGCCATCATCGTCGGCGTAGCCGCCATTGGCGGTTTCATGCGCGGGTTGGTACAGGAAGTTCTTTCGCTCGCCGCATGGATTATGGCGGCCTTCGCGCTGCATTTCCTCCATCCTTATCTGACCAAGGCGCTGCACATGGTCTACCCGGTCGAACCGGGTGACGCGCTGCTGGCATTCGTGCTGCTGCTGCTGATTCCCTATGCGGCGATGAAGGTCATTATCGGCAACGCCAGCGGCGCCTCGGATGGTGCGATCCTCGGACCTGTCGACCGGGTGCTCGGGTTCGGCTTTGGCGCGGTCAAGGGGGCGTTGATCGCGATCTTCGCCTTTTCGCTGTTGGTGACAGGCTTCGATGACCGCTGGGGCTACAAAGGCCGCCCGAATTGGATCACCGGCGCTCGCACATATGCGGCTGCTGATGCGTTTTCTCGCCAGCTTCTGCCCGCCATCGGGGTGCGGCGCGACCAACTTCGCCGCGAATCCGAGGCGCAGGAGGGCGCGGCCGCCAAGGCGGCGGGCTGATTGGCGTGACCGTGGCCCGCCCGGCGAAGCTCTATTCGCCAGCTTTGCTCGGCCTTGCGACCGAACTGGCGCAATTTCCGCTCGATGACGCGCTGCCGCTGCGTGCCGAAGCGCGCTCGCGCAGCTGCGGGAGCGTGATCGCCCTCGGCCTTGCGCTCGATGACAGCGGGCGGGTTGCCCGGATCGGGATGCAGGTCAGTGCCTGCGCGATCGGACAGGCCTCGGCAACACTGCTGGCGCGCAGCATCGCTGGCGCCGACGCCCACGCCGTCACGGCAACCGCCGAGACATTAGGCGAGTGGCTCAAAGGGGAGGGCGAATTGCCAGACTGGCCCGGGCTCGATCTGCTCGTGCCCGCGCGCGCCCACCCCGGACGCCACGGCGCGCTGTTATTGCCGTGGAAGGCCGCTTGCATCGCGCTTTCAAGCGCGCCAGCGGACGGCTAGGGACAAAGGGCAAGATGTCGCTAAGGTGCGCGAAGGGGATAGAACAACATGGCTGAAGCGCAGGCGCTCGCTAACCGCGAGCCGAGCGAGCAGGAAATCCGGCTGGTGATCGGCGCATCAAGCGCGGGCACCATCTTTGAATGGTACGATTTCTTTATTTACGGCACGCTCGCCTACATTCTCAAGGACGCGTTTTACGACACCACGAACGAGACGCTGGGACTGCTCTTGGTGTGGTCGACCTTCGCGGTCGGCTTTGCGTTTCGGCCATTGGGTGCCGTACTGTTCGGCTTTCTGGGCGACCGGTTGGGTCGCAAATACACCTTCCTCGTCACGGTGACGCTGATGGGGATCGCAACCGCAGGGGTGGGCATGATCCCGACCATCCAGACCATCGGGATTGCAGCGCCGATTATCGTGATCTTGCTGCGGGTGATCCAAGGGCTGGCGCTGGGGGGCGAGTATGGCGGCGCGGCGATTTACGTCGCCGAGCACGCTCCGCCTGAGAAGCGCGGCTTTTACACCAGTTTCATCCAGGCCAGCGTTGCCGGCGGATTTGTGCTTTCGATCATCGTCGTGCTCGCCTGCCGCGCGCTGATTCCGGCTGATGCTTTCGCCGCATGGGGCTGGCGGGTGCCGTTCCTTTTGTCGATAGCCCTGCTCGCGATATCGCTATGGATGCGATTAAAGCTGTCCGAAAGTCCGGTATTTCAGGCGATGAAGGAAGCGGGCGAGACCTCGCGCAATCCCTTGGTTGAAAGCTTCACCTATCCCGGTAACGGCAAGCGCATTTTCGTGGCGCTGTTCGGGATCAGCGGCATCCTGACGACGATCTGGTACACTGCGTTTTTCTCGGGCATGAGTTTCTTGCGCGGGCCGATGCATGTCGATGATCTTACGGTCGAATTGATCCTGCTGGTTTCGGGCCTGATCGTGATGACGTTCTATATCCTCGTTGGCAGATGGTCCGACCGGGTGGGGCGCAAGCTGCCGATCATCATTGGCGCAGGGCTTACCCTGGCGCTGCTGTTCCCGCTGTTCTGGATGATGGGAAGCCTTGCCAATCCGGCGCTGGCTGACGCTGTGGAGCGCACGCCGATCGTGGTCAGCGGGCCAGAATGCGTCACCGATCCCTTCGCCGAACTGTTCAAGCGCGAACAGACCAATTGCGGCAAGGTGCTCGAGGTGCTGACCGCCTCGGGCGTGCCCTACACGCTGGTGCCGGGCGAATCGCTGAGCCTGACCGCGGGAGGTGCGGCGATTGCGGTCGATCCGGTGTGGCTAGAGGACGGCGCGGTACGGCGGAAGGGGATTCAAGCCGCATTGGCTCCCTATGGCTTCGACTTTGCCAAGCAACGACCGCCCGCCGCCAACGTGATCGGCATTGTCGCGGTGCTGCTGGGGCTGGGAATGCTTTCGGCGCTGACGTATGGTTCGGTGGCTGCGTTGCTGTCCGAAATGTTCCCGCCGCGCATCCGCTATTCTTCGATGTCGATCCCCTATCACCTTGGCGCGGGCTACCTCGGCGGGTTCCTGCCGCTGATCGCAGGCGTGATCGTGGCGAGCACCGGGGATATCTATGCGGGGCTTTGGTACACTTGGGCGGTGGTCGCCTTTGGGCTGGTGGTGGCGTGGTGGGGAATTCCGGGCGGGCCTCCGCGAGACTTTGTGGATGACTGACTTAACCCCGCCTCCGCCCACCATGCGGCTGACCGTTGACGTGGCTGCTCTGGCCGACAACTGGCGCGCGCTTAATGCGCTGTCGGGCGCGGCGCGGGCAGGGGCGGCGGTGAAGGCAGACTGTTATGGTCTAGGGGTCGACACCTGTGTGCCGGTGCTGCGCGAGGCGGGGTGCGAGATTTTCTTCGTGGCGCATTGGAGCGAGGTTGCCGAAGTCGCGCGGCATGTGCCGGCGGATCAGATCGCAGTGCTGCACGGCCCCCTGACCGAGACCGACTGCGCCTATGCTATGGCGGTGGGCGCGATACCAGTGATCAACTCGCTCGAACAGGCTGCCTTGTGGAAGGCGAGCGGCGGCGGTCGTTGCCACCTGATGGTCGATACCGGGATCAACCGGCTCGGCATTGCCCCGTCCGAAGCCAGCGACGCCCGTATTTCCGCGCTCACCGTTGACATCCTAATGAGCCACCTCGCCAGCGCGGACGAGAGGACGGCGATGAACCGGATGCAAGCCGAACTCCTGCGCGAAGCGGCGGAGAGCATCGTGCATCGCAGGCTCAGCCTCGCCAACAGCGCCGGTATCGCGCTCGGGCCGGATTTCGCCTTCGATGTCACCCGGCCGGGGCTTGCGCTCTATGGCGGAGTGCCGCGCGGCGAACTGGCTGGCCACATCCGCCCCGTCGCCCGGATCGAGGCGCAGCTCCTGCAATGCCGGCAGATCGCGCCGGGCGAGGGGGTGGGCTACAACGCCATATTCATCGCCAACACCCACATGCGGGTTGGCACAGTCTCGATCGGTTACGCCGACGGTTTCTTGCGCAACCGCGGGCCAGGCAATGCGCTCAGTCATCACGGTCACCTGCTTCCCATCATCGGCAAGGTTTCGATGGACATGATCGTGGTCGACCTCACCGCCGCGCCCGAGCTTTGTGCCGGGGACTGGCTGGCGGTGCCCTGGGACATCGCCGATGCAGCGCAGCAAAATGGTCTATCGCCTTACGAAATGCTGACTGTCATCGGTGGACGATTGCGTCGCGGCTAGGCTTGTCCGCAGACCTTGTTGCGCCGCAGCTTGTGCAGGTGCTAAGGGTCACTATCCGAGGTTAGAAAATAGGGTCAAAAACATAATGGTTGGCAGAGCAAAAGCAGGATCGGGCGAACCGGGCGATGCGATCACCATCAAGAAATACGCCAACCGGCGGCTCTACAACACCGCGTCCTCAAGCTATATCACGCTCGAAGACCTCGCTCGGATGGTGCGCGAGAATGTCGAGTTCCAGGTGCTCGATGCCAAGAGCGGGGATGACATCACCCATTCGATCCTCACCCAGATCATCATGGATGAAGAAGCCAATGGGGAACAGATGCTGCCCGTCAGCTTCCTGCGCCAACTGATTGGCATGTATGGCAATTCGATGCAGGCGCTGATGCCGTCTTACCTCGAAGCCAGCATGGCGAATTTCCGCGACAATCAGACCAAGATCCGCGAAGCCTTTGGAAAGGGGATCTCAGCTAGCCCGCTTGCCGCGATCCACGAGACCAACATGGCGATGATGCGCGCAGCAGCCGATGTTTTCATGCCCGGCATTGTCAAACCCAAGGACAAGCCCAAGGCTGAGGTAAGCGACACCCGCGACGAGATTGCTGTGCTGCGCGATCAGATGGCAGTGATGCAAAAGAAGCTGGACGATTTGAGCAAATAGCGCGAAGCGCCCGACGCCCAGCGCTGAAGGGCGCGCTCGCGGTCTTCGCGCGCAGCCTCCGTCCCAACAGGAATTCGATCCGTGTCCCAGATCCGCCACGCGCTCACCGTCACGCGCGAAGATGACTTTGCCAAGTGGTATCAGGAAGTCATCGCCGCCGCCGACCTTGCAGAGGAATCGGGGGTGCGTGGGTGCATGGTGATCAAGCCATGGGGCTACGGCATATGGGAACGCATCCAGCGCTTGATGGATGACCGGATCAAGGCTGCGGGTGTGCAGAATTGCTACTTCCCGCTGTTCATTCCGCTGTCCAATTTCACCCGCGAAGCGAAACACGTCGAAGGCTTTGCCAAGGAAATGGCAGTGGTCACCCACCACCGCCTGATTTCCGATGGCAAAGGCGGGCTGATCCCCGATCCTGAGGCGAAGCTCGAAGAACCGCTGGTGGTGCGCCCGACTTCGGAAACGATCATCGGTGATGCGATGGCGCGCTGGATCCAATCGTGGCGCGATCTGCCGCTGCTGACCAACCAGTGGGCCAATGTGGTGCGCTGGGAAATGCGCACGCGGATGTTCCTGCGAACGACGGAATTCCTCTGGCAGGAAGGCCATACCGCGCATGCGACCGGCGAAGACGCGCTGATAGAAACGCACCGCGCGCTCGAAATGTACCGTGCCTGCGCCGAGGATGACCTCGCGCTGCCGGTAATCGCGGGCGAGAAGCCCGAAAACGAGCGTTTTCCCGGTGCGGTCGAAACCTGGTCGATCGAGGCGATGATGCAGGATGGCAAAGCGCTGCAAGCGGGCACCTCGCACTATCTCGGCACCAATTTTGCCCATGCGGCGGGCATTCAATATCAGGACCGCGAGGGCAGCCAGCAGTTCTGCCACACCACCAGCTGGGGCGTGTCGACGCGGTTGATCGGCGGGGTGATCATGACCCACGGCGATGATGACGGCTTGCGCGTGCCGCCCGCAATCGCGCCCCAGCAGATCATCATCATCCCAATGCTGCGCGAAGCGCCCGAGGATGCCGAGTTGCTCGCCTATTGCGAGACTGTGCGCGCCGCGCTGGCTGGAAAGAGCACACTTGGCGAACGCATCCGCGTGCTGCTCGATCAGAAGCCCGGCAAGGCTGCGGCCAAGCGCTGGGACTGGGTACGCAAGGGCGCGCCCCTTATCATCGAGGTCGGTCCGCGCGACATGGCCGAAGGCAAGCTGGCCGTGCTGCGCCGCGATCAGCTATGGAACACGGCCAACGGAAAGCCCGCCTTCACCTACCCCGCGCACGCCGATTTCGTGGCCGAGGCGGGCGCGGTGATCGAAGCGATCCAGCACGCGCTTTACGAAGAAGCCCGCGCGCGGCGCGATGCCAACATCACCCGCGGCCTCAGCGAGTGGGCGGCAGTGTCCGATCACTTCGAGAAGGGCGGCAAATATCCGGGCTGGGTTGAGGTCGAATGGGCCAAGCCGACCGGGGCGGCGCTCGATGCTGTGGTAGAAAAGCTCAAGGCGTTGAAACTCACCATCCGCAACGTGCCGCGCGAAGCCGAGGAAGCGAGCGGCAGCTGCATCTTTACCGGCGAACAGGCGGTTGAGCGGATCTTGGTAGCGCGGTCTTACTGACTTCACTGTCATCCCCGACTTGCCTGCTTCTGCGAAGGCCGGGGTGACGGGGGATTGTCAGTGAGCGTGTGTTGCCGCTACGATCGCGTCATGCGCAACATTATCCTGCTCGCCGCCCTCGTAGCCGCACCGCTCACCGCCCAAAACCAGCCCGCCGACAGCGTATCTGAAGAGCGCCTGCGCGGCGATGTCGAAACGATGGTCAGTTTTGGCACCCGCCACACATTGTCGGTGCAGGATGATCCCAAACGCGGCATCGGCGCGGCGGTGAACTGGGCGCTTGACGAGTTCCGCCGCATCGGGGCCAAATGCGGCAGTTGCCTTGAAGTTCTCCCCGTCGGCGAGACTGTCACCGGCCCGCGCATCCCAGTGCCCACGTTGGTGCGCAACGCAGTCGCGATCCAGCGCGGCAGCGAGCGGCCCAATGAAGTCGTGATTGTGCAGGGGCATATCGATAGCCGCGTATCCGAAGCTATGGACGCGACTTCCGATGCGCCCGGCGCCAATGACGACGGTTCGGGCAGCGCGCTGGTACTCGAAGCCGCCCGCGTGCTGAGCGGCACCAAATACCCCACCACAATTATCTACGCGCTGCTTTCGGGCGAAGAGCAGGGCCTCCACGGCGGGCGCATCCTCGCCGATTGGGCCACCGCGCAGGGCTATACCGTCAAGGCGGTGCTCAACAACGACATCGTCGGCAATTCCTGCGGCAAGGACGGCTATTGCGAGCCCAATGTGGTGCGCGTGTTCTCCGAAGGTCCGCGCGCTGATCTGACCGAACGTCTGCGCGCCGCGCAAACCCGATTCGGCGGCGAGAACGACACGCCCTCGCGCAACCTTTCGCGATGGGTGGCGGGTCTGGCAGAAAAAAACTCCGACGGCCTGCAAGTCCGCCAGATCTGGCGAACCGATCGGATGGGACGCGGCGGGGATCAGGTGCCGTTCCTGCAGAAGGGCTACCCGGCGATCCGCTTCTCCGTGGGCGTCGAGGATTACGACCACCAGCATCAGGATATCCGCACCGAAGACGGGGTGTTTTACGGGGACACCATCGCCGAGATGGACTTTGCCTATCTCGCCGGAGTGACGCGGCTGAATGTGCGCGCGCTCGATGCATTGGCCCGCGCACCGATGCCGCCCACTGTGACCGTGGACGCAGCGGTGCGGGTCGATACCGAACTCAAGTGGCAGGCGGTGCCGGGCGCCGCGCTCTACACCGTCGCTGCACGGCGAACCGACGAGCCGGGCTGGGGCGGCGATTTCACGCTGGTCTACCGCGATGGCCAGGTCGCCGCGAATGATGGCGCCGCTGCGCAAGGCAGCGTGGTCAGCCACGTGATGAAGCTGCGCGGCGATGACTGGATGTTCGGAGTGGCAGCGTGTGCGGGCGAATGGTGCTCGCCCGTCTCCAGCGCCGTCCCAGGCGGTGCGTTCGAACCGGTTGAGAAGCCAGAGCTATAGTCACTTGCGTTCGTGCTAAGCTTGTCGGAAGCGAAGCTGGCTAAACGCCAACCACTGCTTTCCGCATGCACCTCGCAAAAAAGAAAGGCAGCCCTTCGACAAGCTTAAAGCGAACGGTTAGAGGTTTGAAGATGCCCAAACCTCCCAAGCTCCCTCAAGGAATGCCGTCGCCCGCCCAGGTGCTCGACTTCATCCAATCTTCCGACATCCCCGCCGGCAAGCGCGAGATCGCCAAGGCATTCGGGCTGAAGGGGCAGGAGAAAATCAAGCTGAAGGCTTTGCTTAAGGATATGGCCGAGGATGGCTTGATCGATGGGAAGAAGAGCGCTTTTCACCGTATGGGCGGAGTGCCCAAGGTCACCACGCTCAAGATCGTAGCCATCGAAGACGGCGATCTCATCGCCGAACCCGACAATTGGGACCCCGAAGCCCCCGGCAAGCCGCCGCGCCTGATCGTCCGCGAGCCGCGCCCGCGCCCCGGGGTTAAACGCCCGCCGGCGCTCAAGCGCGGCGACCGCGTGCTCGCCCGCACTGAGGAAACCGAGCACGGCTGGATCGCCCACCCGATGAAGAAACTGCCATCGCGGACCGAAGGCCTGATGGGTGTGGTCGAGATCGACAAGACCGGCAAGGCATGGCTCGCACCGGTCGATAAACGCGTGCGCCAATCCGCACCCATCTCCGATCTGGGCGGGGCCGAGGCCGGCCAGCTGGTGATCGCCGAGCGTGTCGGCCGCTCCGACCGCGCCGGGGTCAAGGTGGTCGAGGTGGTCGGCGATCCGCTCGCGCCGCGCAGTTTCAGCCTGATCGCGATAGCCAAGCACGGCATCCCGCATATCTTCCCCGAAGAGACGCTGGAAGAAGCGCCCCGCTCAGCAAAGCTCAAGCTTTCGGAGAAGACCCGCGAAGACCTGCGGCATCTGCCCATCGTCGCCATCGACCCCGCCGACGCGCGCGATCATGATGACGCGATCTGGGCCGAGCCGGACGGGCAGGGCGGTTTCAACGCGGTCGTCGCGATTGCCGATGTCAGCTTCTACGTCCGCCCCGGCTCGGCGCTCGACCGCGAGGCGCGGAAGCGCGGCAATTCGGTCTACTTCCCCGACCGGGTGGTGCCGATGCTGCCTGAGGTGCTCTCGGCCGATGTCTGCTCGCTGAAAGAAGGCGAGGACCGCGCGGCGATGGCGTGCCACCTTCACATCAGCGGCGACGGCAAGGTCAGCAGCTTCCGCTTTACCCGTGCGCTGGTGCGGATTGCGCACAACATCGCTTATGAGGATGCGCAGAAGGCGGTGGATGCTGGCGACCCTCCTGAATACCTCGCCAAGCTGTGGGATGCATGGAAGGCGCTCGCCGCCGCGCGCCATGCTCGCGATCCGCTCGAACTCGAATTGCCCGAACGCCGGGTGGTGCTGAACGAGCAGGGCCAGATCGCCGAAATCGCCCTACGCGAACGGCTCGATGCGCACCGGGTGGTCGAGGATTTCATGATCGCGGCCAATGTTGCGGCGGCCAAGGCGCTGGAGGCGAAAACCGCCCCGGTGGTCTACCGCGTCCACGAACCGCCAAGCCGCGAGAAGCTGATTGCCCTACGCGATTATCTCGCCACGATGGACAAGAAGCTGGCGCTGGGTCAGGTGGTGACGCCGGGCCTGTTCAACCGGATGATGAAGGACATCACCGACGAGGCCGAAAAAGCGCTGATCATGGAAGCGGTGCTGCGCAGCCAGACGCAAGCCTATTACGGCCCCGCCAATGCCGGGCATTTCGGCCTGGCTCTGGGGTCGTACGCGCATTTTACCTCGCCGATCCGCCGCTATGCCGACTTGCTGGTGCACCGCGCGCTGGTGGATGCCTACAAGCTCGAGCAGGCCGCACCGCCAGGTTCGCACCCGCCGACCACCGGTCTATCAGACCGCGACCGTGCCAGCTTGCAGCAGGTTTCCGACGCAATCAGCCAGACCGAGCGCCGCGCAATGGAGGCTGAGCGCGATACCATCGACCGCTATGTCGCGGCTTGGCTATCGGCGCGGGTGGGCGAGGTGTTCGATACACGTATCACCGGGGTGCAGGGTTTCGGATTCTTCGCCACCATTGTCGGCCTCGGGGGTGACGGGCTGGTGCCGATCTCGACGCTGGGCGGCGAATACTTCCGCCACGATGAGGCCGCGCAGGCGCTGGTTGGCAGCGATAGCGGCACCACCTATGCCAGCGGCGACCGGCTGAAGCTCAAGCTGGCCGAAGCCAATCCGCTCACCGGCGCGCTCAAATTCGTGCTCCCACAGGCCGATGCTGGCGCGATCGAGCCACGCGGTGCGCGGCCGGACGAACGGCGTCGCACCTCTGGCGGGCCGCCCAGGACGGCAGGCAAGTTCATGGTTGGCCAGCGCGGGCGGCCGGGCAATATCCGCCATCAAGGGCGCAAGAAATAAACCATCGCGCAGAAAAGTGGGCACCGGTTTTCTGCAAGCAGCGATGCCATAGCAAAAGTGACCGGGCGGCTCAGACGTGGAGCGCGTGCCCGGTCTCGTCGTAATCGGCCGGGATGATGTAGAGCGGGCAAGGGAGCGATCCGGCCGCGGCCGAGAAGTGGCTCACCAGCGGTCCCGGAGTACTGCCCTTGGCCGCGCCCAGCACCAGCGCGGCGACTTCCTCGTGCTCGCCAAGGAATTCGCTGACAATCTTCTGGCCCATTCCGATCTTGACCGAAATGGTCGGCATGATCCCACTTTCCGCCAGCAGATTGCCCGCCACCCCGTGGGCGAGCATTTCAGCCCGGTCGCGCGCCTCGGCCTCGATCGTCGCCTGCACTGCGCCAAAAGCGCTGAAATTCTGCTGCGGGACAAGCGCGAGTAGGTGGACCGCTCCGCCCACCGCCGCCGCCCGCCGCGCAGCATAGCGCAGCGCAGCGGTGGCCTCTTCGCTCTCGTCGATGATAACCAGAAAAGTGCGCATGTCCGGGCCTCGTGAGCGCGCAGGGTATCATTGCATTCGTAGGGTTTGGCAAGTCCCCCACTCTGACGCTTGCCCACGCGCTGCGAATTGGCCAGAGAACGGGTGACGATCGATCACGGGAGTTGCAGCGGATCATGGCCTTGGACATCAGGATGCCGGCTTTGTCGCCCACCATGGAAGAAGGCACGCTTGCGCGCTGGCTGGTGAAAGTGGGGGATACGATCCGCTCGGGTGATATCATGGCCGAGATCGAAACCGACAAGGCAACGATGGAGTTCGAGGCGGTCGATGAAGGCGTGATCGCCGAAATCCTGATCGAAGCGGGTTCGGAGAATGTGAAGGTCGGCGCGGTGATCGCGCGGCTGACGGTGGAGGGCGAGGACGCAGTTACCGCTGGTGCTGAGCCTGTCGAAGCACCTGCCGCAGCGGCTGCTCCGGCAGCGGACGGACCGGCATCAAGCCCGACCGCTCGCAAGCTGGCCGAGCAACACGGCGTCGATCTCGCCAGTCTCACCGGCACCGGCCCCAAAGGCAAAATCACCAAGGAAGATGTCGAGGCAGCGATTGTGGCAGGCGGCGGTTTGGCCGCACCCGCTGCGGCCACGCCAACAGCTGAGCGCGCACCTGCACCGGTCGCGGCCTCGGGCGAGCGCATCATCGCCTCGCCGCTCGCCAAGCGAATTGCGGCGGACAAGGGGATCGATCTGGCGCTGGTCAAAGGCACCGGCCCCAATGGCCGGATCGTCAAGGACGATGTCGAGAGCTTCGCTCCCGGCGTGGCGGCTGCGCCTGCATTGGCCGCCACTGCGAGCGATGCCGCACCCTTACCGACTTCCGCTCCCGCCCCGGCCCCCGCCGTGGAGGGCGGCGCGCCGTACGCCGAGGAAAAGCTCTCGACCATCCGCAAGGTTATCGCCCGCCGCCTGACCGAGAGCAAGCAGACCGTCCCGCACTACTACCTCACCATCGACATCCGGCTCGATCCGCTGCTGGAATTGCGCGCGCAACTGAACAAGTCACTTGAGCCCGATGGCGTGAAGCTGTCGGTCAACGACCTGCTGATCAAGGCGCTCGCCCGCGCGCTGATGCGGGTGCCGCAATGCAATGTCAGCTTCCACGGCGACGTGATGCGCCGATACAGCCGCGCCGATGTGTCGGTGGCGGTGGCCGCGCCCTCGGGCCTGATCACCCCGGTAATCACCCACGCCGATACCAAGGGCCTCGCCGCGATCTCGACCGAGATGAAGGCGCTTGCGGGCAAGGCGCGCGATGGCAAGCTGATGCCGCACGAATACCAGGGCGGCACTGCGAGCCTCTCCAACTTGGGCATGTTCGGGATCAAGCAGTTCGACGCGGTGATCAACCCGCCGCAGGGCATGATTCTCGCGGTCGGGGCAGGCCAGCAAGCGCCCTATGTGGTGAACGGCGAGATCAAGGTGGCGACTGTGCTCCACGCGAGCGGCAGCTTCGACCACCGCGCCATCGACGGCGCGGACGGCGCGCAGCTAATGGAGGCGATCAAGCAGCTGTGCGAAAACCCGATGGGGCTGGTGGTGTGAGGTGAGGTCAATTCACCCAATCATTGCGGTTCCAATCATTGCTACCGTCGACGCGTTGGTTGTCGGCGCCTATTATTCACTCCAGACGGTGATCTATGGTGGCATATTCACTCCGTTCGAAGTGGCGTGGCTAACGTTCGTTTATGCTCTCATCCTCGCTTTGATCAGTGGCTCGTTATTGGCATGGCCTTTCAAGAAATGGGGCCAGCTCGTTCCTACTCCTCAAGTGCTTTGGTTTACGATCATTGGAGCGCTCGCCGGTTTGATCATTTCAGTGACGCTTGGTTGGGACGAAGGTTTGGAATTCAATGCGTTCATGGTGGCAATATCAGGATTTTCGGGCTTTCTTTGGTGGCTTCTGGTGGAACGGCAGCGCATCGACTGGGCTCGGCAGGGATGACTGACTGCTCCCCCCAAATCCGCGTTACCGCCGCACAAATCTCCTCTCCCCTTGCGGGAGTGGACGGGGCCCGCCGCGCAGCGGTGGGAAGGAGAGGGGGCACACGCAACCTCCTCCCGCTGGCAAAGCGGATGCGGCGCGAACCCACCGGGGCTGAGGCCAAGCTGTGGTCCATGCTGCGCGGCCAGCGGCTCGGCGGGCTGAAATTCAAGCGGCAGGAGCAGCTGGGCGATTACATCGTCGACTTTGTGTGCTTTGGGTCGCGGGTGATTGTTGAGGCTGATGGTGGGCAACACGCTGAAAGCGCGCGCGATACGGTGCGCGATGCGTGGCTGACCGGACAGGGTTTTCGCGTTTTGCGGTTCTGGAACAATGAGATTTTGGGTAATCCCGACGGGGTCGCGAGGGTGATTCTAGACGCAGCGCAAGCCCCTCTCCCCAACCCCTCTCCCGCAGGGGGAGAGGGGCTTTGACGTGCCGCTGGACCAAACCTCCTCTCCCCTCGCGGGGGAGGAAGGGGCCCGCCGCGCAGCGGTGGGAAGGAGAGGGACTTTGACTGAACGCACCCCCCAGATCCGCGTCACCGCTATGCCGGCCGACACCAACCCCTATGGCGGGGTGTTCGGCGGGTGGTTGATGGCGCAGATGGCGCTCGGTGCGGGGTCGCTGGCAAGCCGCGTGGGGCAGGGCAAGGCGGTGGTGGTTTCCGCGACCGACTTCGCCTTCCCCGGCGCTATGGCGGTGGGGGATGAACTTAGCGTCTATTGCGATGTGCTCGAGACTGGCACCACCTCGCTAACCATCGCCGCCAAGGCGATTGCGCGCGAGCGTAACGGCGAGGCCACCACCAAGGTCGCAGGCGGCACCTTCAAATTCGTGTTGATCGGCGACGACAATCGCCCCCGTACAGTTACCGTCAACCAGACCCTCCTCCTCCCCAAGGAAAATGACAATGGCTGACACCTATGACGTGATCGTGCTCGGTTCCGGCCCCGGCGGCTATGTCGCGGCGATCCGCTGCGCGCAGCTGGGGTTGAAGACCGCCATCGTCGAGCGCGAGAACCTCGGCGGCATCTGCCTCAACTGGGGCTGCATCCCGACCAAGGCGATGCTGCGTTCGGCCGAGATTTTCCACTACATGCAGCACGCGGGCGATTACGGCCTCGTCGCCAAGGGGATCGAGGCGGACCTTGGCGCGATCGTGAAGCGCAGCCGCGGGGTGGCGAAACAGCTCAATCAGGGCATCGGTCACCTGATGAAGAAGAACAAGATTGCCGTTCACATGGGCGAGGGGCGGCTGACTGGGGCGAATGCGCTGACGGTGAAATCGGATAAGGGCGAAGAACCCGTCACCGCCAAACACATCATCGTCGCCACCGGCGCCCGCGCCCGCGACCTGCCCTTCGCCCCCGCTGACGGCAAGCGCGTTTGGACCTACCGCCACGCGATGACCCCCGCCGAGCTTCCAGAAAAGTTGTTGGTGATCGGTTCGGGCGCAATCGGGATCGAGTTTGCCAGCTTCTACAACGATATCGGCAGTGAAGTGACCGTGGTGGAAATGCTCGACCGGATCGTGCCGGTAGAGGACGCCGACGTTTCGGCTTTCCTCGAAAAGTCGCTACGCAAGCAGGGCATAACCATCATGACTGGCGCCGGGGTAGAGGATGTGA
The DNA here is from genome assembly GCA_038210785.1 of Sphingomonadales bacterium. GTDB lineage: Bacteria > Pseudomonadota > Alphaproteobacteria > Sphingomonadales > Sphingomonadaceae > Erythrobacter. The sequence goes on along the minus strand of JBBQWH010000018.1, from coordinate 5,016 downwards.
AGGTCACGCCCAAGGGCATCACCGCAACCATTAAGGAGAAGGCTGGCAAGAGCGCGGCAAGCGAATTTACCCACGTGATCGTCGCCATCGGCATCGTGCCCAACACCGAGAATATCGGTATTGACGGTCTGGCCGACCTGGAGCGCGGGTTCATCCAGATCGACCCCTACGGCCGCACCAAGACCCCGGGCCTGTGGGCCATCGGTGACTGCACCCCCGGCCCGTGGCTGGCGCACAAGGCGAGCCATGAAGGCGTCACCTGCGCCGAGGCGATTGCGCAGGAGCTCGGCAACACTGCACTGCACCCGCACCCGCTCGACCGCAACGCCATCCCGGGCTGCACCTATTGCCACCCGCAGGTCGCCAGCGTGGGCCTTACCGAAGCCAAGGCGAAAGAGGCTGGTTACGAGCTCAAGGTCGGCAACTTCCCCTTCATCGGCAACGGTAAAGCGATTGCGCTGGGGGAAGCCGAGGGCTTCATCAAAACGATCTTCGACGCCAAGACCGGCGAATTGCTCGGCGCGCACATGATCGGCGCCGAAGTGACGGAGCTGATCCAGGGCTATACCGTGGGCAAGGTGCTCGAAACCACCGAGGCCGAACTGATGCAGACGATCTTCCCGCATCCTACGCTGAGCGAAATGATGCACGAAAGCGTGCTCGACGCCTATGGACGGGCGGTGCATTTCTGAGGGCAGTGAGAACCCCGCCCTGCACCGGCAAGTGCGGTCGAGGCGCGACAGGATTGGCGTTTAAGGTTTGCGCACGATCACCTTGAGATAAGTTGCGGGAATGACGGTATCATCCGCGCCGCCCTGATTCTGCGCTGCGAAGAGCGCGGCAAGCTCGTCGCTTAGATCGTCAGCGCGACCGTTGCTTTCAGCAGCAGCAAATGCGTTCATTGTCGGCCCGTAGAAATTCCGGAATGTTTCGAGCAGCTCCACCGGCGGGCCGGGATGCCGAAACACATAAGTCGCAGGCTCGCAGCTGATCCGGTCAGGCGTGATGCCTGCCGCGCCAAACCGCTCCTCTACGTTGGCAGCAATCCCCCAAGTGACCGGACTGATGAAACCTTCCGGCGGCGGCGGCGTGTAGGCCGCGCTGATCTTCAGGATCTGCGCCACGAGCGTCGGATCACCGGGGATCCAATTGCCCATCATGATCCTGCCGCCTGGTTTGGTGACCCGAGCCATCTCGCGCGCCGCATCCATGGGACGCGGCGCAAACATTGCGCCAAAGACGCTCACGACAAGGTCGAACCGGTCATCGGCCATACCTTCAAGATTTGATGCGTCGCCGTCTTGGAACCGCAAGTTGGTAAGGCCCATTTCGGCTGCTCGTAGGTTTCCCGCCGCGACCAGATTGCTGGCGATATCAATTCCGAGCACGTTGGCACCGAGTTGCGCAGCCGGCAGCGCGGTGGTGCCATCGCCGCAGCCCAAATCGAGCACCTCCATGCCGCCGACGATCCCAAGCCCTTCGACCAATTCCCGCCCGCTATCGCGCATTGTTGCGGCGATCTGCGTGAAGTCGCCCTTTTCCCAAAGTGCTTTGTTCGGATTCATGCTGGTTCCCCCTGTCCCCAAGGACATCGGTTAACACATCGCAGAAAGCAGAGCCAAGATTTCCGGCTGTGATGCAGGCCAAGGAAGCCAGAAGTCTGGCGGACAGGGTGGGATTCGAACCCACGGTAGGCTTGCACCTACGGCGGTTTTCAAGACCGCTGCCTTAAACCACTCGGCCACCTGTCCTAGGCCGCAATCGGCTAGCGCCGAAGATCGGGATTGTCACCCCTTAAGCATCTTCCTTTTGGGGAAGGGAGAATACCGCCGTTCCCCAAGGTAAGAAGCAAACGACATCATCCCCAGTTCGGTTGTTGGGAATTCATCCAAGGTATGACACCCTAAGACGTGATGATTCCCCGTCTGCTTCCCTTTGCCGTGCTTGCCATTGCGGCGCTTGCGATCCTTGGTGCGCCGCCCGCATCCGCGCCTGCCATCGCGCAGGCGGTCAGCGGCGACGGGTTGGGCTTCGATGCCTATCTCGAACTGCTTAAGGCCCGCGCGAGGGCCGAGGGGGTTAGCAAGGCCGCCATTGACCGCATGACCGCCGGGCTCACCCCCAACCCCCGCGTCATCGCGCTCGACAACAACCAGCCCGGCAGCGCCACCACCCGCGGTTATCCGCCGATGGCGAACTATATTGCCGTCCATGTCGATGCCGCGCGGATCGGCGGGGGGCGCGCAGTTTACGCACAAGCCCGCGATCAGCTCGCTCGGATTGAGCGGCAATATGGCGTGCCGGGGCCGATCATCGTCGCAATCTTCGGGCACGAGACCAGCTATGGCCGGGTCAAGGGCGAGTTCGATCTCGCTCGCAGCCTTGCAACACTGGCGTGGGAAGGACGGCGGCGCGAGCTGTTCGCGGGCGAATTTGTCGCGCTGCTCAAGATCGCAGACAAGGGCTTCGACCGCACGCAGCTGGTCGGCAGCTACGCGGGAGCCTTTGGCAATCCGCAGTTCCTGCCGAGCGTCTACCTACGGCTCGCAACCGACGGCGATGGCGACGGGCAGGCGGATATTTTCTCTAACCGCAGCGATACCTTTGCCTCGATTGCGAATTACTTTCGTGACGCCGGCTGGCGCCCCGGCCAGCCGTGGGGCGTGCGCGCTGCGGTGCCCGCTGGGTTCGATCCGGGCGCCTACCGCACCCGCCTCGTCTCACCGGTCTGCCCGCGCGTGCATGAACGCCTGAGCCGCTGGATGACGGTCGCCGAATGGCGCGCCGTGGGGGTTAGCGGCTTGCGCAGTCTGCCCGATGATACAATGGTGTCGCTGTTCCAGCCCGACGGTCCCGGCACGCCTGCATGGCTGCTGACAGGCAATTTCCGTGCGATCCTCGAATACAACTGCTCAAGCTATTACGGCTTGAGCGTGGGACTGCTGGCTGACGAAATCGTGAACTGAAGCCTGCGCGTGCCTCGCCAAGCAGGGGGACGGCGGCTATAGCCTTTTGTGTGATGCCTCCGATGATTTCGCGTTTCCTGGCGCTTGCCTTAGCCTTGCCCGCCCTCGCTCCGGCGGGTCCGGCGCTTGCGCAGTCCCCGCTGCCCGGCCCAGTCGTACCCGCTGTCCCCACCGCCGCCGAGGCGCCGGTGGCATTGTTGGTCGATCTTGGCAGCGGGCAGGTACTCCACGCCCGCCAGCCTGACCGGCGATTTGTGCCCGCCTCGGTGACCAAGGTGATGTCGCTTTATCTCGCCTTCGAGCTGATCGAGGCCGGACGGCTCGATCCACGCCAGGTGTTCATGATGAGCCCGCTGATCGCCCGCGATTGGCGGCGCAAGGGCTCGACCATGTTTCTTGATCGCGGTGAGCGGGTGCGGGTCGATGACCTGCTGCTTGGGATCGCGAATGTCTCGGCCAATGACGGGGCGGCGGTGCTGGCAGAAGGGCAGGCCGGATTGATCGCCGCCTGGACCGCGGAGATGAACCGCACCGCCCTCGCGCTCGGTATGACGGGGAGCCATTTCGGCACGCCCAATGGCTGGCCCGACGAAGGACGGACTTTCACCACGGCCAATGATCTTGCCCTGCTCGCACGGGCAATGATCGCCCGCCACCCTGACAAGTTCGGCTATTACATCGGGCGCGCTGGCTTCGATTACAAAGGCATCGTGCAGGTTAATCACGATCCGATGATCGGGCGTGTGCCGGGCGCGGACGGGATCAAGACCGGGTTCACAAACGAATCGGGGTTCTCCTATCTTGGCACCGCGCAACGTAATGGGCAGCGGCTGGTACTGGTGCTGGCCGGGGTCGAGAACGGGCGGCTGCGGGCGCGTCTGGCTCGCGCTTATCTCGAATGGGGCTTTACCGCGTTCGATCGCCAACGCCTGTTCGAGCCCGGCGCGGTGGTGGGCGAAGCGCGGGTGCAAGACGGGGCGGCGCGGCGCGTGGCTCTGACGGCGGCGGGGCCGGTTAGCATTAACCTGCCGCGCGGAAGCACCGGTCCCCTGACCGCAACCATCCGCTATGACGGGCCGCTGCGTGCGCCGCTGACTGCCGGGCAGGAGGTCGCCGTGCTCGAGGTGACTGCCCCGGGCGCTGCGCCCACGCGCATCCCGCTCTACACCGCCCAAGCTGTCGGGACAGCGGGCCCACTCGCCCGGATCATCAACGCCATCGCCGGCGTGTTCGCGTGAGCCGAGCACCCGGCCGCTTCATCGCCTTTGAGGGCGGGGAAGGGGCTGGCAAGTCGACCCAGGCGCGGTTGCTGGCCGAGGCTTTGCGCACGCGCGGGCTGGGCGTGATCACCACCCGCGAGCCGGGCGGCACCCCGGGCGCCGAAGCGATCCGAACCCTGCTTCTTCATCCTCCGGGCGCGGTAGGCTGGCCTCCGCAGGCCGAAGCGCTACTGTTCGCCGCGGCCCGCGCCGATCATGTTGCGCGGCTGATCCGCCCGGCAATTGCGCGCGGTGAATGGGTGGTGTGCGATCGCTTCGTGGATTCGAGCCGTGCCTATCAAGGCGGGGCTGGCGGATTGGGCGACGCGGCAATCTGCGCGCTGCACGGCTTCGGTAGCGATGGATTGCGGCCCGACCGGGTGATCCTGCTCGACGGTGAGGAGGCTGCGTTGGCAGAGCGTCTGGCTGCGCGCGGCAAAGCCAGCGATGCGATCGAAGGCCGCCCAGCGAGCTATCACCGCGCGGTCGCTGACGCCTTCCGCGCGCTCGCCGCTGCCGATCCCGCCGGCTTTGCGCGGATCGACGGGATCGGCGCGCCCGAAGTGGTGCACGAGCGGATTATCGCTGCGCTCGGCGATCTGCTCGGCGGGGCGGGCGCATGACGCTTTGGCCCAATCACGCCGAGGCGTGGCGGCAATGGCGCGATGCGCTGGGCGGGGCGCGAATGCATCACGGCTGGCTGCTGGCGGGCAAAGCCGGGCTCGGCAAGCGCGACTTCGCGCTGGCCGCCGCGCGCGAACTGGTGGCGCAGCCCGGCGTGCCGCAGCCCG
>JBBQWH010000017.1:0-33791 GCA_038210785.1 Sphingomonadales bacterium | reverse complement strand
CAGCATGGGCGACTGCTTGCAGCGTAGCGGCGGCGGCGGCTAGTGAGCGCCGCACACTACAGCCACACAGGCGCTTACGACCAAGTCGCGCGCGGCGGCAAACTCATCAGGATCGCGTCGATATTGCCGCCGGTCTTCAGGCCGAAGATCGTACCCCGATCATACACCAGATTGAACACGGCATAGCGGCCCCGGTATTCGAACATCTCCGCCTCGTCTGCCGGCGTGAATTCGCTGTTCATCCGCTTGCGTACGATCGCGGGAAAGACCTCGAGGAACTGCTTGCCGATGTCCTGGATGAAGGCAAAGTTGCGATCAAACGCGGCATCGTCGGTGCATTCCAGATGGTCACAAAAAATTCCGCCCACCCCGCGATGCACCTGCCGGTGAGGGATGTAGAAATACTCGTCCGACCACTTCTTGTACCGTTCGTAATAAGTCGAATTGTGCGGATCGCAGGCGGCCTGCATCGCGGCGTGAAATTCCGCCGTGTCCTCTTCGTAAGGGATCGGTGGATTCAAGTCCGCGCCGCCGCCGAACCACGCCTTGGTGGTGGTCAGGAAGCGGGTGTTCATATGAACCGCAGGCACGTGCGGATTGGCCATGTGCGCGACCAGACTAATTCCGGTGGCGACAAATCCGGGCGCCTCGGCGCTGGCGCCGTTGATCGAGCCTGCAAATTCCTTGGCAAAGCTGCCGCGCACGGTCGAGACATTGACTCCGACCTTTTCGAACACGCGGCCCTTCATCAATCCCTGCATCCCGCCACCGGGATCGGGATTACCGTCCTCCTCGCGGTTCCAAGCGGTGTATTGAAAGCCTGCGTCCGACCCTGCTTCACGCTCTAGTGCCTCGAACTGCGCGCAGATTTGGTCGCGCAGCGATTCGAACCATGCGCGCGCGCGCGCGGTTTTGTCAGTCCAATCCATAGATCCACGAGCCTCCCGTTCGCCCTGAGCTTGTCGAAGGGCTGCATTTCTTTGATGATCGAGCGATAGAAGAAAGAACGGGCCTTCGACAAGCTCAGGCTGAGCGGTTTTTTGGTTGCAAGAAAAACGAAAGCCCGCGAAGGCGGCGCCATGGTTCCTGCTATGTTCGCCCCTTTCGCCTTTGCCGGACACGAAATGCTGCTCGGCGCAGGCCGCGCGCTGTACTGGCCGGCGGAGCGCGCGCTGCTGGTGGCCGACCTGCATCTTGAGAAGGCCAGCTGGTTTGCGCAGACCGGGCAGATGCTCCCCCCCTATGACAGCCGCGACACGCTTGAACGGCTGGCGGATGCGGTGCGGATCACCGGCGCGCGGCGGGTAATCACGCTGGGGGACAATTTCCACGATGATGCGGGCGCTCTGCGGCTCGATCCCTATTGCACTGGGATGCTCGAGGCACTGACCCGCGCACTCGATTGGGTGTGGATCACCGGCAACCACGATGAGGCTCTGCCGCGCGGCTTCGGCGGGACGATCGTGCCCGAACTGGAGGTGGGCGGCATCAAGCTGCGCCACGAAGCCCGCGCCGGAGAGACCGCGCCCGAACTGTCCGGGCACTATCACCCTAAGCTGCGGATGACGGTGCGAAACCGCCACATCGCCCGGCCCTGCGCGGTTCTTGGGCGCGGTGCTGGCGAAGGCAACGCGGGGGCCGAGCGGATGATTCTCCCCGCGTTCGGCACCCTCACCGGCGGACTCGATGCCGGAGCGCCGGAAATCCGCGCCGCACTACAACCGGCGCGCCGCATCGACGCGCTGATGCCCGCAAAGGGCCGGATCGCGCGGTTTCCGTTGTGGCAGGCGGCGGCATAAGACTCCACCTAGCGCTGGCCCGCGTTTCGCACTAAGGAGCGCCCACCACGTAAGCCACAACAGGAGAACACCTCATATCACGTCCACCCCGCCGCTCGATGGCCCCGCCTATCAAAAGCGGCCCTCGATTTGATACCATGATCAACGTCCCCAAGGTCCGCGTCATTGATGACGAAGGCGAAAACCTTGGGGTGATGTTCACCCGCGAAGCGATTGAGCAGGCTAACGAGAAAGGCCTGAACCTCGTCGAAGTGTCCCCCAACGCGGACCCGCCGGTGTGCAAATACCTCGATGTCGGCAAATTCCGCTACGAAGCGCAGAAAAAGGCCAATCTGGCGCGCAAGACGCAGAAGACCCAGGACATCAAGGAGGTGAAGATGCGCCCCAACATCGACACGCATGATTATGACGTGAAGATGCGCAACGTCAGCAAGTTCATCGAACATGGCGACAAGGTGAAGATCACGCTGCGGTTCCGCGGACGCGAGATGGCGCACCAGCACCTCGGCATGGACCTGCTCAAGAAGGTGCAGGACGATGTCGCCGAAATTGCCAAGGTCGAAGCCTTCCCGCGGCTTGAGGGCCGCCAGATGCTGATGGTGCTCGCACCTAAGTAAGCACCGGATGCGAAATCATGCGGGGCGGGGCGACCAACAGGTGTGGTCCCGCCCGTTTTCGCGCCGATTATCGCCCCCAAATTGACAGTGTCCGACCGGCGACTTGGCGGGTCGACAAAGTGCCGATGCAAACCGATTGCGGGCAACCGCCCTGCAGCCGAACGTGCTAAAGCTTTGCGGCACGGTCAGGGAGGGGCCTTGTCCCCGCTTGAGCCCGTCCTGCCCGTGTCCAGACCCCCGTCAGGCCCCTTGCACGGGGTGCCTGTTTTTGCAGGAAGACCCCGCGACCATGCCGATCCTGTCCCGCCCGTTCATCGCCCCGCTGCTACTGGCCGGGATCACCTTCGCCGCCCCGGCCGCGCACGCAAGCTCTAGCTCCAACTTCGCACTGAGCGAGGCTGCACTGGCGACCTTTGCGCCGTCCAAGTCGCCCAACAACGACAAGATCGACTATTCGATCTGGGACGAGGCGATGAAGAACATTGTCATTTCGATGGGCCCCAGCTTGCGCGAAGGCGCGCCGCGGCCCGATCCCAGCTTCGGCACCCGCCGCCAATATGGCCATGTCTCGCGTTACAGGCTGGAAGGCACGCGGGTGATGTTTAGCTTCCTCGATTCCGATGTGATCGCGAGCTTCACCGAGTATCGCAAAGACTTGGAAAACACCGCCAATATCGTCGACATCCAAGCGCTCTCGCGCAACGAGCAGCTGGCCTTCTGGATCAACCTCCACAATGTCGCGATGGTCGAACAGATCGCCAATGCTTGGCCAGTTCGTCAGCCGCGCGAGATCAAGGTGGACGGCGTGCTGCTCGATGAAGCGCGCTTCATCACTGTTGAGGGCATCAAGCTCTCTCCGCGCGATATCCGCGAAAAGATCGTCTATCGCCACTGGAAAGATCCGGTGGTGCTCTACGGCTTCTGGCGCGGCGAGATCGGCGGCCCTTCGCTGCAACGTGAAGCGTTCAACGCCGACAATGTCGGGCGGCTGCTTGTCCGCGGCGCAGGCGATTTCGTTAATTCGCTGCGCGGCACGCAAGATCAGGGCGGTACGCTGCAGGTCTCCGAATTCTACCGCGAGGCAGCCCCTTTCTTCTTCTCCGCTTTTGAAAGCGACCTGCGCGCGCACCTCACCCGCTACGCTGACGAGAGCACAGTCGCGCTGCTCGCCAAGACCAACGGGGCCGATCCGGTGATCAACGAACACGACATCGCCGATCTCGAAGGCGGGGTGCGCGAGCCGACCTATCAAAACATCACCTCGAACGGTATTTCAACCAGCTTCCGCATCCCGCAGAGCATGGCCGCGTTGCTCAAAGAGCGTGAGACAAAGTTCCAGGAGATCATCCGCCAAGGCCGCACCGGCACGGTAACCTTCAGCAACATCACCCTACCCGAGGGGACTGGCGAGCCGAGCGAGGTCGAATAGGCGCTCCGCGGGCACGCACAGCCCTTTTGCTCTTTCCACGTTTATACGATTGAGATAGCTTGTGTTTTGGACGAGCTATCTCAATCAGGTGGGAGAGACGCGATGGTTCTGAAGGTAACCTTTGTAACCTTGGCGAAGTTTGCCGCTCTGCTGCCCGTGGCGGCGGCGGCGCAGGGCAACCGGCCGGGGCATTTCGCTCCCGCCGCTAAAACGGAGTCAGGACAGCCGGCCACCGTCGAAACCCGGTTGGCGGTCTTCGCCCCCACCACCAATCCGATCCGCCACCGGATCGATTACGAGATCTTCGATTTCGCGCTCCAGAACATCGCCGTAATGATGGGGCCGTCGAACCGCAACGCGCCCTATCTTCCGATCCAGCCGACCGGCACCCGGATGAAGCAGGGGGCGCAGTCGCGTTACCGGCTGGAGGGCTCCATGATCGGATTTTCCTTCTTCGACCGCAAGGTGATCGAAAGCTTCACGCTCTACCGCGAGGAGTTGCAGGCGATCGGCGACACCATCCCGATCCACACCCTGCCGCGAAACGAGCAGCTGGCCTACTGGTTCAACCTCCACAACGTCGCGCTCTTGGAACAGATCGCGCTTCAATGGCCGCTTCGCGAGCCCCGCGAGATCATGCTCGACGGGATGCCGCTCGACGAGGCGCGCTTCATCACCGTGCAGGGTATCAGCCTCAGCCTGCGGGACATCCGCGAAAGGATCGTGTTTGCCCATTGGCGCGATCCCAAGGTAATCTATGGCTTCTGGCGTGGGGAGATCGGCGGGCCGGCGTTGCAGAGCGCTGCCTTTACCGGGCAGAATGTCGGCAGCTTGCTCGATCTTTGCGCAAACGAGTTCGTCAACGCCCTGCGCGGCACGGAAAAGCGCGGCGACACGTTGCATGTGGCCGAGCTCTTTGCCGAGGTCGCGCCGTTCTATTTCCCCGACTTCGCCCGCGATCTGCGCGCACATCTGGTCAACTATGCGGACGACGAGGTCAGCGCGATTCTTGCCAAGACGTCCGCAACCGAAGCCACCATCCGCGAATATGATATCGCCGACCTCGCCGGCGGATCGCGCGGGGCGAATTATCTGGCGGGAAGCACCACTGCCGGCCGCCCGGGGATCCCGCCGGGCGTCCTCGATCTGCTGCGCCAGCGCCAGCGCAAGCTCGAGGTGATTCAGCGCCGCGAGGTCGTGACCACCCGAGTTTTCTTCTCCAACATCGACCTGCCAGGCGATCCGCCGAACAAGAACGCGGTGGAATAAGCCGCGCCGATCACGGCCCGGCTTGCCGCGACGCACTTCAGGCTGTTACCCCTCACCCCATGATCGGGGGAGCCAACATCGCATGACCGCACGCCGGATTGGCCTCATCCTCGGCCCGCTGGCTTGCGCGCTGACCGCGCTGCTGCCGGCTCCTGCAGGCATGGCGCCCGGTGCGTGGCTTGTCGCAGGGCTGGTGCTGTGGATGGCGGCATGGTGGATGACCGAGGCGGTTCCGCTTACCGTCACCGCGCTGTTGCCGTTTGTGGTGCTGCCGCTCGCGGGCGTGTCAGATGCCGACAAGGTGGCAAGCACCTATTATTCGCCGATCCTGTTCCTGTTGCTGGGAGGCGCGTTCATCGCGCTGGCGATCGAGCGCACCGGGCTGCATCGCCGCCTCAGCCTTGCGATCCTGCGGCTGGTCGGCGCACAGGGCGGTCCCACCCGCCTGCTGTTCGCATTCATGATCGCCACCGCGCTACTATCGATGTTCATCTCCAACACCTCGACCGCGCTGATCATGATGCCGATGGCGCTGGCGGTACTGGAGGGGGGCGGGAGCGTGTCCGACGGGGAAACCTCGCAACATGAGACCCCGTCCTCAAGTAGCGCAGCGATAGGACAACAAGAAGGCATTTCGGGCGCGCTCCCGATGGGCATCGCCTTTGCCGCGAGCATCGGCGGGCTTGGCACTATCGTGGGGTCGCCCACCAATGCGATCGCGGTCGGCCTGCTCGACGAGATCGCAAACGTGCGGATCGGGTTTGCCGAGTGGTCGCTTTACGGCATACCGCTGGTACTGCTGGGCACGCCGCTCGCCGCTTGGATCATCGCGCGCGTGCAGCAGGTCGGCGCGCATCCGTTTGATCTTTCCGCTGCGCGCGACGCCATCGAAAACCACGCTGCCTGGACCACTCCCGAATTGCGGCTGGTTCCGCTCGCACTGCTGACCTTCGTCGGCTGGATGACACAGCCGCTGGTCGCGCCGCTGCTGCCCGATGGGTCTTGGACCGATGGCACCATAGCGGTGATCGCCGCGCTCGCGCTGTTCCTGCTGCCCGACGGCACCGGCCGCCCGCTGCTGATGTGGAAGGAGGCCGAACGCGCGCCGTGGAGCGTGATCTTCATGTTCGGCGGCGGGTTGGCGCTGGCGGGCGGGATGCAGGCCTCGGGCCTAGCAGCGTGGACCGGGCAGGCGCTGTTGCCGCTCGAACACTGGCCGCTGCTGCTGGTCGCGCTGACGGTGGTGGCGCTGGTGATCGTGGTCACTGAGTTCGCCAGCAATGTCGCGACTGCGACCGGCATTGTGCCAGTGGTCGCCGCGCTGGTAGTGGCGCTGGGCGCGGACCCGGTGCTGCTTGCCCTGCCCGCTGCGCTGGCGGCGAGCTGGGGCTTTATGCTGCCCGCCGGGACCGGCCCCAACGCGATCGCCTGGGCGACCGGGCGGATCCGGATCGAACGGATGGTGGCCGCCGGCGCGATGCTCGATCTAGCCGGGATCGTGTTAATTGTCGGCGTGGTGTGGGGGATCGCGGGGTTAGTGTAAGCCAGCCGTCGCCGCCCGCTCACCACATCTTGGGGATTGCTTCCTTGAGCCGGTGCATATCCTTGCCGTTGGCGCGGTCCCAGAACCGGCCACCGATCAGCTGTTCGGCATCGTAGGTGACAACCAGATAATCCGAGGGATTGCCGGTCAGCTTGGCGTTGTCCATCTTGAAGGTCCACAGCTTCAAACCGCCGTTGCGGTACTCGGCCAGCACCGATTTAATGAAGCCGTGCGGAACCGGGATATTGATGCCGTACTTGTCGGCTGTGTCACCGATCAATCTGATTTCCTTGGTGAAGTCGAATAACGGGCAGTTGAGCACATAGACTTCAAGCACGTCGTCGCGGGCATTTAGCTCGCGCACCTGCTCTTCGAGATCCTTCCATATCCCCTGATTGAAACCGGGTTCCTGCGGGCTCATGTTCGACAGCAAGAAGGTCTCGCTATTCTCGATATGACTGAGCGTCGCGTTGGCGCTGGAGACCAGATGGCCGCGATCATAGCCGTTGCCCCTGTAAGCATTGAGCGAAGCGCGGAAGCGGTGCGGCAAGCGCACATCGGCGCGGAAATTGTTGAGCCGCTGGGCTTTGGTAAAGGCATCAGGGGCAAATTCATTGCCGCCCCGGCTGACGATTTCCAGCGTCCATTTGGCCTGCCGGAAATACCATGAATAACCGATGGTGAAATATCGCCCGGTCAGCAGTTCGTCGCAAACCGGATAGCCATAGCGCAGCTCACGCTGGATCAGGAACGGATCATTCATACGCGAATCCCCTCGGTAACCGGGCATGGCCTAGGGTTGAACTGAAAGCGCGCCCCGATTCTGTTTTGTCCGGCAAATTGGTCATCACGCGCGCCCGGTGCCAAGCTGCCTTTTCCTAAAGGGACGATAGCCAGGCTGTCTTGCAAGATCGTGACGCGGCCATTAGCCCGCTAGCGAGACTGCGAAGGAGATCGCGATGACTGACAGCCGCAAGCCTGTGTTTCTGGTGATCGGCGCAGGCGCGGGCATCGGCGGGAACGCCGCATCGCGCTTTGCCGCGGGGGGCTATCACGCGGTGCTGGCGCGGCGGAGCGACGAGGCCGGGCTGGCGCGGATGGTCGGCGCGATCGACGCGGCGGGCGGCTCGGCCAGCGGCACGCTGCTCAACGCGGCAGACGATGGCGCGATCGAGGAGCTGGTTGCGCGCACCGAGGCGGAGATCGGCCCTATTCAATGCGCGCTCTACAATCTCGGCGCGCAGATCGGCAACCGCGCGCTTGACCAAACCCCGCACCGGATTTTCGAGCTCGGCTGGCGGTTGGGCACTTATGGCGTATTCCGGCTGGCCCATGCGTTGTTCCCGGCGATGGTCGAGCGTGCGAAGACCGGCGCGCATGGCACGCTGCTGGTCACGTCCGCCACTGCAGCGATGCGCGGCAATGCCGGGCAGCACAGCCATGCCGCCGCGATGGGCGGGCGGCGGATGCTGTGCCAGACATTGAACGCCGAATTCGCGCCCCAAGGTATGCATGTCGCGCATGTGGTGGTCGACGGCGCGGTCGATGCGCCTGACACGCTCGGCAAGCTTTTGGGTGATCGCTACGAAGCGTTCAAGCAGGGCAAGGGCCGCGAGGGTATCATCGATCCGGCAGCGCTGGCGGAGACGTATTGGCACCTCGCCCACCAACCACGCAATTGCTGGACCCACGAGGTCGATGTGCGGCCATGGACGGATTTGCCTTGGTGGAACGATAACCCCGATCCGCAGATCGACAGCACGGGCAAGAGGTTTGCGGGGCCCAGCCTATAATCCGGGGCGCGAACTAGCGCCCTACCCGCGCCATTCGCGCCGTTCTTCGGCGGCGCGCAGAACTTCATAGCTGGTCTGGATCAGCTGGAACTGGCGCGCGGCCTCCTTATCGCCCGGTTTGACGTCGGGGTGAACCTCCTTGGCCCGCGCGCGGTAGGCCTTTTTGACCGCAACGAAATCGGCATCCGAATCGAGTCCCAGCACCTCTAGCGCGAGCATTTCATCGGCCGAACGCGAACCATCACCCGATCCGGCCCAGCCGTAATGGGCGCTTTCGGCATAGCCGGCGCTTTCCTGCTGTTCGGCGCGGGCACGTTCGTCCTTTTCGGCCTGTTCGAGCCCTTCGAAGTAGTCCCACTTGGAATTGTATTCGGCCGCGTGTTTCTGGCAGAAATACCACCGGGCGGGGCTGTTAGGGGCCTTGGGCGCGGGGCAGTTCCCCGGTTCATCGCAGCCGTGGCGATCGCAGATGCGGACATTGGCCGCCTCTTGCGAAGAACCATAGCCGCGCCATCGCGGAAAGCCCCAGTCGGTTGAGCGTCCGGCGCGGCTCATGGCCGAATTCCGCGCAAAGGCGGCTGCATGTCGTTGGTCGATGGCATCACCCGCTCGATCTAGGCGCTGTGGTGCGACAAGGGAAGGCAAGACTATTGCGGGAACCAGTTGCAATGTGAAATGTTGCATCGCGATAGACCAACCGGCGGCGGACCTTCCGTCGTTCACGAAAGATCGACCGATGAGCCCGCAACTGACCTTGTCCAGCCTGTTTTCCGTGCTCGCGCTGGCCGGGCTGTGCATGACGACGGGCGCGCGCGATCTGTCTGGTTTCAACGCGCAAATGGCGGCTACACAGGCCGAGCTTGCACCCGGCCTGCACAAAGGCTGATCGTCAGTTGATGATCACGCTCGCGGCACGGCGGTTCTGCGCCCACGCCGCGTCGGTCGAGGACAGCGCCACAGGACGTTCTTTGCCGTAGCTCACCAAAGCAATCCGGTTGCCATCCACTCCTAGGCTGACCAGATAGGCCTTGGCGGAATTGGCGCGCTTCTCGCCCAGTGCAAGGTTGTATTCGCGCGTCCCGCGCTCGTCGGCATGGCCTTCGATGGTGAAAGTGATCTGCGGATAACGCGCGAAATACTGCGCCTGCGCCTGCAGCGCGGCGGCATCCTGCGAATCGACGTTGTAGCGATCAGTATCAAAATAAATCGTGGTCGATGAACCGACCGCACCCGCGAAATGCGCCTGGGTGCCGACCTGCGCGCCGCCGGGCTGCCCCTGCGACGTGGTTTGAGTCGTCGGGCGGGTATCAGTGGCGGGTGGAGGGGGGAGCTGATCCGGGGCCTTCTTGGCGCAGGCCGCAAGGCCGGTGGCAGACGCCAGCAGCAGGATCGTCGCAAGCTTGGTGTTCATCGCTTTGTTCCTTTCGATCAAACGGGAGTTAGGGGCGGATCGGGCCCCACGCAGGGTCAGAAGCATCGACCGGGGTCGGCAGGCGGCGCTCGTTCTGGCCGGTCAGATCGACCTGCCAGATGCCCGAACGCCCGGTGTTCTTTTCGGAGCGAAAGAACTGGATGATCCGGCCATTGGGCGCCCAGGTCGGCGCCTCGTCCTGCCAGCCTTTGGTCAGCACCCGCATGTTGCCGCCGCCGGTGTTCATCACCGCGACATTGAAGTCACCTGCGATCCGGGTGAAGGCGATCTGATCGCCGCGCGGGCTCCATTCGGGCGTGGCGCAGCGCCCGCCGAAAAAGCTAATCCGCTTCTGGTTCTTGCCGTCGGCATCCATGACGTAGCATTGCTGGCTGCCCGAACGGTCGCTTTCGAACACGATCTTGCTGCCGTCGGGCGAATATGATCCGCCGACGTCGATCCCCGGATTGTCGGTCAATTTGACGCTGGTGCCGCCGGTTGCGGGCACGCGGTAGATTTCGGTGTTGCCCGCCACTGCCATCGAGAACAGGATCGACTTGCCATCGGGCGACCAGCGCGGGGCGATGGTGGGACTCTTGTTCTCGGTCACCAGCGTCTGCTTGCCGGTGCCGATGTCATAGACATAGATGCGCGGATTGCCGTCGACGTAGCTGAGATAGAGGATCCTGGCATAGTCGGGCGAGTAACGCGGTGTAAGCGCGGTGGCGCTGCCCAGTGTCAGGAACCGGTGGTTGGCCCCATCGCTGTCCATCACCGCGAGACGCTTGACCCGGCGATCCTTCGGCCCGGTTTCGGCGATATAGGCGATGCGGCTGTCGAAAAACGGGCTTTCGCCGGTCAGCCGCGCAAAGATCAGATCGGAGCATTTGTGCGCCGCGCGCCGCCAATCAGCAGGGCCGACCACCCAGCCTTCGCGTACCAGCTCGTTCTGCAGGGCGACATCATAGAGATAGCAGCCGACCACCAGCTTGCCATCGTCGCGCGCGCGGACATAGCCCTGCACCAGCATTTCAGCGCCCTTCCCGCTCCACGTGCCGTAGGCGGGCGCCGTGATCTGGGCGAAGCCGGGCTGCGGCAGGCTGTCTGGGCCGACCGGCTTGAACAGCCCGTTATTACGCAGGTTGGCGGTGATGACGCGCGCGACCTCACGTCCCAGCGCGCCGGTGCCAGCTTCGTTGGCAGGGGTGGAGCGTTCGCGATCAGTGGCGAAGGCGGGGATGGCGATGCCGATATCGGACCAGGCGGATTCGTCGGTGACTGTGAAAGAAATACCGTCCTCCGCCTGCGCCTGCGAGGCATCGGTAGTGGTGGTTTCAACCGGTCCATCCTCGCCCAATGGTGCGCCCAGATCCTGGGCTACTGCGACAGACGGGATTGCGGAGGTCAACAGCAGCGCGGCAAGCAATGCGGGTTTCATCGTGATGTATTCCTATCGAAACGGGCGCCCCGGACTGACTTCCAGGCCTCGTAATACTCTGCAGGCAGATCAAACGGCGCGGCCAACTGCACCGCGCGCATGGCGTTCTCGGCATGACGCGCGGCTTGCGCGCGGTTGGCATCTGTGACGCCGCTCTGGTTGCGAACGCGCGGGCGGCCTTTCAGGCTGCCATCGGGGTTAAGGTCAAAATCGACCAGCGTGACGAGCTGGTCAACATCCAAACCTTGCGGCGAGGTCCAATGAGGTTTCACCTGCCGGGCGAGCGCCTGCTGGATCGAGGCCTTCGCGCTCGCGCCGATCTGAGCCGCAGGAGCGCGGGTTACCTGTGTGGTGGTCGAGGTCCCGCTGCCGGCGAGGAAATCATCCCCGATTCGGCTGCCGCCGCCCTTGGCTGCGACTTTGGGGGGCGTGGTGGCCGGTTTAGGCGAGGTGCGGTCGGGGCGTGATCGGTCGCGGGTGGGCGCGGGCTGGCTGGTCGCGGTACTGGTGGTGGGCCTCGGCTTGGTAAGGGTCGGCGGCAGAGTTGGTGCCGCACGTTCGGTGCGTTCGGGCGCAGGCGCAGGCGCGTCCGACAGCGTCGGCGCAATCGCGGCGCGGCTTTCCGCCACCGGATCGGGCGCAGCAGCGTCAAGGCCCACCTCGGTCGCCAGACTCACCGTCATCCGTTCAGGGAACACCGACACCTCTGAGCGCACCGTCTGCAACAAAAGCACCGCAACCAGCGCGCCGTGCAATACCACGGCGGCAGCAAGGCCGATCTTCTCATCGTTACGGAATGCGATTTCTCCCATCGTGTGTCTCGGATTATGGCGGCGAAACTGAACCGTCAGTGACTAGTGCGATCGAGGTAAAGCCCGCCCGGCCCAACTCCCCCATCACCGCCATCACCCGGCCATAGTCCAGGCCGCGGTCGCCGCGCAGCACGATCAGCGGCGGCTCCCCGCCGCGATCCAGTGCTTCGAGTGCGGCGGGCAGCCCGCCGATGCGAACCGCCTCGTCTGCGATATAAATCACGCCTGCCCGGTCGATCGAAATGGTAACCTGATCGGGCTGCTCCTCCACCGGGGCGGCGCGGCTTTCAGGGAGGTCGACGGGGACGCCGACGGCGGGCAGCGTTACCGTGACCATGAAGATGATCAGCAACACCAGCATCACATCGACCAGCGGGGTAACGTTGATCTCGGCCATCGCGGCGCGGCGCGTGCGCTTGGCGCCTCGGCGGCGCGAGGAGGTGGGTGAACCAATTCCCATCAGGCGCGGTCCAGCTCGCGGCTCAGCCCGTTGTGGAGCTTGTCGGCGAAGCGTTGCAGCCCCGCCTCGTAGCGGTCCACCGCTCCGCCGAAGCGATTATAGGCGATCACCGCGGGGATCGCCGCAAACAGCCCGATGGCGGTCGCAAACAGTGCCTCGGCGATGCCGGGGGCGACCACAGCGAGGCTGGCGCTCTGCTGCGCGCCGATCTGGAAGAAGCTGTTCATGATCCCCCACACCGTGCCGAACAGCCCGACAAATGGCGCGACCGAGCCGACGGTGGCGAGGAAGTTCAGCCGCCCGGCAAGATCATCCGCTTCCTCGGCGATCTGGCTGTCCATCACGGCGGCGATTCGTTGGCGGACGGCGTCGCGGTCGACCGGCTGCTTGGCGGTCGACTTGCGCCACTCATCGAGCCCCGCGGCCGCCACGCGGGCCGCCGGAATCTCCTTGCGCGCCTGCTTGGTAAGCAGCCCCTCGCGGTCACGCTGCTCCCAGAACTCCAATTCGTAGTCGCTCGATTTGCGGCCCAGCCCGCCGATCCGCAAGCTGAACGAGACGATGATCGTCCACACCCAGATGCTCGCCAGGATCAGGCCGACGAGCACGCCTTGCACGATGATATCGGCCTGCAGGAACAGTTCGACCGGATCGAGCCGGGTCGCGGCGGGGGCAGCAGCAGCGCTGAGCAGGACGAGCGTCACGGGTTCAATTTTCCTCGTTCATGAAAGTCTGGAATGCGTCCCGCCATGCTGCGGGCTGGCGGCGCGGGCGGCCGTCCGGGGTGATGAAGCCGACGCGTAGCGTGGCTTCGCACAAAGTCTGGTGATCACGGCGCGCCACCTGATGCATCCGGCACGATGCTGCGCCAAGTTCGGTGCAGCGGGTTTCGATCACCACATCGTCATCGAGCTTGGCCGGGCGCAAGTATTTCAGATTGACCTCGGACAGGGCGTACGCGCCCTCCCCGGTTTCAATCGCCGTACGCTGATCGATCCCGAGCAGGCGCAGTAGGTCTGACCGCGCACGCTCGAACCAGCGCAGGTAATTGGCGTGATAGGTGATCCCCGACAGGTCGGTATCCTCGTAATAAACCCGCACCGCATAAAGATGCCGCGCCCCATCGAGGAGCCCGCCGGGAGGGTTGGGTGAAATCATCGCTGCCACCTAGCCTAGGGGGGAATCGCTGCAAAGCCGGGTCTTTGCGATATCCCGATGAATTGCATTGAAAAAGGGGTTATACCAAGCCCGTCGCTTCACCCCCGCCGCGCGATCATCGGCCCGAGCGGCTCGCCGCCGAAGATGTGGACGTGCAGGTGCGGGACTTCCTGACCGCCATGCGCGCCGATATTGGCGAGCAGGCGGTAGCCCGGTTCGACCAGCCCCTTGGCGCGCGCCACTTCGCCCACCGCGCGCACGAAACCAGCGATCTCGGCGTCCGAGGCCTTAGCGGAAAAATCGTCCCAGCTGACATAGCGGCCCTTGGGCACCACCAGCGTGTGCACTTCGGCTTGCGGATTGATGTCTTCGAACGCGAAGGCCCAGTCGTCTTCATAGACCTTTGCGCTAGGGATTTCGCCGCGCAGGATCCGGGCGAAGATGTTGGCGTCATCGTAAGGCAGGGTCGGGTCGATCGGCATTATTCGCTCCGTGCAGCTTTTTCGGCGAGGCCGGACATCCCCTCGCGCCGTTCGAGTTCGGCGAGCACCTGATTGAGCGATACGCCCTTGGCGCCGAGCAGCACCAGGAGGTGGAACAAAAGGTCCGCCGCCTCGCCCACCAGTTCGGCCTCATCCCCGGTGAGCGCGGCGATCACCGCCTCGGTCGCTTCCTCGCCCAGCTTCTGCGCGATTGTGTTGAGGCCGTTGGCGTGGAGTTTCGCCACATAACTCTCGTCGGGCGAGGCAAGGCGGCGCTGGCCAATCGTGGCTTCGAGGCGGGTCAGGGTGTCCATCCGGCTTCTTTCGGTCAAACCCCGCGCGCGGGCAAGCCTGCCGCTCGCAACGCCGCGTGCGCTTCGGCGATGGTGTGGGTGCCGAAGTGGAAGATGCTCGCCGCGAGCACTGCACTGGCATGACCCTTCACCACCCCGTCAACCAGATGGTTGAGGCTCCCCACCCCGCCGCTGGCGATCACCGGAACGCTGACAGCATCGGCGATGGTGCGGGTCAGTTGGATGTCATAGCCGCGCTGCGTGCCGTCCCCGTCCATCGAGGTGACGAGCAACTCGCCCGCGCCCAGCCCCACGACCTGCATCGCATATTCGACTGCGTCGATTCCCGTGGGCTTGCGCCCGCCGTGGGTGAAGATTTCCCATCTTGCCGCGCCCCCCCCTTCAGAAGGAACAACGCGGCGCGCGTCGACGCTGGCGACAACGCACTGGCTGCCGAAGCGCGCGGCGATCTCGCCCACCAGTTCTGGTCGCGCGACGGCTGCAGAGTTCACCGCCACCTTGTCCGCCCCCGCCAGCAGCAATGCGCGCGCATCATCGGCGCTGCGCACCCCGCCGCCAACGGTCAGCGGCATGAAGCACACCTCGGCTGTACGCCGCACGATGTCGAGCAGCGTCCCGCGCCCTTCGTGACTGGCGGAAATGTCGAGGAAGCAAAGCTCGTCCGCCCCCGCCGCATCATAGGCGCGCGCTTGCTCCACCGGATCGCCCGCGTCCTTCAGGTCGACGAAATTGACGCCCTTGACCACGCGGCCATCGGCGACGTCGAGGCAGGGGATGACACGGATACGGACAGTCATGCGGGGTAACCGAGGTTGATTTTCACCGAAGGCGCCTTGCCTGCGCACTGCGCGCCGACACATTCCTCGCCTGAGCGGAACGCATAAACCGCGACTGGCCACAGAAAGCTGGCGAAAAACGCTCCCGCCATTCCAAAAACCAAGCCGTTATTGCCAAAACGCGGCTCAAGATAGCGCACCGCCACAAGGGCAACCCCCAGAAACACGACGATATTGATCAACCCAATTGCGATCGTGCCAACGGTCACCCCGGCAAGAAACGTGAGCACAAGGAAAAGAAAGCCCATCAATCGCATCGCTCAGGCCCCCGCCCCCGCCTTTTGGCCCATCGCAATCGCCGCCGCCAGATCAAGCCGCCCTTCATACAGCGCGCGCCCAGTGATTACCCCCTCGATCCCGTCAGCTGCGTGGAGCGCAAGGATATGGATGTCGTCCAGCCCCTTCACGCCGCCGCTAGCAATCACCGGAATGTCGACGCGGCGGGCCAGATCGACGGTCGCGTCGATGTTCACGCCCTTGAGCATGCCATCGCGGCCAATATCGGTGAACAACACCGCAGCCACGCCTGCATCCTCGAACCGGCGGGCGAGATCGACCACGGGCACGTCCGAGACCTCGGCCCAGCCCTCGGTTGCGACCATCCCGTCCCTAGCATCTACCGCGACGACGATGCCGCCTTCCCATTCGCGCGCCATGTCTTTGACGAATTCCGGGTTTTTGAGCGCCGCGGAGCCCATTACCACCCGCGCAACGCCAAGGTTGAACCAGCCCTCCACCGCCGCTGCATCGCGGATGCCGCCGCCCAATTGTACAAAGCCCGGGAACGCCTCGACGATCGCTTCTACCGCCGCGCGGTTGCGGCTTTCGCCGGCAAAGCTGCCGTCGAGATCGACCACGTGGAGGTGCTCTGCGCCGGCTTGCGCGAAGATCATCGCCTGCGCTGCCGGGTTGTCGCCGTAGATGGTGGCGCGGTCCATATCGCCTTCGGAAAGGCGCACGACCTGACCACCCTTGAGGTCGATGGCGGGAAACACAATCACGCCAAGTTCCTTTTCATGGGCGCCACTCCAGAAAGCGCCGGAGGGTCGCAAGGCCATAGGTCTGGCTTTTCTCCGGGTGAAACTGCACGCCCAAAATGTTGTCGTGCGCGACCGCTGCCACCAGCCCCTGGCCGTGGTCCGTCATCGCGGCAACGTGATGCGGATCAGCGGCGGCAAAGTGATAGGAGTGCAGGAAATAGGCCTCGCCCTCCTCGATCACGGCGAGTGTCCGAGCATGGGGCAGCACCGCAACATCGTTCCAGCCCATATGCGGAACCTTGATCGCGGGGTCGGTTGGTTCGATCAACCGCACCTCGCCCGGCACCCAGCCGAGCCCCGGCGTCTCGCCGTGTTCCAAGCCCCGGTCGGCGAGCAATTGCATCCCGACGCAAATGCCAAGGAACGGCGCTCCGCCCACCCGCACCCGCTCGGTCATTGCCGCGATCATGTGCGGGATGGCGGCGAGACCTTCGGCGCAGGCCTTGAAGCTACCGACACCGGGAAGGATGATCCGATCGGCCGCGCGCACCACGTAAGGATCGGCGGTGACGGTCACGTCAGCGCCCGCGGCCCTCAGCGCATTGTGAACCGAATGGAGGTTGCCCGCGCCGTAATCGATCAGCGCGATTACCTCAGCCACCGAACGCCTCCAGCCCCGGGCCGACAAAACGCGGGGTCCATTCGATGACGTTCAAATCCGCAAGCTGATCTGTGATGAACGGATCGCTCGCCAGCAGGCGCTCGGCCTCGGCGCGGTCCTGTGCCTTCAGGAAGATCAGCCCGCCATCGCGCGGTTCGCGCGGGCCCCAAGCGAGGAAATGCCCCGCCTCGTGCCCGGCCTTAAGCCAGGCGAGATGATCGGCCAACACGGCGTCGATCTGTGCAATCGGGACGGTGTAGGTCAGCGAGGCGACGAAGATGCTAGCCACCCAATTGCCCCTTGGTGCTGGGCACGCTTTCGCCCTTCCTCGGATCACGCTCCACCGCCTGCCGCATCGCGCGGGCAAAGCCTTTGTAGAGGCTTTCGCAGATGTGGTGGTTGTTGGTGCCGTAAAGCAGCTCCATGTGCAGCGTGATCCCCGCAGCCTGCGCCACCGAGTGAAACCAATGCTCGATCAGCTCGGTATCCCACTCGCCGAGCTTTTCCTGCGTGAACTTCGCCTTCCACACCAAAAATGGTCGCCCGGAAATATCCAGCGCTACCCGGCTCAGCGTCTCGTCCATTGGCGAATAGGCCGTGCCGTAACGCCCGATCCCGGCCTTGTCGCCAAGCGCCTGCGCGATTGCCTGCCCCAGCGCGATCGCCGAATCCTCTGTGGTGTGGTGCTGGTCGACATGAAGATCGCCCTCCACCTTCATGCTGACATCAATCAGCGAATGGCGGCTGAATTGTTCGACCATGTGATCCAGAAACCCGATGCCGGTCGACACCGCATAGGTGCCCGTCCCGTCGAGATCCACGGCAATCGCGATCCGGGTTTCGGTGGTGTTGCGCTCTACCGAGCCAGTGCGGGCGGGGATGGTGGCCATGTCCGGCGCTATAGTCCGCTTAGCCCGCATGACAAGCATCAGGCGACCCGGCCCGTCCCCTTGGCTTGGCCGCGGGCGCCTGCCATGCCCTGCCAAACCGGTGCGGTGATGCGGCAAAAGGCTTGACCAAGACCGCGTGTGCCGTCACGAATCCGAGCCGTGATGAACAGCGATGCACCCGATAGCCTGATCCCCTACGATGAAATCGTGCAGGAAGCCTTGCGCGCGGTGGTTGGACGGGTGCTTGGATCGATTGTCAACCGCGGCAGCACGCTCCCGGGCACGCACCACTTCTACATCACCTTCAAGACCGGCGCTCCCGGCGTGTCGATCCCGCCGCACCTGCGCGAACGTTTTCCCGATGAGATGACGATTGTGCTCCAGAACAAGTTTTGGGATCTCGAAGTGAGCGCGCATAGCTTCTCTGTCAGCCTGACCTTCAATCAGGTGGCGGCCAAATTGCAGATTCCCTTCGCCGCGATCACTGCCTTTGTCGATCCGGCAGTCGATTTCGGGCTGCAGTTCCAGGCTGCGGTCGAAGAACTCGCGCCCGAGACTCACGAGGATGCCGAAAACGACGGGCCCGATAGCGATCCCGACGGTGCGGGCGACGGCTCAAACGTCGTCAGCATCGATTTTGGGCGCAAGAAATAGGCGTCATGACACAGAGCAAGCGGGCGATCGGGGGCAAGCTGAGCGGTGCCAAAGCGCGGCAGCCAGCAGCCGAACGCGCTGCGCCTGCTCCCACCGGCCTTGCCGGACTGCCACTTCCCAGCCCGGTAGCCGCTACCAATCTCGTAATCGCCGACATCGTGTTACGCGCGGCCGGTGGCCTGCTGCGCGAGCGGATGGAAAAAGGCATGCTGATCAAGAGCTACAACAAGGCCAAGGCCGAACGGCTGGTCGGCGGCCGCAGCTTTACCACCAGCATGGCACTTTGGGGCGCCAGCCGCCTCGCCCGCCGCTCGCCGTTAGGCCTCGCGGTGGTCGTGGGCGGGCTGGCGGCCAAGGTGTTCTACGATCACGGCAAGCGGCTCGAAGCGGGGCGCGCCGAAGGCGAAGCGGCCCGCAGCACGCCCACCGACGAAACCTGATCACCGCTTGATTTCGCCCGCCGGGTTGGTGCAACAGGGTCCATGGGCGAGACCTCACACAATTCTGCCGATCAGCTGCACCGCCGGGGCCTGATGTTCATCCTGTCCTCGCCGTCTGGCGCGGGCAAGACCACGCTATCGCGGATGCTGCTTGCGGCGGATAGCGAGATCAAGCTGTCGGTGTCGGCCACCACCCGCCCGCCGCGTCCGGGCGAGGTCGACGCTGTGCATTACCACTTCGTCTCGGACACCGACTTTGATCAGATGGTCGCGGAAGACGGGTTCTACGAATGGGCGCACGTGTTCGGCTATCGTTACGGCACGCCCAAGGGAATGATCCGTGCTGGGCTGAAGGACGGGCAGGACTTCCTGTTCGATATCGACTGGCAGGGCACCCAGCAGCTGTATCAGAAAGACCAGCAGGATGTGGTGCGGGTGTTCATCCTGCCTCCCTCGATCGACGAACTGCACCGCCGGCTCAAGGGCCGCGCCACCGATAGCGCCGAGGTGATCACCGCCCGCATGGAACGCGCTCGCGCCGAGATCAGCCACTGGGACGGCTATGACTATGTCATCATCAATGATGATGTGGACGAATGCTTTGGCAAAGTGCGCGCGATCCTTGAGGCCGAGCGGATGAAGCGCGCCCGCCAGACCGGGTTGATCCCGTTCGTGCGCGGGTTGATGGGGTAGCGAAAGGCAGGGACGAAAAGACCGGCAGGCGTGCGCGCCCGCCGGTCTCCGCCGGAACTAGTAGTCCTTGCGCAAGGTAATGAAGAACTGCTGCGGCGCCCCTGCAAGCAGCGTCTGGTTATCGCCCGAGAAGCGGAAGCCGTTCGACCCGATCGTGCCGATATAGTCTTCGTCGAACAGGTTGGTCACCGTGCCTTCGATCGCCAGCCCGTCGAGGAAGCGGTTATCGCTTTCCAGACGGAAACCGATCAGCGCATCGACCAGCACGCGTCCGTCGACCGACTGGTCGTTCGAGAAGGTGAAGAACCGCTCCGAGGTGTAGTTGGCATTGCCGCGAGCGTAGAACATGCCGTTGTCATAGGCCAGTTCGACGTTGGCGATGCTTTCCGGGCTGTCGACTACGGTGCGCCCGTCGATCCGCTGCACCACAACGCCGGTCTGGTTGATGACGTCGTTCTCATAGGTGTTGCTGTTGTAGGCATAGCTGCCGGTCACGGTGAAATCGGGCACCGGCTGCCACTGCACGCCGATTTCCGCACCGATCGAGCGCACGTCGCCCACGTTTGAAAGCAGCGGGGCGTTGCCGACAATGCCCGGGCCCTGCGGAACCGAGAGCAGGCGGTTGCTAAAGTTGACGAGGTAGCCCGCGATCACGCCAGTGAGCTGGCCCTCACCGAAGCGGAAACCGACTTCGAAGGTGTCGGTCTTTTCCGGTTCGATCTGGTCACGCAGCGCGGCAAAGCCGGCCGCCGAGGTCGCGAACGGGCCGGTGGTCGCCGCCGCGGTGAAGGCGCGCTGGTTCTGGGTGAAGCTGGCGAACACTTCGTTTCCGCCGCCCAGCTTGTAAAGCATACCGACCTGCGGAAGGAAGAAATCTTCGCTCTCGATTTCGCCCAGCGCCAGCGGGCCGGGGATGGGGTTGATCGGGGTGGCCTCGAGCTTAACCGACTGCCCCTTGAACCCGGCGGTAACGGTGAACGCGTCTGTCACGTCCCACTGATCCTGGATCGCATATTGGAAGGTGCGGGTGTTGTAGGCGTTGTTCCACTGCGTGAAGAACGGGTTTTCCTGATAGGTCAGCGCGTTGGTGCTCGGCTGGGTCAGGCTGGTGCCAATGGTGTAGAACCGGCGCGCCTGCTCGAAGTCGTTGTTTTCATACCACAGGTTGACCCGCACCGTGTTCGCGCCGAGTTCGGCCACGAGGTTGCCGAGCACGCCAAGGCGCTCGATTTCATACTCGGTGGTGCGGAAGCTCAGCGGCAGGCCGCCGGGGCTGGCACGGTAGGGCGTGATCCACGAGCCCTGGCCCTTGTTGGTGTGGTAATAGCCATGCAGGCCAACCGTGACGTTATCGCCCAACTCCTGGTCGATCCGCGCGCTGGCGAGCCAATCGCGGCGCAGGCCGGCGGCGTCGTAATAGGTATCGTCGATCGTGGTGATCGGCGCCGGAAAGGTGGTGCCGAAGGTGTTCGGTCCGACCACCACGCCAGTATCACCGCGATTGGCACCGATGAAGGCAAGCTGCACCGCCAGCGGCCAGTTGTCCGAGATATTGTCCCAGTCAAGGCCCAGCCGGTTCACCATTTCGAGGCTGAGATCCTGGTAGTCGCTCTCCTTGCGGTCGGAGAAATTGACGAAGGCGGTGAAGGTGGTCGAGGGGCTGAAGTCGGCAATCAGCTTGGCATTGACCTGAGTCGAACGCTGCGAGCCGAAGCCCTTCCACTTGTCGGCATCGATGTGGGCAGCGCTGATATAGGCCTTGAACCCGCCAAGATCGCCGGTATCGAGCGTGCCGTAAGCGCGCAGCGTGTTGCTGTCGCCATAGGTGATGTTCCCAGCGACGCCGAGCTCGTCCTGCGGATCGCGGCTGAAGAATTCGATCGTGCCGCCAAGGTTCGAGGTCGAGGCGGTGCCGAGCGAGCCGGCGCCTTGGCTTACCCGGGTGCTGCCGATATTGTCGGCAATGATCGCACGGCTGATGTGCAGGCCGTTGGTGTTGCCATAGCTCATGTCGCCCAGCGGCACACCGTCGAGGGTGAAGCCAAGCTGGTTCTGGTTGAAGCCGCGCAGCGTGATGCGGGTCGACCACTCGTAGGTGCCGAAGGGATCGGCCGACTGGAAGTTGACGCCGGGCAGCTTTCGCAGGGCGATGAACGGGCTCGATCCGGCGGTGGTCAGCTGGATGTCGTCCGCGCTGATTTCGGTCACCTGGCGCACTTCGCCTTTGCCGTAAACGACGATCTCGCCGGCTTCGGCTTCGGCTTCGGCTGCGGAATCGGTGGCAACAGCCATCGCCTGAGCTTCGGCTTCGGCGGCCAGCGTCTGCGCCGGAATGGCAATGCCGATCATGGCCGCGCTGGAGAGAAACGCGACGCGCATCGTGGTGGATTTCATGAGACTTGCCCCTGTTTGTGGTTTGGTTATGAGGGGCCGCCTAAGGCTGCGATGGTGCGGTTCGATAGCATTTCAGTTGCATATCGAAGACGGAAAAATGTCGCTTTGCAGACGTTGCAAGCGCGACACACAAAGGCGGGTGCTTTGCCGCCACGCAGTTGCAGCACTGCACCGATCGACAGCCGACAAAAGGGCCGCCGGATCGCCCCGACAGCCCGTTTGCGGCCTCCTGCTCAAAGCCTCAGCCCTTGCCGCCGGGATCGGCGAAGTGGTTGGGCAGCAACGCATTGACCACCCCGCCGTCCACCGTGAGCGTCTCGCCCACCACATAGTCTCCGGCGCGGCTGCACAAATAGATTGCCGCGGCTGCCATGTCTTCGGCGGTGCCGATACGCCTCGCTGGAATGCCCGCAGCCGACGCAAGCGGCGCGTCCTTGGCGGCCTTGTTCATTTCGGACGGAAATGCCCCCGGCGCGATCGAGGAGACCACGATATTGTCCTCGATTAGCCGAGCGGCCATGCGCCGGGTAAGCTGGATCACCGCCGCTTTCGACGCCTGATAGGCATAGGTCTCCCACGGATTGATCCGCTGCCCATCGATCGAGGAGACGTGGATCACCTTGGCCGGATGCCCGCTCTTGCCGCCTGCGACCAGCAGGTGGTGCAGCTTTTGGGTCAGGAAGAACGGGGTCTTGACGTTAAGGTCCATCGTCCGGTGCCAGCCAACCTCGGAGAACTCAAGGTAAGGCTGCCCCCAGGCCGCGCCGGCATTGTTGATCAGGATATCGAGCCGGGCCTCACGAGCCTTCATTTCCTCAGCGAGGCTGACCATCCCGTCCATCTGCGAAAGGTCGGCAGGAATGCCGATCACCCGATCCGTACCCAGTTCGTCGATCGTATCCTGCATCTGATCAATTTTGCGCGCCGAGATATAGACCCGCGCGCAGCCTGCCGCGAGCAGGCCTTCGACAAACATCTTGCCGATCCCGCGGCTGCCGCCGGTGACCAGCGCGATGCGTCCTTCGAGGCTGAATAGCGAATGTAGGTCCATGTCTCAATTCTCCATCGCCGTCCCGGACTTGATCCGGGACCCCGCTAACTTTTTACCCGCTGCGAGAAGGAAGCGGGGCCCCGGGTCAAGCCCGGGGCGGGGTTTGCAATCAATACCCGCTCAATTCCGCCACGCGGTTCGCGTGAAAATAGGCGTCGCCGAGAAACTCGGCCAGCGCGCGGTCGCGCTTCATGTAGAGGCCGATGTCGTATTCGTCCGTCATCCCGATCCCGCCGTGCATCTGCACGCCTTCCTGCACCGCTAGCCGCGCCGTCTTGGCGACCTTGGCCTTGGCAACGCTCGCCATCAGCTCGGCTTGCGCGCTGCCTGCATCGCACAATTGCTGCGCCTTGATGGTGACCGCACGGGCGATTTCGACTTCGGAGTAGAGGTGGCTCGCACGGTGCTGGAGCGCCTGAAATTCGCCGATGAGCTTGCCGAATTGCTTGCGCTGTTTGAGGTAGTCGACCGTCATGTCCATCGCGCCCTGGGCAACGCCCACGCCCTCCGCGGCCGCGCCGATGCGGCCCGCCAGCAGCACCGCATCAAGCACCGCGCGCCCGCCATCGATGGCGCCGATAACAGCGTCGCCGTCCAATTCGGTCCCGTCGAAGCGGGTGTGGGTCGCCATCGACGAATCGACGAGGCGCACCGCATCGTGGCTCATGCAGCCCGCGTCCTTGGGCACCGCGAATAACGTGATCCCGTCAGCGTCATCGTCCGAACCGGAGGTGCGCGCGGCGACCACGATCATATCGGCGCTGCCGCCATAAACGACGAAGCTTTTTGCGCCCGATAGCTTGAACCCGTTGCCCGAACGTGTCGCTCGGGTGGTGATGCGGCCGGGGCGGTGTTTGGCGGTTTCGTCGATCGCGACGGCGAACACATTGTCGCCCGCGATCAAGCCGGGGAGATAACGGCCCTTCAAATCCGCCGAGCCATGCTTCAGCGCGGTCACGGCCAGCACCGAGGAGGTCAGGAACGGAGAGGGCGTGAGGTTGCGGCCAATTTCCTCAAGCACGATCCCGGCCTCGACATGGCCCATGCCCAGCCCGCCATCATCTTCGTTCACCAACATCCCGGTGAAGCCCATTTCGGCCATCTGCTTCCACAGCCCGTGGCCGAACCCATCCTTGCAATCGCGATCGCGCCAGTGGCGCAGCTGATTGGCGATATTGCCTTGCTCGGCAATAAAGCCGCGCGCGGTGTCGGCGAGCATCGCCTGATCGTCGTTGTGATACAGAGGCATCTTGTGGAAGTTCCTCAGGAGGAGGCGAGGGCGAGCGTCTCGCCAAGCCATGGGGACAACAGCATCGGATCGAACCCCTGGTCGAAGACCAGCGCCGCCAACCCGAAATAGCCGTGGAGCGTCAGGGTTACGGCTTTGTCGGGGTCAATCCCGTAGCCAAAAATGGAATCGCGCCGAAATGCCTTTACTGCGAGCCGCTTGCTCATGATTCCAACCTGCTCGGCGACGATCACACGAGACGAGGTGAACAGCACTGCCCCGTCCCCCCCGCCGCTCGCGAAAATCGCCCGCTCGCCTTCGATCATGAGCCCGGCAAGGGCACTGTCATTGGCATCTGGCAAAGCCGAACCGACCATAGCCCCGGAAACGGAAAGTTGGGCCGTTGACGACATCGCAGCCATCATCGCGGCGTTTGTTGCAGCTGACATGAGGTCAGGCCCCCGGCAAATCGAGAATGCGCTTGGCAATCACATTGAGCATAACCTCGCTGGTGCCGCCCTCGATCGAGTTGGCCTTGGTCCGCAGCCAGCCACGCGAAGGTTTGCCGCC
This sequence comes from Sphingomonadales bacterium, assembly GCA_038210785.1. Classification (GTDB taxonomy): domain Bacteria; phylum Pseudomonadota; class Alphaproteobacteria; order Sphingomonadales; family Sphingomonadaceae; genus Erythrobacter. The sequence goes on along the minus strand of JBBQWH010000017.1, from coordinate 8,869 downwards.
TTCAGTCGCTTCGCTGTCCCATTCGAGGCTGCGGGAGCCGCCGACTGCCATCATCAGCTCGTGGCGGCGCTTGTTCAGTTCGGTCCCAGCATATTTCATCATGTTAGGCTGCGCGGGGTGCGCCTTGCCGACCTTGATTTCGTCGAGGAACTTCTCACCCATCGCGGCATAGGCCAGCGCATCGACATCGAACATCGCAAGGTCAGCGCGCAGCACCGGATCAAGCTCGTCGCCAGTGCGGGCCGCCGCGCGCTTCATCGCTGCCCCGATTGCCGCCGCGCGCTCGCCATTATCCGCGCCCGAGATCATCTCGCGTTCATGGCCGAGCAGATACTTGGCGACGTCCCAGCCGCGGCCCACCTGGCCCACAAAAGCCGGGCAATCATCGTCATAAGACTTGGGCACCGGTACATTGTCGAAAAACGTTTCGCAGAACGGGGAATTGCCGCTGATCAGCAGGATCGGCTTGGTCGTCACGCCTTCGCTGGCCATATCGAACAGCATGAAGGTGATGCCCTGATACTTGTCGACCTTGTCGGTGCGGACGAGGCAGAAAATCCAGTCGGCCTGATCGGCGTAAGAGGTCCAGACCTTTTGGCCATTGACCACCCAATGATCCTGCTTGTCCTCGCCGTAGGTCTGCAACGAAACGAGGTCGCTGCCCGATCCGGGTTCGGAATAGCCCTGGCACCAGCGGATTTCCCCGCGCGCGATTTCGGTGAGGAACCGCTGCTTCTGGCCTTCTGTGCCGAAATGCAGCAACGCCGGGCCGAGCATCCAGATACCAAATGAGCTGAGCGGCGGGCGGGCGCCCAAGCGGCCCATTTCCTCGCGCAGCACCTTGGCCTCAGCCGGGCTGAGCCCCGCGCCGCCATATTCCTTGGGCCACGCCGGCACGGTATAGCCCTTGGCGATACAGGTTTCGAGCCAGGCCCTCTGCGCGTCGTTCTTGAAGGTTGCGTGGCGGCCGCCCCAGTAGATGTCGTCCTCTTGGCGGACCGGCTCACGCATTGCGGGCGGGCAGTTCGCCTCAAGCCAGCTGCGGGTTTCGCTGCGGAATGTTTCCAGATCGGACATTGTGCCGATTCTCCTCTCTCTCAAACTCTTTCTTGATTATTACGTTATCGGCATTTGCGGCGGCCCTGCAAGGGCCGATCACTCGGAAGCGGATGCCGTGGCGTCAGTACCTGACCGATTGACGAGGCGCGCAATCGGTCTAGGTTCGCGGCGCCAAAGGGAGAGAGATATTGGCCGGAATCCTGATCTGCGGGGGCACGCGCGGATGACCATGATTGCCGGGCCGCTTCCGAGCAGGCTCAAGCTTATGCACGGCTTCGGGGCGGTCGCCTTCGGAGTCAAAGACGGCGGGTTTTCGTTCTTTCTGCTACCGTTCTACAATCTCGTGTTGGGGGTGGATGCGGGGATTGTCGGCGCGGCGCTGGCGACGGCGCTGGTGATCGATGCGCTGGTCGATCCGCTGATCGGGCACTTGTGCGATCGCACCTACACCCGCTGGGGGCGGCGTCTGCCGTGGCTCTATATCGCGCCGGTGCCGCTGGCGCTGGCCTGGGTGCTGCTGTGGTCGCCGCCGTTTACCGGGGTGCCGACTTTCTGGGAAATCGTCGCGCTGGCGGTGGGTGTGCGCCTGCTGCTGTCAGCGTGCGAAGTGCCGTCGGTCAGCATGGTGCCCGAGATTACCGCCGATTATGTCGAGCGCACCACTTTGTTCCGGTATCGCTTCCTGTCTGGCTGGGTCGGGGGACTGGCGATGTCGGTGCTGGCCTTCACCGTGTTCCTGCCGACGCCGGAATCGCAGTTGCAGCCCGATGGCTATGCCGTGTTCGGGATGGTTGGCGCAGGTGTTATCGTGGTTTCGGTGATCGGTTCGGCCCTGGGCCAGCACCGTTACCTTGCGCGTCTGCCCGACCATGCGCCGCCGCCGTTCTCACTGAGACTGGCCTTTGCCGAGATCTTCGATGCCTTTCGTGAGCGTGCCTTCGTGATCTTTGCCTGCGGGGCGCTGGCGGCACATGTCAGCACGGGATTGTCGCTATCGATCACGCTCTATGTCACCCGTTATGTCTGGCAGTTCAGCGAGCTGGCGTTCAAGCTTTACCCGCTGGCGCTGGGCCTTTCAGTGGTGCTGATGTTCCTGATCGTCGGCCCGCTCCACCGCCGCTTCGGCAAGCCGATGAGCGGCGCAGTGGGATCCCTAGCCACGCTGGCAATCGCGGGGACGCCCTACCTGCTGTTCCTCATCGGGCTCTGGCCGCCCACCGGATCGGTGCTCTCGACCGGGCTGTTCATGGGCTTCATGGTCGCAGCCAACACTGCCGGCGTGGTGACGATTATCTCTGCGACCTCGATGGTTGCCGAGATCGTCGAGGCTTATGAAGAGCGCACCGGCAAGCGTGCCGAGGGGACGTTTTATGCTGGCAATTGGCTCGTGACGAAAGCAGCGACGGGCGGGGGGATTCTGCTGACCAGCCTAATCATTGAGACCATCGGCCTTGCCCCCGGCACAGCGCAAGCGGACGTCGCGCCCGAGGTGGTGCGCAATCTTGCGATCGCTTACATGCTGGCGGCGACCGTGCTGGCGGTGACGGCCGCTTTCTGGCTTGCGCGCTTCCCGATATCGCGCGCCGATCACGAAGAACGTATCGCGGCAAGGCTCCAAGCCGAGCGCGCCGCACCATAAATGAGAGCTTGGCGGGTGCTCGAGGCTCTGCCACGGTCACCCGCAGATTCGCCAAAGATTTGGTTGCAATTGAGGACGAGAGAGGAACACCCCATGGATTTCGAACCCACCGAACGACAGCTTTATTGGTCGGGCCGTGTGCGCGATTTCATTGCGGCACATGTGCGACCCAACATGGCGGTCTATGACAGCCAAGAGCACGAAGGCGAGCGCTGGAAGGTGCTCCCCATCGTCGAGGAGACCAAGGCCAAGGCCAAGGCAGCCGGCATCTGGAACCTGTTCATGCCGCCGCGCAACGACAGCCACCACCACGTCGACGACAGCTTCGAATTCGAAGGCCCCGGCCTCACCAACCTCGAATATGCGATGTGCGCCGAGGAAATGGGCCGCATCGGCTGGGCGAGCGAAGTGTTCAACTGCTCCGCGCCCGATACCGGCAACATGGAGGTGTTCTTCCGCTATGGCACCCGGGAACACAAAGAAGCCTGGCTGCGCCCGCTGATGAACGGCGAGATCCGTTCGGCCTTCCTGATGACCGAGCCGAACACCGCGTCCTCTGATGCCACCAACATCGAGACCCGGATCGAGCGTGACGGCGATCATTGCGTGATCAACGGGCGCAAGTGGTGGTCCTCGGGTCTCGGCGATCCGCGCTGCAAGATCGCGATCGTGATGGGCAAGACCAACCCCGACGCGCAGCGCCACGCGCAGCAATCGCAGATTCTGATGCCGATCGACACCCCAGGGGTGAACATCCTGCGGCATCTGCCGGTGTTCGGTTATGACGACGCGCCGCACGGCCACATGGAAGTCGAGATGGTCAACGTCCGCGTGCCCGCCTCGAACATTCTACTCGGCGAAGGGCGCGGGTTCGAGATCGCGCAAGGCCGCCTCGGGCCGGGCCGCATCCACCACTGCATGCGCACCATCGGCGCGGCCGAAGAGGCGCTTGAAAAGATGTGCCGCCGTTTGCAGGAGCGTGAGGCGTTCGGCAAGCCGGTCTACAAGCACTCGGTCTGGGAGGAACGCGTCGCGCGCGCCCGGATCGATATCGACATGACCCGTCTGCTCTGCCTCAAGGCGGCCGACATGATGGACAAGGTCGGTAACAAGGCGGCCAAGCAGGAAATCGCGATGATCAAGGTGCAGGCCCCCAATATGGCGCTGCGGATCATCGACGACGCGATCCAGGCGCACGGCGGCGGCGGGGTGTCGGACGATTTCGGGCTTGCCCGCAGCTACGCCAACCAGCGCACCCTGCGGCTGGCGGACGGGCCGGACGAAGTCCACGCGCGTTCGATTGCGCATATCGAGTTCGCCAAGCACGCCCCGCGCCCCGGCCCCACGGCCAACGCCCTGCGCGGCGATCACGGGCGAGCTGCCAATGACGGCGCTGGCTTCAGTTCGGGCGACATGGGCGTGGCGCGGTAAGGCATCTCCCCCTCCTCCCCGGAGGAGGGGGTCTTTGGGAGAAGACACTTGGCAAAAGCCGCGATCCTTGAAGCACCCGGCGAAGGTCTGAAAATCGCTGAAGTGACTTATGCCGAGCCCGGCCCGCACGAGGTGTTGATCGACACCAAGGCCTGCGGGCTGTGCCACTCGGACCTGCATTTCATCGACGGGCATTACCCCCACGCGCTCCCCGCGATTCCGGGGCACGAGGCGGCTGGCGTTGTGCGTGCGGTCGGATCGGAAGTGCGCACGGTCAAGCCGGGCGATCACGTTGTCAGCTGCCTCAGCGCCTTTTGCGGGCATTGCGAGTTCTGCGTCACCGGGCGCATGGCGCTGTGCCTTGGCGCAGATACCCGCCGCGCGAAGGGCGATGCGCCGCGGATCGTCTTTGCCGATGGGTCGCCGGTAAGCCAGATGCTCAACCTCTCAGCGCTCAGCGAACAGATGCTGATCCACGAACATGCCTGCGTCGCGATCAACAAGGACATGCCGTTTGATCGCGCCGCCGTGCTCGGCTGCGCGGTGACGACCGGGGCCGGCACGATCTTCAACGCCTGCAAGGTGACCCCGGGCGAAACCGTGCTGGTGGTCGGCTGCGGGGGCGTGGGCCTTGCCGCAATCAACGCCGCCAAAATCGCTGGCGCAGGCAAGATCATCGCCGCCGATCCGCTGCCTGAAAAGCGCGCACTGGCCGAAGTGCTCGGCGCGACCCACACGGTCGATGCGCTCGATCCCGACGCTGCCAAACAGATCCTTGCGATTTCGAATGGCGGGGTCGATTGGGGAATCGAGGCGGTTGGGCGGCAGGCGGCGGCCGACCTTGCGGTCGCATCGCTGCGGCGCGGCGGGACGGCGGTTATCCTCGGCATGATGCCCTTGGATTGCAAAGTCGGGCTGTCGGCCTTCGATCTGCTCGGCGGCAAGAAGCTGATGGGCGCGCTGATGGGGATGAACCACTTCCCGGTCGACTTGCCGCGGCTGGTCGATTTCTACCTCAGAGGCCTGCTCGATCTCGACACCATCATTGCCGAGCGCATCCCGCTCGAAGCGGTCAACGAAGGCTTCAATACCATGCGCGCCGGCCGTTCGGCGCGCAGCGTTGTAGTGTTCGACTGATGCCGGAAACAAACAACATTGATTACGACAAGGAGATGGTCGGAACGATCGCGGTGACCGAGAAAGACGCGCTTGATCTGGCTGCGCTGACCGCGTGGTTCGAAGCCAATGTCGAAGGCTTCGCAGGCCCGATTAGCTACACCAAGTTCAAGGGCGGCCAGTCGAACCCGACCTACCGGATTGACACGCCCGAAACGAGCTACGTGCTACGGCGCCAGCCCTTCGGCAACCTGCTTCCCAGCGCCCATGCGGTTGACCGCGAATACACCGCGATGACGGGCTTGTTCCCGACCGGCTTCCCGGTGCCGCGTACTTATGGCCTTTGCGAAGACCCCGCGGTGATCGGCGCCAAGTTCTTCGTGATGAGCATGGCCGATGGCCGTTCGCTGTGGAACGGCGCGCTGCCCGGGATTGAACCTGCCGAACGCCGCGACATCTACCACGCTCTGATCGACACCATGGCCGATCTGCATTTGAACCAGCCCGACCGCATCGGACTTGGCGACTATGGCAAGCCGACCGATTACTGTGCGCGCCAGATCGGGCGTTGGACCAAGCAGTATAAGCTCTCCGAAACCGAGCTGATGCCCGAAATGGAGCGACTGATCGAATGGTTGCCGCAAACCATCCCGCCGCAGCACGGATCATCGGTGGTGCATGGTGATTTCCGGCTCGACAACGTGATCTTCGCGCATGACAAACCGCGCATCATCGCGGTGCTCGATTGGGAGCTTTCGACGCTGGGCGATCCGATCGCTGATTTCAGCTACTTGATGCTCAACTGGCACAACCCCGCCGATGGCCGCGCGGGGTTGGTGGGGCTGGATATCGCTGCGCTTGGCATCCCCTCGCAGGAAGAAGCGGTCGAACGCTACGTGGCGCGCACCGGCTTCCCCGTCCCGCCAATGGACTGGTATTTCGCCTATAACTTGTTCCGCCTCGCCGGGATTATGCAGGGCATCAAGAAGCGCGTGATCGACGGCACCGCGTCCTCAGCCCATGCTCAGGCGATGAGCGACCGGGTGCGGCCGCTGGCTGAGCGGGCTTATGAGTTCGCGCTGGCGGCAGGGATGCCAGCGTAACTCTTGCCGAGCTTCCCGGGCGCGTCTAGCAGCTTCGACTTGCAGATTTCGCGCCGGAGAACGCCATGAGTGACACGCTGATAGCCGCCATCGAAGCAGCGTGGGACAACCGCGCTGCGATCACGCCTGCCAGCACCGATGTGGCCGAAGCAGTGGAACAGGCACTCGGCCTGCTTGATAGCGGCTCGGCACGGGTCGCGGAGCCTGATGGGGAAGGCGGATGGCAGGTCAACCAATGGCTCAAAAAGGCAGTGCTGCTGAGCTTCCGCCTCAACGATAACGCCGTCGTCGATGGCGGCGCGGCCAGCGCGCCGGCCTATGACAAAGTGCCACTCAAGTTCGCGACCTGGGGCGAGGATGAATTCCGGGCGGGCGGATTCCGGGTCGTGCCCGGCGCAGTCGTACGGCGCGGCGCGTTCATCGCCAAGGGGGCGGTGTTGATGCCGAGCTTCGTCAATATCGGTGCTTACGTGGGCGAGAACACCATGATCGACACCTGGGCCACGGTCGGCTCGTGCGCGCAGATTGGCGCGAACGTCCACATCTCGGGCGGTGCGGGCATCGGAGGCGTGCTGGAACCGTTGCAGGCTGAACCCGTGATCATCGGCGACGGCGCGTTCATCGGCGCGCGCGCCGAAGTGGCCGAGGGCGTGCGGGTGGGGACAGGCGCGGTGCTTTCGATGGGGGTCTATCTCGGCGCCTCGACCAAGATCGTCGACCGCGCCACCGGCGAGGTCCACATGGGTTCGGTGCCGCCTTACGCCGTGGTCGTCCCCGGATCGCTGCCCGGCAAGCCGCTGCCCGATGGCACAATAAGCCCGAGCCTCTACTGCGCGGTGATCGTCAAGACAGTCGACGCGCAGACCCGCTCCAAGACAGGGATCAACGAGCTGCTGCGGGACTGATAGAACCGCGCGCTCGACCCGCCTCTTTTCGGGCCACTCATAACCCACAGCAAGAAACAACCGGCATTCCGCGCCTACAGTCCTCCGCTGGTATCCAGCAGGAGAAACCTATGCCCGACGTAAAGCCCGACCAAGAGATCCATATCGACAAGACCGACGCGCGTGCGGGCAGCAATGAGGGCGTGGTACGGTGGGTACTCGGTATCAGTCTAGCACTGGCAATCGTCGCAATGACTGTGATCTGGGTGACCGGGGCGCTCAGCCAGGACTCTGTCGAGAGCGCGGGCACCGCCACCGGCCGGGCCGAGGCGCAAGCCGAACAGGAAGGAGCAGGTTCGGGCAGTTCGATCGACGGCATCACCTCCGACGTCGGCGATGAGAGTTCGGACGGGACAACGGTAGCACCGGGCCGATGAGCAACAGCTTTCGCAAGGGCCAGCGCGTCGCATGGAGGTGGGGCAATGGCGAAGGCTTGGGCAAGATCGCCGAACGGTTCGTCGAAGAGGTGACGCGCACGCTAAAGGGCTCGAAAATCACCCGCAAAGGCGATGCCGGCAATCCAGCCTACCTGATCGAACAGGATGACGGCGATTAGGTGTTGAAGCCGAGCCGTGAGCTCTCGCCCGTCAATAACCAACGCAAAAGCGCGGCCCATCGCCGCATTCACAGTGCTTCGGGGAACGATCCATCGCTGCCGGGGTTTGAGTTTTCGTGAGGAAAGATTTTTCCGCTACGGCAATCATGAAACAGGAGAGAGCCGATGGTCGAGCCCGACAAAGTCGTCCGTATCGACCACGAATCCGCTCGCGGCGCGGTGACCAACACCGGGCTGCGATATGTGCTGTTCTTTAGCCTTGCCCTCGCCGTCATCGCGATGAGCGCGGTGTGGATTATCCCGGCGCTATGGGGCTGATGATTCCGGCTTGGCAGGCGGCGTGATCAACGTTTCGATCGGGGCCATGCCAGACACGCTAGCAGCATAGGCTTCGGCTGCGCGCATTACCCGCAGGGCGTTGCGGGTAGCGATCAATTCGAGTTCGACCTGCGAATAGCCGCGCCGGGCCAGTTCGGCAAACAACAGCGGATAGCCGCGCACATCCTCGAACCCGACGGGGCCTGATGGCATACCGTCAAAATCCCCGCCGATGCCGATGGACTCGACCCCCGCGACCTTGCGGATGTGGTCGATGTGGTCGGCCATATGCTTGATTGTGGTCGCGGGCTCGGGGTTGGTCTTGTCCCACGCATCCAGCGCCGCCTTCACGGTGTCGGGCTGACCTTGGAACAACGCCTTCTGGCGAGCCTCTTCCGCCGACCGCTTGGCAAACCACTGGCGGCGCGTCTCATTGAGGAAGCCGGGCAAAGCTACCACCATCACGATCCCGCCATTATCCGCCAGCCGTGCCAGCACCGAATCCGGCACGTTGCGCGGATGGCCGTTGATCGCCCGCGCGCCTGAATGGCTGAATATCACCGGAGCTTTGGCAACATCGAGCGCGTCAAGCATCGTCGCCTCGCTGACATGGCTGAGGTCGACCAGCATGCCCAGCCGGTTCATCTCGCGCACCACGTCCATACCGAATTCGCTCAAGCCGCCGTGCACGGGATTGTCGGTC
>JBBQWH010000016.1:0-35012 GCA_038210785.1 Sphingomonadales bacterium | reverse complement strand
GACAGCCCCGGTTCGGGTCTGAGCGCGATTAGGTGCATGCTATCGGACTTGGCGGAAGTGGGCTGCAATCGCCGGGCTCGCCCGTGCTAGCAGATCTTCCGCTAGCGCGCGCACCGGCGCGTGCTCGCGCGGCGCAAACCGCGCGGTGCCTTCGATCCGCTCGGCGCCTTCGGGGCTGAACAGCACGGCGCGCATCGTGAGTTCGCCCCCATCCCCTTCGCCCCCAATCACCCTCACGCACAGCACCGCCACCGGCGAATGGCACGTGCCGCCGAGCGCGGCGAGCAGCGCGCGCTCTGCTTCCAGTTCGGCGCGGGTGGGCGCGTGGTCGATCGCGGCGAGCAGCGCAGTGGTGGCCGCATCATCGGCGCGGCACTCGATCGCGATCACGCCTTGCGCAGCAGCCGGGATCCAGTCGTCCTCGGCCAGCGGATGGCCGACCTCGCTCTGCCCCAAGCGTTCCAGTCCGGCCGCAGCAAGGAACGTCACATCCGCCTCGCCCGCCTGCAATTTGGCGAGCCGCGTGGCGACATTGCCGCGAAACATCACCACCCGGCAATCGGGCCGCAGGTTCAGCAATTGTGCGGCCCGCCGGGGCGCGCTGGTGCCGACAGTCGCGCCGCACGGGATCGCGGCAATGCTGGCCGCGCCGACCAAACTATCGCGCCGGTCGGCCCGCGGCAGGAAGGCGGGGAAGTGAAACGCCGCCGGGCGGATCGTCTCGACATCTTTGGCCGAATGCACTGAAAGGTCGATCAGCCCCTCGCCCAACCACTGGTCGAGCTCCTTGGTCCACAGCGCCTTCCCGCCGATTTCGGATAGTGGCCGGTCAAGCACCTTGTCGCCGCTTGCCAGCACGGGCACGAGTTCGACCGCGTCCTCGCTCCAGCCGTGGGCAGCGCACAGGCGGGTGCGGGTCTCGACCGCCTGCGCCATCGCGAGCGGGGAATTGCGGGTGCCGAGGCGCAGCCTAGGTTCGGGCAGCAGCGGCGTTGGGGATTGTTCAGTCATAGCCATGCTTGCCCTAACGGCCATAGCGGCTAGATGGAAGCGCGATGGGACAGGTCACACACACCTCTAACGCACAAATTGGCCTCGGCCCGATCGTACTGGGTATCGAATCGAGCTGCGACGAGACTGCAGTGGCACTGGTGCGCGGGGATCGCACGATCATCGCCGAAGCCATCGCCAGCCAGCACGCCGAACACGCGCCCTATGGCGGGGTGGTCCCCGAAATCGCGGCGCGCGCCCATGCCGAGCGGCTCGCGCCGATGCTCGAACGCGTGATGGCCGCGGCGGGCCTCGTGCTCGATGATGTCGATGCGATTGCCGCGACAGCCGGGCCGGGGCTGATCGGGGGAGTTATGGTCGGGCTGGTCAGCGCCAAGGCGCTGGCGATGGCGGCAGGCAAGCCGCTGCTGGCGATCAACCATCTCGAAGGCCACGCGCTCTCCCCCCGGCTGGCCGACGCTCAGCTGACGTTTCCCTATCTGCTGCTGCTGGTGTCGGGCGGGCATTGCCAAATCCTTGCCGTGGACGGCGTCGGACAATATCGGCGGCTTGCGACCACCATCGACGATGCGCTGGGCGAGGCGTTCGACAAAACCGCCAAGCTCTTGGCGCTGGGTTATCCCGGCGGCCCGGCCGTCGAGCGGCTGGCGCTGCAAGGCGATCCCAAGGCGGTGCCTCTGCCGCGCCCCATGAAAGGTTCGGCCGAACCGCATTTCTCCTTCGCGGGGCTCAAGAGCGCGGTGCTGCGCGCGGTGGAAAGCGGCGCGCATCAGCCGGCCGATATCGCCGCGAGTTTCCAAGCGGCGGCGGTCGACTGTCTGATTGATCGGCTCGAATACGCTTTGAACCGTGCTGGGCCGTTCCCCGCTCTGGTGGTGGCCGGCGGGGTAGCTGCGAACCGTACGGTGCGCGCGGCGCTCGAAGGTTTTGCCTCCAAGCATGAGGTGCGCTTCACCGCGCCGCCGCTGGCGCTGTGCACCGATAACGCCGCGATGATCGCTTGGGCCGGGTGCGAGCGGCTCGCGGCCGAAGGCTGGGCGGCGGGCGCCGAGTTCGCCGGCGACCCGCTCGATTTCGCTGCGCTTCCGCGCTGGCCGCTCGACGCCGACGCCGAGCTGGTGCGCGGGGCCGGAGTGAAAGCATGAGCCAGCCCGCAACCCTCGGCGTGATTGGCGCGGGCGCTTGGGGCACCGCGCTGGCACAGATGCTCGCCTCCGATGGCCGCGATGTGCTGCTGTGGGCTTACGAGCCCGAGGTGGCAGACGCGATCAACACGCAAGCCCGCAACCTGCTCTATCTGCCGTCTGCCACCCTCGCCCCCACGATCCGCGCGACCGGCGACCTTGCCGAATTCGCCGCGATCGACACCGTGCTGCTGGTCACGCCTGCGCAGGTGCTCGGCCGGGTGCTCTCCGGACTTGCCGCAAGCCCGCGCGATCTGGTGCTGTGTTCCAAGGGGATCGAGGCGGGCACCGGGCGGTTGATGTTCGACGTTGCCAGCGAGGCCGTGCCCGGCAGCGCCATCGCCGTCCTTTCCGGCCCGACATTCGCGCATGAAGTCGCCGCCGGGCTGCCCACCGCCGTCACGCTCGCCTGCGGCGGCGGGGCTGCGCAGTGGGACCGGTTGGCGCCGGCCATCGCGCGCGCTGCGTTCCGGCCCTATTATTCCGACGATGTCATCGGGGCGGAGATCGGCGGCGCGGTCAAGAACGTGCTCGCGATTGCTTGCGGGGTGGTCGAAGGGCTCGGCCTTGGCCAGAACGCGCGTGCGGCACTGATTACGCGCGGCTTTGCCGAGATGGCGCGGTTCGGCGCTGCGCTCGGCGCGCGCGCTGAAACGCTGGCGGGATTGTGCGGCCTGGGCGATCTGGTGTTGACCTGCTCATCGACTTCCAGCCGCAATTTCTCGCTCGGCAAGGCGCTTGGCGAAGGCGCCGATCCCGCCGCGTTGATGGCTGACCGCCGCACCGTGGCCGAAGGCGCATTTACCGCGCCCGTGCTGGCCGAGCTTGCCGCCGCGCGCGGGATCGCGATGCCGATTGTCGCTGCGGTTGACGCGATCCTTGGCGGCAAGGATGCCCGTACCATTGTCGCGGCCTTGCTTGCTCGCCCCTTGAAGGCTGAACGGGAAGCGGGCGCGTGACCACGCCTGCGGCCGATCTTCCCGCCGCCGATCATCGTGCCGCCGATCACACTGCCGGCGATGCCGACGATCTCGCCAGGCTGGCGAAAGGCGGGCGCGCCAACACGTTGGGCTTTGCCCTGCGGCTGGCGGCGCGCATCCCGTTCCTGGTGATCGCCACCCGATTGTACGGGGCCGAGGCGCTCGGGCGCTTCGCCTCTGCGCTGGTGCTGATCGAGATTGTCGCGCTGATCTGTTCGCTGGGCGAGAAACGCGGGCTGGCGCAGCGCCTGTCGGTGGGCGCGGGCGAGATCCGGGCGGCGGAGACCAACCTCGTCTATGACGGGCTGCTGCTGGCGCTGATCACTTCGTGCACCGCTGCGCTGTTGCTGCTCGCCTTCCCTGAGCCGATGTTCCCCAATGGCACCAACAGCGATGCCGACCTGTGGCTGATCGCCACCATCCCGGCCTTCGCCCTGACCGAGATCCTGCTCGCCGCGCAGGCCTACCGCTTCGATATCGCCACGACCGTGCGCACGCGCGCGATCGTCGAGCCGTGGACGATCTCGATTGCGGCCGGCGTGTTCTTCTTCATTCCCGCTACCCGCGACGCAGGGTTGGCGCTGGCCTTCATCGCCTCGGTCTATGCCGGGCTGCTGACCGCGCTCTGGCCATTCCTGCGCAGCTATGGCCTGCCGCGCGATTGGCACCCGCGCCCGCGCGCGATGCTGGCCATGTCGAGCCGCGCCTTCCCGCTGGTGGGGGCCGACGCGATCGAGCGCGGCACCCGGCTGCTCGATATCTTCATGCTCGGATTGTTCGCGCCCCCGCAGGCGGTCGGCATCTATTATGCCGCGCAGCAAATCGCGAGCCTGCCGCAGAAATTCAAGACCAGTTTCGAGCCGATCCTTTCGCCGGTGATCACCCGCAACCTGCGGATCGGCAACTGGGACGCGATCGCCGCGCAGGTGCGGCAGGTGGGGTTCTGGATCGTCGCGGTGCAGTTCGGCGTTGCGCTGATGCTGGGGCTGCCGGGCGAGGCGGTGATGGGGTTGTGGGGGCCGGACTATGTCGCGGGCACCGCTGCGCTGGTGTTGCTGCTCGCCGCCGAGGTGGTCGCCTCGATGGCGGTCGTGTCGGAAAGCGTGCTGGTCTATATCGCGAGGAAGCGCAATCTGGCGATCTCGGTCGCGATCATCGCGTTGCAGGCGGGGCTGACGATCGCGCTGATCGAGGGGGCAGACAGTTTCGGGCTGGGCAAGGGGTTCGAGGCGGCGGGCGCGGCAGGCGCGCTGCTGATCGCGCTGGCGGTCTCCAGCCTGATCAAGGCGCTGCTGCTCAAGCACCTGCTCAAAGCCCCGGTGTCGAACTGGCGCTGGGCGCTGATCCATGCCGCCGCGCCGGCGGTGGTGGTGGGCTATGCCTTCACCTTTCTGCCCGAATGGATGGAGCTGGTGTTCGGCGTGCCCGCGATCCTTGGCACCTATTGCTTCGTAATCTGGCGGCGCGGGTTTGACGAGAACGACAAGGTCTTGTTCCGCAAGCAGGTGGTGCCCGATCCGGCGACCGACTTGTCGTAGGTGCCAATAGACTTGCAGGCACGTTCAGTCGCTATTCACGCCGCGAGCACGATTTTTCGACCTGCGATAGTTGCGGGGAGAAATGGTGATGCGCGGGACTCGGCTCGTAGGAATGGCGGCGCTGTTTGCGGTAATCGCAGGCTGTGCGAAGAATGCGCCCAGCGACATCGCCCAAGCCCCGCCGCCCCCGGCGTCAGTCATGGCCCCGCCGCCTCCCCCGCCTCCGCCGCCGCCGCCCCCCATGCCCGCGATGGTGATGGAATCGCGGGCGGTGACCGTTACCGGCGCCCGCATTTCGGCCGATGCCAGCAAGGGCAGCTATGCCTTCGCCCCGCCGGTCGTGGTTCCGACCGACCCCGGCACCGAACGCTATGTCGGCAAGGATATCTCCCCCGTCAAGCTGACCGCCGCAGAGCCGGTCTCTACCTTCGCGGTCGATGTCGATACCGGCGCCTATGCCAATGCCCGCCGGTTCCTGACCCAAGGCATGATGCCCCCGCAAGACGCGGTGCGGACCGAGGAGATGATCAACTATTTCCGCTATGACTATGCCCGGCCCGAAGACCGCAGTCAGCCCTTCACCGTGACCACCGATGTCGCCACGACGCCGTGGAACGCCGGCTCCTATCTGATGCGCATCGGTCTGCGCGGTTACGACATCGACACCGCCGAGCGCCCGCCTGCCAACCTGGTGTTCCTGATGGATGTCTCAGGCTCGATGAACAGCCCCGACAAGCTGCCGCTGGTCAAGACTGCGCTGGCTGGCCTCGCGGGCGAACTTTCGCCCAAGGACACGGTTTCGATCGTGGTCTATGCGGGCGCGGCGGGGCTGGTGCTCGAACCGACCAATGACACCGCCAAGATCCGCCGCGCATTGGAAAGCCTTGCAGCGGGCGGATCGACCGCGGGCGGCGCAGGCATCGAACTGGCGTACCGTATCGCCGAAGACAATTTCATCAAGGGCGGGGTCAACCGCGTGATCCTTGCCACCGACGGCGATTTCAACGTCGGCGTTTCCGACACCAAGGCGCTGATCGAACTGATCGAGCAGAAGCGCGACACCGGCATCACGCTCACCACGCTCGGTTTCGGGCAGGGCAATTACAACGAAGCGCTGATGGAGCAGGTGGCGAACAAAGGGAACGGCAACTACGCCTATATCGACACCGCGCTCGAAGCGAAAAAAGTGCTGGGCGACGAGATGGCGAGCACGTTGTTCACGATCGCCAAAGATGTGAAAATCCAGGTTGAATTCAACCCAGCGGTGATCGCGCAATACCGGCTGGTCGGGTATGAGAACCGCAGTCTTCGCGAGGAGGATTTCGACAATGATCTGGTCGATGCCGGCGACATCGGCGCAGGCCATCAGGTGACCGCGATCTACGAGGTGGTCCCCGTGGGCGGCAAGGGCTGGATCGCGCCCAGAAGGTATGAAGACACCCCCGCGCAAGCTGCCACCGCAAGGCTGGCCGAGGCGGCCAACGTCAAGCTGCGCTACAAGCTGCCCGATGGTGACACCTCGAAGCTGATCGAGCAGGTGGTGGCCACAGCTGCGCTGCGCAGTGCCGCCGCGCCGCAGGGCGATTTCGCCTTCGCTGCCGCGGTCGCGGCCTACGGCCAGGTGCTGCGCGGGGACGAGCTGATGATGGGCTTCGGCCACGATGACATCAGCAAGCTTGCGGGCGATCAAAGCACAAGGGGGCAAGACAATTTCTGGCGGCAGGAATTCCTTCAGCTCAACGCGCTCGCGGCGAGCATGAAGGGCGGTTGATCGCATAATGCCGCGAGCAGGGTTGGGCGAAACCGGGGGAGGCTGCTAAGGGGGCACCATCGATGTGATTCCCTTGTGAGAACCCTGCCAATGTCCCCGGATCTCACTGCCTATCTGCCGCTGATTCTGCTCGGTCTGGTTGCGTTGGTGCTGGCCGTGTGGGCGCTCACCCGGGCCGGTCGCAGGGCCAAGGTCGTCGCAGAAGACGGCGCGCCTGCGCTGGGGCGCGACGTGCTCGACGAAGGCGCGGCCCCGGCCAAGCGCAATCAGGCGCTGATCGACGCCCCGCGCAGCATCGACATCAGTCAGGGGCCGCTATCGGCTGCTGCCAACAGCCAGGCGGTAGCCGCCGCGCCGCTCGGCACCGACGCCGAAGCCGGGCCGGAAATTACGCCGGCTCTCAGCGCCCCCGCCCCCGGTACGGGCGATGATCTGACGCGGATCAAGGGCCTCGGCCCCAAGCTTGCCGCGCTGCTCGGCGAGTTCGGCATCACCGCCTTTGCCCAGATCGCGGCGTGGGATGCCGCCGAGATCGAGCGGATCGACGCCCACCTCGGCCGGTTCAGGGGCCGCATCACCCGCGACCAATGGGTCGAACAGGCAAAGCTGCTCGGCGCGGGCGATGAAACCGGCTTCATGGCAAGATTCGGCAAAAATGGATGATATTGGCGCGAGTGTTACGTTCAAACCGTGATACTCTTGTCATCGGGGGCGTCGTTGGGACGGGAGAGGGCAGATGGTCTTGCGCATATTGGTGGCCGAAGATGAGTCCGTCACCGCTTTCGACCTGTGCGATACCTTCGAAGAAGCAGGCTACGAAGTCGAAGGGCCGCACGCCGGGATTTCCGCCGCGATGCTCGCCTGCGCGAAGGAAAAACCCGATCTCGCCATCCTCGATATCGATCTGGCCGATGGACTGACCTACGAACTGGTGCAGCAGTTGATCGACGATAACGTGCCAGTAATCCTCCATCCCGAAGCCGCGGCCGCGGCCGCAATCGCAGCCCGGTTCCCGAACGCGACAACGCTGGCCAAACCCTGCCCGCCGGCCAAGCTGCTCGATACCGTGAGCCGGGTGATCGCCCCTGTTTGACGGCCTGTCCAAGTGCTATCCTGCGCGCCTGCCCGCAGCTTGCCCCCAGACGGCAAGCCTGCAATGGTTAGCGCATAGCCACCGGCAGGAGCGACACGGACGCCAATGAAACTTTACGGCTACTTCCGCAGTTCGACCTCGTATCGGTTGCGCATTGCGTTGAACCTCAAAGGGCTGGCCTTTGAGAACATCCCGGTGAGCCTCGTCACCGGCGAAAACAAAGCGCCCGAATTCACGGCCCGCAACCCGTTCGGTTCGCTCCCGATGCTTGCGGCGGACGGGCGGGACCGGGCGCAATCGATGGCGCTGCTTGAATGGCTCGACGAGGCCTACCCCTCCCCGCCGCTGCTGCCTGCGGATATGGAGGCGCGCTACACGGTGCGCGAACTCTCCTACGGGATCGCGACCGAGATCCATGCGGTCAACAATCTGCCAGTGCTCAAATATCTTAAGGACCCGCTCGGCCACACGCAGGACGAAATCGATACGTGGTATCGCCATTGGCTGGCGCGCACGCTGAACCCGGTCGAGGCGCGGCTGGCCGGGCTTGCGCATGCAGGCCTTGAGGGCGATTTCCTCCACGGCGATGCGCCCGGTCTGTTCGAGGTGGTGCTGATCCCGCAGCTCGCCAATGCGCGGCGGTTCAATTACGATCTCAGCGCAAGCCCGCACATGACCCGGATCGAGGCGGCGTGCTGCGCGCTCCCCGCCTTTGTTTCCGCCCATCCCGATAAGCAACAAGACGCTCAATGATTCTTGGCCCGGAGAGAACTGCATGAAACTCGCCACCCTCAACAACGGCACGCGCGACGGGATGCTGGTCGTCGTATCGAAAGACCTGACCCGTTGTAGCGCCGCCGGATACATCGCACCCAGCTTGCAAGCCGCACTCGACAATTGGGAGCGGGTCGCGCCCGAGCTGGAATTGCTCGCGCGTGATGTCGAGCACGAGAGCGTGCCATGCGAACGGTTCCACGAACGCCAGGCCCATTCACCGCTGCCGCGCGCGTTCCAATGGGCCGATGGCAGCGCCTATATCAACCATGTCGAACTGGTGCGCCAAGCGCGCGGGGCTACGGTGCCCGAAAGCTTCTACACCGACCCGCTGATGTATCAGGGCGGCTCTGATGCTTTCCTACCGCCGCGCGGCGACATACCGCTGGGCGATCCCGCGTGGGGCTGTGACATGGAAGGCGAGATTGCCTGCATCACCGATGATGTGCCGATGGGCGTCAGCGCCGAGGCGGCGGCGGGTCACATCAAGCTGCTGATGCTGGTCAACGACGTGAGCCTGCGTGGGCTGATCCCAGCGGAGTTGGAAAAGGGTTTTGGCTTCTTCCAGTCCAAACCCGCCAGCGCGTTTTCGCCGGTGGCAGTGACGCCTGACGAATTGGGCGCGGCGTGGGCTGATGGCCTGATCCACCTGCCGCTGATGGTGGACCTGAACGGCGCGCCGTTTGGCCGGGCGAACGCGGGCAAGGACGCGACCTTCAGCCTCGCGCAGCTGGTCGCGCACGCCGCCAAGACCCGCGATCTTGGCGCTGGCACGGTGATCGGCACCGGCACAGTCTCGAACAAAGGCAAGGATGGCGGCCCGGGCACGCCGGTGGCAGACGGCGGCGCGGGCTATTCGTGCATCGCGGAAATCCGCATGATCGAAACAATCCGCGATGGCGCGCCCAAGACACCGTTCATGCAGGCCGGCGACACGGTGCGGATCGAGATGCGCGATACGTCGAACCACTCGATCTTCGGGGCGATCGAACAGACGGTGGTAGCGGGCTAGACCCCCGCTAGACCCCCGCTAGACCCCCGCTAGGCGTGTTCTAGACCTTCGTTCGGCTCGGTTTGTGAATGTTTCACGGGAAACATTCGCCGCTGATCCAATTCGCTCACGAAAAAGTGGTTCACGTCGCGGTGCTCAGCCTCATCAGCACGGACCGCCAGGATTACATCGCGCAGCCGCGCATCTTGCGGCAGCTGCCAGTAATCGATCGCCAACTGCGGGGCAGGCACATTTTCCAACCGTCCGGCATCCACTTCGGCGAGGTACTGGGTGTAGCTGTATACCGCTTCCTCTTCGAAATAGCCGACCACGCGGTGCGCGGTGCGCGGTGCAAACAGGTAAAGGACGAAGTAGAAATTGTAGAATATCAGCTGCACCGCGATCACCAGAAACCGTTCAGCCGCACTGGGCTTGGCGATCTCGATGAAGGTCATCAAATGCATCCGCTCGTTCTCGGCTTCATCTAGCAACGTGCGTATCCAGCCTTCATCATCGCGCATCGTGCGCAGCGCATTGAGGTGCTGCAACAGCCCGCCCACCATGCCCGGCACCGCCGCCACTGTTTCCAAGATCACGGCGCGGTGGCCGTACCGACTGGCAAAAAACCCATCGGCGAAAAACCGCAGTAATTTGACGAAAGCGAACGCCGCCTTGTCGCTGCCAGACTGCGGCGCAACATGGGTCTCAATTATTACGTCGGGATTCATCTGACGGATAAGCGGGCGAGCATCGAACGGTTTCATGGGGCACCTTTGTTGATGCCCTCGAATTAGACATCCCGCAGCCGGATTACCCGCGAATAGGCGACATCATTTGTGCCGAAAAATGCAACGATCAAGAGCCGAGGCTTTCGGCAACCGCCGCGTTTCTGATCTTGCCATGATGCATGTACAGCGGAAGGCTAGAAGCGGGTCATCCTCGCACGCCTCGAGCCCCTTGTTCGCCCGCGCCATGCTGAAGTATCGGGCGGCATTGTTGAGCGCATAGCTCGACGTCAACGGCAACGCGCCGGGCATATTGGCGGCGCAGTAGTGGATGATACCATCGACGTCGTAAGTCGGGTTTTGAAGGGTGGTCACGCGATAGACCCCCGGCTAGACCCCTTTCAGGTCTGCTTTGCCGATGTTTCATGTGAAACATTCGCAGGCGGGCGCAAACCCCGCTAGGGATCGCCCGCCGACACTCACACCAATAAGCGAGCCTGACAATGACGCCTTACCCGACCCTCAAAATGCTCATTAACGGCGAATGGATCGCCGCCGGAGAGGCGGGCGCGATGGACGTTGTCAACCCGGCCACCGGTGCGGTCATCGGCCAGTGCCCCAAGGCCTCGCCCGCCCAGCTCGATGCCGCATTGAAGGCGGCCGATGATGCCTTTGTCACGTGGAGCAAGGCGCCCGGCGCCGAGCGTTACGCAATCTTGCGCCGCGCCGCTGATCTGCTGCGGACCCGCGCCCCGGGAATCGCCAGTGTGGTGACCGCCGAAATGGGCAAACCGCACAGCCAGGCGGTGGGCGAAATCGTCTCCTCGTGCGACGTCATCGACTTCCTCGGCGAAGAAGCCAAGCGCCGCGGAGGGCGGTTGATCCCGACGCGCGGAAGCCAGCTGATCGCGCAGATGGTGACCCACGAGCCGGTCGGGCCGAGCGTGCTGCTTACCCCATGGAATTTCCCGATCAATCTGCCCGCCAAGAAGATCGCCGGCGCGCTGGCGGCGGGCTGCACCGCGATCTTGAAACCGGCCGAAAACACCCCGGCCTCGGCGCAATTGCTGGTCGAATGCTTTGTCGATGCAGGCGTGCCCAAGGGGGTCCTGAACCTCGTTTACGGCGATCCCGGCCCGGTGTCCAAACACCTGATTGCCGCGCCGGTGGTGCGCAAGGTGAGCTTCACCGGATCGACCGCAGTGGGCAAGATGCTGGGCGCGCTGGCGGCTAAGGAGATGAAGCGCTTCACCCCGGAACTGGGCGGCCACGCCCCGGTGATCGTCAGCCGCCACGCCGA
Organism: Sphingomonadales bacterium; assembly: GCA_038210785.1. Taxonomy (GTDB): domain Bacteria; phylum Pseudomonadota; class Alphaproteobacteria; order Sphingomonadales; family Sphingomonadaceae; genus Erythrobacter. The sequence continues at coordinate 23,645 of JBBQWH010000016.1, read as the reverse complement.
TCTCGAGCGCGCGGTGGCGCTGTGCGCTTCGACCAAGTTCCGCAATGCCGGGCAGGTCTGCGTCTCGCCCACCCGCTTTCTGGTGGCGCGCGAAGTCTATGACCGCTTCGTCGCCGAATTCGCGGCGCGCGCGAGCCAGATTAAAGTCGGTGATCCGGGCGCGGATGAAAGCGTCGAGATGGGCCCGCTGGCGCACGGGCGGCGGATCGCGGCGATGGAAGCGGTGGTGGCGGATTCAGGCGGCAATCGCGGCGAGGTGGTCACCGGCGGCTCGGTGATCGCGGGAAGCGGCTTTTTCTTCGAGCCGACCGTAATCGCCAACCCTGCGCCCGATAGCCGCTTCATGACCGAAGAACCGTTCGGACCGATCGCCGGGATCGTGCCATTCGACCGAATCGAGGACGCGGTCGGGATCGCCAATTCGCTGCGCTATGGGCTGGCCGCCTATGCATTTAGCGGCGATCTGGACGAGGCGCACTACTTGGGCCGGGCCCTGCGCGCAGGCATGGTCGGGATCAACCAATTGATCGTCTCGTCGCCCGAAACCCCGTTCGGCGGGATCGGTGACAGCGGGTTCGGATCGGAAGGCGGCGAGGAAGGCTATCTCACCTTCACCGACACCAAGCTGGTGATGCTGGCCAAAGCGGGCGGGTAAACCGCCGCTCCCGCAGCGTCAGGGGTCATGGTCAGGTGAGCGCGATTAGCCCGAAAATTCGCGACATCAGCGTCTTGCGGCTTTCCATCGGCTGAATGCGTCCATATCGGGCGCGGCGAGAACACTCGTCATGCAGGCACACCGTGCGTCGCATGGGATCTGGCCGGCTGGACCAGATGGTCGGCTTTTCCATATTTTCGCGTCCCCGAATCGCGTGTTCTTTTTATACTGTAGCTGCTAACACCAAACCTGTGGATAACACGAGGCTTAACGTCTCCTTGCGCAAAAATCGTTACGCGAACGTCAATAAGCGTAAGCCCGGTTAATTCGTTTAAGTGCCCGGGTGTGGCATTTTGGTCTAGGGGTTCGTCCGCTGCGCGCCCGCCGCGCGAACATCGGCTAGGGTGGGATAGCCGTTGACCGCCATTAGCAAATCGGCCTCGGCGAGAATTGAACGCAGCACCCACGCCGCGCCGTCTGCCCCGCCCAGCGCCAGCCCGTAAGTGTACGGCCGCCCGACCCCGACCGCACGTGCGCCCAGTGCCAGCGCCTTGACCGCATCGCTGCCCGACCGGATGCCGCTGTCGAACAGCACCGGGGTGTCGCCTGCGGCCGCGACCACATCGGCCAGCAGATCGATGGCGGCAATCCCGCCATTGGCCTGCCGCCCGCCGTGGTTCGAACAATAGACCGCATCCGCCCCGCAATCGACCGCGCGCCGCGCATCGTCCGGATGGCAGATGCCTTTGAGCACAATCGGCAGCTTGGTCACCGATTTGAACCACGCCATATCGTCCCACGTCAGCACCTGCCCGAAGGTCGCCGCCCAAGTGAAGATAGCCGCAGTCATATCCTCCTCCGGAGGCTTCGCCAGCAGCGAGCGGAAGACGGGATCGGAAAAGTAGTTCACCAACACCTTGCCGCGCAACTGCGGAAAATTCGAGGCGTTCAGGTCACGCGGGCGCCAGCCGGTCACCCAGGTATCGAGCGTCACCACAAGCGCCTTATAACCCGCATCTTCGGCGCGGCGAATTAGGCTAGTTGCGAGCTCGCGGTTCCTCGGGGTGTAGAGCTGGAACCAAGCGGGCGTATCCCCGCAGGCGACCTTCACATCCTCCAGCGGATCGTTCGATAGCGTCGATACGCAGAACGGCACCCCCGTGAGCGCCGATGCGCGGGCGGCGGCCATATCGCCATGGCGGTCCTGCGTCGCCTCTCCGTTGAGGCCGATCGGGGCCATGAACAGCGGGGTCGGATAGGTGTGGCCGAACAGCTCGACCGAAAGATCACGCTCCGCGCTGTCGACCATCATTCGCGGCACCATGCCCCAGTGGTGGAAGGCGGCGGCGTTCTGATCCTGCGTGTGTTCGTCCCCGCACCCGCCCGCGACATAATTGGTCATCATCGGGCCAAGCGCCTCATGCGCGCGCTTTTCCAAAGTGGCGAAATCGACCGGGTAGGTCGGCAGGATGCCGCGCAATCCGGCATTGTAGATCTCGTTCTGCAGCGCGCCGAAATAGGTCATGGCGTTGGTCTCTCCCGTCTATTTTAACGAGGATTCAGCCGATCAGACAGCACAGGGCAAGCGGTTTCTAGGCAAAGAAGCGTTGCAGGCGGGGGCGAACCTTGAGGAACTGAATGTAAGCAGCCTCCAGCATGCGCAGCACCGTCCGATTGCGCGCCGCCAGCCCCAGCGGGCGCAGCAGCGGGATCGCCCGCCACATCGCCGCGAACGCCGCCGCGCCGGAATGCACCACCCCGTCCTCCTCGGCATGGAAGCGGGCGAGCAGCGTTGCACGGTCGATCGGGCAGGAGGGATCGGCGCCGTCGGCCACATCCACGAAAGTGATGGTCCCGCGCCGATCGAGCCGCCGCATCAGTGCGATTTCGCGCACGCACAGCGGGCATCCGCCATCGAACCAGACCTTGACGGGCTGGTTCATGGAGCGATCCAGAGGCGGATGACGTAAGCGACCCCACTTAGCACAGCAACGCTCGCCGCCCAGATGGCCATCATCCATAGGAGGCGTTGCCACAAGGGAGCTTCGGGCGGTTGCTCAGGGGGAGCAAGCATTATTGTTGTCCTACCGCTGCGCAACTTGAGGACATCAGTGATACCCCTCGTCGCCGACCTTGCCGCGGAACACCCAGTACGCCCATGCGGTGTAGCCGATGATCAGCGGCAGCGTGATCGCTACCCCCACAAGCATAAACACCTGACTGCGTTCGGGCGCGGCGGCTTCCCAGATGGTGATCCCCGGCGGCACCACGTTCGGCCAGATGGTTACGCCCAGCCCCGCCATCCCGAGGAAGAACAGCCCCAGCGCCAGCCAGAACGGCGCGCTATGGGCATCGCTCCGGATCGCGCGCAATAAAGCCAGCGCCACCAGCGCGGTGATCGCCGGCACCGGCGCAGCCCAGTAGATCTGGGGTGCGGCGAGCCAGTGCGCAGCATATTCGGCGTTGAGGGTGATGTTGTAGAGGCTGACCGCCCCCATCAGCACGATGGTCGCAATGGCCGCGCGAAACGCGACATACCGCGCATGGGCCTGCACCCCGCCTTCAAGCTTCCAGATCAGCCACGTGCTGCCCAGCAGCGCATAGCCCGCGACCGTGCCCACCCCGGTGAGGAAGGTGTACGGCGTCAGCCAGTCTAACCACCTGCCGGCATAGGCGCGGCCTTCGACCTCGACCCCCTGGAGCAGCGCGCCGAGGATCATTCCCTGTGCCATCGCTGCGACCACCGAACCGCCAAAGAACGCTGCGTCCCAGAACTTCTGGTGCGCCGGATCGCGCCAACGGTATTCAAAGGCGACGCCGCGGAACACCAATCCCAGCAACATCGCGATGATCAGCGGATAGGTCGCGGGCAGGATCACCGCATATGCCAGCGGGAAGGCGGCAAACAGACCGCCCCCGCCGAGCACGAGCCACGTCTCGTTGCCATCCCAAACCGGTGCGATCGAGTTCATCGCGCGGTTGCGGCCCTTGCCCACCCGAAAGGTCGGGAACAGGATGCCGATGCCCAGATCAAACCCATCCATCACCACATAGGCGAACACAGCAAAAGCGATGATGAAGGCCCAGATGACGGTAAGATCCATCATGCGGGCTCCCTCTCAATGGGCGCAGCGGACTGCACTTCGGTCGGCAGGGTTTCAACGCCGCCGGGGTTCTGAGTTGGCCCCGGGGTGATCCCAGCGGTGCGGATCGGGCCGACATCGCCGCGCTTGACCCCGTACTCGCCTGCCTGCGGCGATTTGCCCATCAGCTTGAGAATGTACCATACGCCGATCCCGAAAACGGTAAAATAGACAAGGATGAAGGCGATGAGTGATGCTGCGACTGCGGGCGCATCGAGCGGGCTGGCGGCATCAGCGGTGCGCAGCACGCCGTAGATTACATAAGGTTGGCGCCCCACTTCGGTGGTGATCCACCCGGCCAGCACTGCGGCAAATCCGCTGGGTCCCATCAGCACGGCAGCGCGGTGCAGCAGGGGCATCTCATAGAGCTTGCCCCGCACCCGGCCCCACAGGCTCCACAGCCCGACACCGAGCATCGCAAAGCCGATGCCGATCATGATGCGGAAGCTCCAGAACAGCATCTCAACCGGCGGTTCCTCATTATCGGGAATTGTGTCGAGCCCGGCGAGCGGTGCGTTCAGATCATGCTTGAGGATCAGCGAGGACATCTTGGGGATTTCGACCGCATAGCGCACCATCTTCGCCTCGCTGTCGGGGATGCCGAACAGGATCAGCGGCGCGCCGTCAGGATGGCTTTGATACTGCCCCTCCATCGCCATCACTTTGGCGGGCTGATATTCGAGCGTGTTCAGTCCGTGCATGTCACCCGCGAAAATCTGCAAAGGAGTGACAATCGCCGCCATCCACATCGCCATCGAGAACATGGTGCGGGCATGCGGGTTGGCGCGGTCCTTGAGCAGGTGCCACGCCCCCACCGCGCCGACCACGAAGGCGGTGGTAAGGTACGCCGCCATTACCGTGTGCACCAAGCGATAGGGGAAGCTTGGGTTGAAGACGATCGTCCACCAGCTTGGCCCCGGCATGAACTGACCGTTTGCACCGATGAAGTACCCCGTAGGCGTATGCATCCAGCTGTTGACCGACAAGATCCAGAACGCTGAAACAAATGTGCCGAGCGCCACCATCAGTGTCGCCGCGAAGTGCAGTTTCTTTCCGACCTTTTCCATCCCAAACAGCATCACGCCAAGGAAGCCCGCTTCAAGGAAGAACGCGGTCAGCACCTCGTAAGCCATCAACGGGCCGATGACGGGCCCAGCCTTGTCCGAAAACACCGACCAGTTCGTGCCGAACTGGTAGGACATGACGATCCCCGAAACGACGCCCATCGCAAAGGCAATCGCGAATATCTTGATCCAGTACTTGAACAGATCATGATAAACCGGCTTGCCAGTTTTCAGCCACATCCCCTCTAGCACTGCGAGATAGCTCGCCAGCCCGATCGAGAACGCCGGAAAGAAAAAGTGGAAACTCACTGTGAAAGCGAACTGGATCCGCGCGAGCAGCAAGGCGTCGAGGTTCTCAAGCATGACTAGCAGCTAATCCCTTGCCAGCGCCGTTCAATTGCTTCTGGCGCAACTGAGATACGGTTTGGGAGCGAAAGAGTTGCATCGCAGGGCGGCGGCCGCTGAGCTTGTCCCTCAGACGCGCACAGCGCGGCGCAGCGTAGCGCAACGCAGTCCTGCCACGGGCATCACCAACTTCGCACGGATGCGTGCGGACCAAGCGCTGCGTGTCGGTCAGCCCGGGATCGGGGGGTTGGCCAGCGCCGCACGCAAACGCCGCCGCACCAGCCACGGCTCAAGCCAGCGGCCGACCAGATAGATCACGAAGAACAGGCCGGCCAAGACATAGGCCTCGTCAGGCGAATGGCGGCCCTCATCCTTATCGTCCTTGTCCTTCTTCTTGTTCGGGTCTTCGGGTGCAGGCGCGCCGAGAAATTCGTCGACCGGGTTGAGCTTGCGCACCGGTTTGGGCTTTTCCTCGTCCTTTTTCTCGGACTTTTCCGAAGCTTCAGCGGCGGCTTCCCAAGCATTGATCGTGATCGCCGCCTGCGCAAAGCCAAGGAACAGCAGCGGCGCAAGAAAGCACAAAAGCAGTGCGTTGCTGAACAGATCGAAGTGCAGCACCGCGCCTGCCCCTGCGGGTTCGATCCTGAAGGTGCCACGGTTGAAGGTCGCCAGCTTGTCCTGCGCGGCAGGGTTGCGCTTGGCATAGGACAGCGTCTCGCCCTCCACCGCCAGCGCGGTGCCGCCCGTGCGCAGCAGCGGATCAAGCCGGGCGAAGACCTCCTTAGGCGAAAGGGATGAATCGACCGGCACCTCGCCGCGCACACGCCAGATGCGATCGATGATCGGCAGTGTCATGCGCGGCAATCTGGACCGAGGGACACCAGGTAGGGCCCCGGCAGCATCACTTATTCAGCCGGTTCCAGCTGCGTCTGAGAGGCCTTCCCGCCGCCGAAGCGCCGTGCCAGCACGGCCTTGGCATCACGCCAACCTTCGCGGAACGGGAACACCATGGTCTCGCCGATATCCATCCGGCGCCCGCCCTCCATGCCCAGCACCTCGGCCTCGCCATCGACACAGGTGCCGAAAATCCGGTCCCAGATGATCCAGGTGCCCGAGTAATTGCTGCGGGTCGCCTGGTAATCCTGCGAGTGGTGGACGCTGTGATGCTCTGTGGTGTTGAAGAGGAAGCGCCACCAGCGCGGCGTGTTGAAGCGCACGTTGATGTGCTGATACACCCCCACCGTCATACCGATCGCGCCCGCCAGCAGGAAGGCGCGCGGCAGGAAATCGAACAATCCGCCGATCCCGAGACCGATCAGGAACAACTCAACCGGGTTGCCGACCGCGCCCTTTTGGACGTTAAGCTGGGTGATGTAGTGATGCGGAGCGTGGGTTAGCCACAGCGGATGCCAATTGTGCATCGCGCGGTGCATCCAATACTGGCCAAAATCGAAGATCATCGAGATCAGCAACGCCTGCACCAGCAGCGGCAGCCCGGTGAACCAACTGAACTTTTCCCAATCGAACGCGCCCCGCACCGCGCCGATGATCGCGCCGTCCCCAATATAGCTGTCAACCATGCCAATGAAGGTCATGCCGAGGCCGACATAGAAGGCATCGCTGGCGAATTCCTTCCACGTCAGTTGCCAATTACTATAGCGCGGATTGACCCATTCAAGCACCAGCAACAGGATAGTCCAGCCCAACCGGATGGCAATCGCGGTCGAGGCGACGGCGAGCCAGTTGGGGGCGTAGTACCAGAACAGGATCGCTGCAAAGAGCATCGCGGGCTGGAAATAGGTGAACACGAACTGTTTGATCGGCCCGCCTTGGACGCGGCCGATATTTTCCCAGCCGACGATAACCGGCGCATCAGCGCCGATGATCCGCTTACCTACCTGTACTCCGGCCATGGAAATCTCTTTCGCTGCTGGTGTTGCGTGCACATCTTGCGGCCCGAACGCAGGCAGGCTGCCGATCGCAATCCGCCTGTCGGTTTCTATTGCGTACCCATGACAACCTCCCCCGCGCGAGGAAGTGGCCAAATGACGTAGACCTGCGGTGTATTCTGGAATGCCCCCGCATTTTTCAGTCTGAAAGATACCGCACCGCAATTGCTGTCGCAGCGGCGCGGGTCTCCACCCCCAGTTTACGAAACACCTGTTCAAGGTGCTTGTTGACTGTTCGCGGACTTATACCAAGAATTTCGCTGATTGTCCTGTTGGTTTTGCCATAGCTGACCCACAGCAGCACTTCGGCCTCGCGCCTGGTCAAGCCATTGTATTTCTGCAATAAGGTAATCTTGCCATCCTCGCGCACTTCAGTGATGCGGATCAAGGTTTCTCCGGGGCGAACAGCATCCAGCAGCGTCAGCTCAATCTCCAGCCCGCGCACCTCTGCCCGGACGCTGGCAAATGGCTGCGATTGATCTGCGAGCAATTGCCGGGCCGGGGCCAGCACGGGTTCGGGCAGAGGTTCGGGCAGAGTGCCGCGCTCGGGCGTCCAGGCGGGGTCGATCTGGACAAGCAGCGCTTCGGCCTGCGGGGTGCACCAGATCAGTGTGCCGTCCGCGCCCAGCGCCACCAGACTGCGCCCGGCGAGCCCCAGCGCAAGGCGTGAGCGATAGGTCGTGCGGGCGTTGGCAAGGTGCACGCGCATCCGCGCCAGCAGCTCCTCGATAACAATCGGCTTACGCACGTAATCGACCCCCCCGGTGCCGAGCGCGGCGACGACATGGTCGGGATCACTCAGCCCGGTCAGGAAAATCACCGGGATATGCGCGGTCACCGGATTGCACTTGATTCGGCGTGTGGTCTCGATCCCGCTAATGCCGGGCATGACCGCATCCATCAGGATGAGATCGGGCTGCATCTCGCCGAGCAGATCGAGCGTCGCCTCGCCGCTGCGCGCGATTAGCACGGTCATATCCTCGGCCTCCAGCGTATCGACCAAAAACCGGAGCTGGTCCGGGTTGTCGTCAACCACCAGGATGCAGTCCTTAGCGCGCATCGGCGCCAACCGTTCGGGCGAGGTCGGCCAGCGCCTTCAAGTCGAAGCTGTCGAGCGCCGCGCGCATCGCTTCGGCCAAGGGCGCGGCGTCAGGGGCGAGCGCGGCGATTGCGTCGATCTCGGCCTCGATGGCCCGGACATGGCCGATCCGCACGAGCCGCTCGATCTCTGCGCAATGAGCACTGGCCTGCGCCGTCAACGCAGCGGGCCAACGCGGCAGCGCGGGCAGCGCGGGCTGCGCGGGCTGCGGCAGCCCGCGCGGCGGGCTTGCGGCCCGCAGCCATTCGAGCCCCAATTGCGCGGCAATGACATCAAGCAGCACGGCGAAATCAAACGGCTTCATCACGAAGGTGTCGTTGGCGGGGGCATCGCCCGTCGGCGCGGCGGATTGCGGCCGCTCGCCCGAGAGCATTACAATGCGCAGGGCCGGGCCGTGGCGGCGGCGCAGGCTGGCGGCGATGTCCCATCCGGATTCGCCCGGCGCCAGCGCAACATCGCATAGCACCAGATCGGGTTGCACCTGCGCCGCCAGGGCAAGGCCCGCCTCGCCGTCGCTCGCAATGCGGACCTGAAAGCCCAAGGGTTCGAGCAGGCCGCGCACCATCGCCAGGTGCGCCGGATCATCGTCGATCAGCAGCACCCAGCGCTCACGACCGAGATAGCCGGTCACCGCGCCAGCCTCAGGCGCCGCATCGGTCGGCGCCACCAGTGGCTGCGAGAGCATCAGCCGCACCGTGAAGCGCGATCCTGCGCCGGGCGCGCTCTCGACCCGAATATCGCCGCCCATGATATGCACCAGCGCCTGCGTGATCGCCAGCCCGAGCCCGACCCCTGGGCGCTGCGCCGCCGGCCCCGCCGCCCGCTCGAACGGGGCGAAGATGCGCTGCGCATCATCGGCCGAAATCCCGATGCCGGTGTCGATCACCGTGAAGGTCGCAAGCTGGTTGCGGTATTCGATCTTGAGCGTAACCGACCCCTGATCGGTAAACTTGATCGCGTTGGTCAACAGGTTGATCAGCACCTGCCGCAAGCGTTTGGGATCGGCATGGACGAATTCGGGCAGGCCCGGCGGCCGGTCGAGCACCAGCGTGATGCCCTTGGCCTGCGCCTGCAATTGCAGCATATCGATCAGCTGATCGAGGAACTCGGGAAAGCGGATCGCCTCGCGGCTGAGGCGCAGCGATCCGCCTTCGACCTGCGCGATATCGAGCAGCCCTTCGACCAGATGGGAAAGATGCTCGGCGCTGCGTCGGATCACGCTGGCGGCTTGCAGCGCGTTCTTACCGTCATTGCGCTCGAGCAGCTGAGCATAACCATAGATCGCGTTGAGCGGCGAGCGGATTTCGTGGCTAACGCTGGCGAGGAACCGGGTCTTGGCCTCGTTCGCTGCCTCGGCGGCCTCCTTGGCAGCGCGTAGACGAGTGATGTCATCGGGTTCGCTGCGCGCGCCGCGCTCGCCCGGGCGGCGCAGCCAAGAGAACAGCCGACCGGTCATCGCCGCACGCCGGCTTGGCAGCGGCGGTATGGAAAGAGGCACCGCTGCGTCAATCATCGCCCCTCGATATAGGCGCGCCAGCCGCCGAGGTGAGTGATATCCTCCGCCCCGGTGATCGCACGCGGTTCGGCTACAAAGCCTTTGACGCTGGAGCCATCGGCCAACGTCACAGTGCCGATTGCAAGCGGCGGGGGCACTTCGGCGACAAAGCTACCGAATTCGGCAAGGCCCAGCGCGTAGACTTCGAGCGCAATCGCCGCGCCATCGTCGCTATACACCAGCGCAGGCTTGGGCGGGACGCTGTCAGCTATCGCATAGAGCCGATAATTGGGCGCGGTTGTGAAGGCGCCGACAAAGGTCGCGCCGCGCGAGGTGAGCTGCCAGTGCAGCGGCATGCCTTCAAGATGAGCGCCGACGACGGCGAGTTTGACGGTGTCCATACGGTCTCCAAGGTCGAGTGGGGGCGGAGCGGGCAGGTCTGCCGCCTTGAGGTAGGTCTCAGCCAGCGCGATCAGCGCCAAGTCGCTATGCGCCGGGCCAATCAGGGTGATCCCGAAACCGGTGCCGTTGTCACGCATGCCTGCAGGTACGGCGAGTGCGGCCATGTCGAGCAGGTTCACAAAATTGGTATAGAGCCCCAGATTGCTGTTGAGCGCGATGGGCGCGGCAGCCAATTCGGCCACTCTGTAGGTAGTGCCGGTGGTCGGGAAGGCGAGCGCGTCAACCTTGCCCCACATCTCTTCGGCATGGCGTTGCAATTCAGCGAGACGATAGATCCCGTTCCACAGTTCGGTCGCCAGCATCGCGGTGCCGGGGGCGATGACGTCCCGAACGACCGGATCGATGGCTTCGGGATTGTTGCCGAGCAGGGATTCGATCGCCGCCGTGCGCTCAGCCACCCACGGCCCGCCATAGAGCAGCCGCGCGGCTTCGATCAGCGGGGTGATGTCGATTTCGACCAGCTCGCCCTGACCCGCCAGCACCGAAAGCGCGCGGTCGTAGAGGTATTCGGCGTGGGTATCGCCAAAGAACACCCGTTGGTCGCGGCGCGGCACCCCGATGCGGCGTCCGGTGATCGGGGTATCGGCGAGCGGCCTCGAGAATGCATCCTCGGCATCGAACCCGGCCAGCACCGCGTCCACGGCTTGCGCGTCCATGAGGCGGTCGGTGAAGACGGTGATACAATCGAGCGTGCGGCAAGCCGGCACCAGCCCGCGCGTGCTCCACCGGCCCTTGGTAGGTTTCATCCCGATCAGGTGATTGAACGCGGCCGGCACCCGCCCCGATCCCGCGGTGTCGGTGCCGAGCGCGAAGGCGACCAGCCCGGCCGCCACTGTCACTGCCGAGCCCGAACTCGATCCGCCGCTGAGATAGGCGCGGTTATAGGCGTTGCGCGGGATACCGTAAGGGCTGCGCGTGCCGACCAGCCCGGTGGCGAATTGATCGAGATTGGTCTTGCCGACACAGACCGCGCCTGCCGCCTCCAGCCGCGCGATCACCGTGGCTGAGCGTTCGGGCTGGTAGGCGAAGGCGGGGCAGGCGGCGGTGGTCTCCAGCCCGGCAACGTCGATATTGTCCTTGGCCGCATAGGGCACGCCTGCCAGCGGCAGATGCTCGCCCGACGCGACCCGCGCGTCGATTGCGCGCGCCGCCGCACGCAGGGCCTCGGGCGCAGCGCGGCTAATCCACACCTGCGGCTGATGCGCGTCATAGGCGGCGAGGCGCGCGAGCGTTTCGTCCATCACGGCGAACGCGCTGGTCTGACCGCTGTTCACGGCGGCGGCAATGGCGGTTGCGCTGAGCCTGTCCATGCCTGCCATCAATCCCTCCGCAAAGCCAGCATTGGCGCGCCGGGGTGCAGCGCCTGATGCTCGGTGATGTAGAGCGCGGCCACGGTGCCGCTGGCCGGACTTTCGAATGGACACTCCATCTTCATCGCCTCGATCACTGCGATCACATCGCCTTGCGCAACGACGTCACCCGGGGCGACCAGCAGCTTCCACACAGAACCGCCGAACGGGGCTTCGATCAGGTCGGCGCCGTCGGGCACCTCGACCGCCTGCGCCCAGCCCCCGACTGCATCCCCGGCGAGCAGATCGCTCACCCGGTCGAATTCGCCCGAGGCCTGCCATGCGGAACGCTCAGCATCGAAGGCAGCCTGCCGCTGCGCCTCGAAAGCGGCGATGGTGGCAGCGTTATCAGCGAGGAACGCGCGGTAATCGGCGAGCCGGAACTCACTCTGATCGACCCGGATCGCGCGTCGCCCATGGGGAAAATCGCGCCGCCATTCGGCCAGTTCATTGGCCGAGACCGGGAAGAAGCGGATCTGATCGAAGAACCGCAGTAGCCACGGCTTGCCGCCCACGAAGGCGTCCGTCTGCCGGTGGGTGTTCCATACCTGAATGGTTCGCCCGAACAGCTGGTATCCGCCCGGCCCCTCCATCCCGTAGATGCACATGTATGCGCCGCCGATCCCGACCACATTGGGCGGGGTCCAGGTGCGCGCGGGGTTGTATTTGGTGGTTACCAGTCGGTGGCGCGGGTCGACCGGGGTGGCGACCGGCGCGCCAAGATAAACGTCGCCCAGCCCCAGCACGAGATAGCTGGCATCGAAGATGAGGCTTTCGACCGCGTCAGCATCGGCGAGGCCGTTGATGCGGCGGATGAACTCGATATTGTCCGGACACCACGGCGCATCATCGCGCACGGTGCCGATGTATTTCTGAATCGTCTCGTCGATGGCCGGATCGCGCCAGCTCAACGGCAGGTTGACGATCCGCGAGGGAATCGCGAAATCATCGAGGTCGCCCAGCGCCTCCTCTGCCGCCAGCAACGCCGCGAGCGCGCCCGGTTGATCGAGCACTGCGCCATCGAAATGCAATTGCAGCGAGCGGATGCCGGGGGTGATGTCGATTACGCCGGGGATCCCGGCCTCCTCCAGCGCGCGCATCAGCGCGTGGACGCGGATGCGCAGTTCGATGTCCAGAACGATGTCCCCGTATTCGACGAGGATGTTGCGGTCACCCTGCTGGCGATAGACGGTGCGCGGGCGCGCGCCCTCGGCCGCGATTTCAGCGAGGATCGGGGACAGTTCGGCGATGGCGCGCGGGCTGGCAGGCACGGGCGGCGCGGTCAGCCGGGCGGCATCTGCCGCCATGGCGTCAGCAATGGTGACCGACACGAACCGCACCCGGTCATTGGGCGCGAGTTGTCCGACCTTCCAGCGGTCGGCTGCGATCACGGTGAAAGGGCAGACGAACCCGCCCAGCGAAGGCCCGTCCGGCCCAAGGATGATCGGCATGTCGCCGGTGAAATCCACCGCGCCGATGGCATAGGGATTGTCGTGAATGTTGGACGGGTGCAGTCCCGCCTCGCCCCCGTCGCGCCGCGCCCATTCGGGCTTGGGGCCGACGAGCCGCACGCCGGTGCGGTTGGAATTGTAATGCACCTGCCACTCGGCCTCGAGGAACCGCGCAATATCGTCCGGTGTGAAGAAATCGGGCGCGCCGTGCGGGCCATAAAGCACCCGAAGCTGCCATGTCCGCGTGAGCGGCGGGAGGGTGGCCATTAGCGGCTCCCCGCCGGCTACCTCGCCGAGGTGCATCACGTCCCCCGCCACCAGCGCACGCGCGGCATGCCCGCCGAACTGGCCGAGCGTGAAAGTCGCCGCGCTGCCGAGATAAGGCACCACGTCGAGCCCACTGGCAAACAGGATATAACCGCGAATGCCCCCGCCGCTCGCCCGGCCCATTGCGAGGGTCTGCCCGGCAGCGACCACGAGCGGCTCCCCGCGCGGCGCAGGCACGCCGTCAAGCGTCGCGCCGAAATCCGCGCCGGTCAGGCAGATCGTCGCGGGCGCTTCAAACAGCAGCGTCGGACCGCTTGCCGTGACCTCCAGCCCGGCCGTGCCTTCAGGGTTACCGAGGATTAGGTTGCCAAGGCGGAAGCTGCGATCATCCATCGGACCAGAGGGCGGCACGCCCACGTCCCACAACCCCAGCCGCCCCGGCCAATCCTGCACCGATGTTGCCGTGCCGCCCGCAATCACCCGCACAGCGCGCGGCGCGTGAGTGACACATTCCAGCAACCGCGTGGACACTTCGCCGCTGGTGAAACCCTCGTGCCGCACCACCTCTCGCAGCCAGCGCAGGTTGGTCTCGATTCCATCGATCCGCGATGAATCGAGCGCTGCCTGCATCGCGGCAATTGCGCCCTCCCGGGTCGCGGCGTGGGTGATCAACTTGGCCAGCATCGGATCGTAGAAAGCGCTGATCTCGCTGCCCGCCATCACCCATGTCTCGGCGCGGATGCTTTCCGGAAAAGCGACGTTGACGAGCGTGCCCGTGGTGGGGCGGTAATCGAGCGCCGGGTCTTCGGCATAGAGCCGCACCTGGACCGCGTGGCCCTTGGGCATCGGGGCTGGGGCGTCCAGCATCGCAAAGTCACCCGCAGCGCCGCGGATCATCCATTCGACGAGGTCGATCCCCATCACTTCCTCGGTGACGCCGTGTTCGACCTGAAGCCGGGTGTTCATCTCAAGGAAGAAGAAATCGTCGCGCGCCGCGTTGTAAAGGAACTCGACAGTCCCTGCCGAAAGATACCCTGCCGCTTCACCGAGCCGCACCGCTGCGGCGATCAGTTCAGCGCGCTTGGCGTCCGAGAGGCAGGGCGCCGGCGCTTCCTCCACGACCTTCTGGTTGCGGCGCTGGAGCGAACAGTCTCGCTCGCCCAAAGCCATCACCCTGCCCAGCCCATCGCCGAAGATCTGCACCTCGATGTGCCGCGCGCGCGCGATGTAGCGTTCAAGGAACACGCCCGCGTCGCCAAAGCTTGCCTCGCCCTGCCGCACCACAGCGGCAAAGCCTTCGCGCAAGGCCGCTTCGCTGTCGCAGATGCGCATCCCGATCCCGCCGCCGCCAGCGGTCGCTTTGAGGATCACCGGATAGCCGATCCGTGCAGCCGCTTCGGCCGCCTCGTCTTCGCCCTTGAGCAGCCCGGTGCCAGGTGCCAGCGGCAGGCCCTGCGCCTCAGCCAGCGCGCGGGCCGAGTGCTTCAGGCCGAAAGTCCGGATATTGTCGGGCGTCGGCCCGATGAAGACGATGCCCGCCGCCGCGCAGCTTTCCGCAAAGTCGGCATTCTCGGCAAGGAAGCCATAGCCGGGGTGGATCGCGCCCGCGCCGGTGGCCTTGGCGGCGGCGAGGATCGCCTCGACGTTGAGGTAAGATAGCGCCGCTGGCCCCGGCCCGATGCACACTGCCGCGTCCGCCGCGCTCACATGGAGCGAACCTGCGTCGGCTTTGGAATAGACCGCCACGGCACGCAGCCCCATCCGCTTGCACGTGCGGATAATCCGGGTGGCAATTGCGCCGCGGTTGGCGACCAAGACAGTATCGAAACTCATGCGGCGATGATCATCCGCACCGGTGTCGGGTTGAAGCCATTGCACGGGTTGTTGATCTGCGGGCAGTTCGAGACGACCACGATCACATCCATCTCGGCGCGCAGATCGACCGTCAGACCTGGCGCGGAAATGCCATCAACAATGCCGAGCGTGCCGTCCTCTTCGACCGGCACATTCATGAAGAAGTTGATGTTGGAGACGATATCGCGCTTACCGCGTCCTTGGGTCAGGTTCGCTTCAAGGAAGTTGTCGACGCAGGCGTGCTGCGCTTTGGTATGGTGGCCATAGCGCAAGGTATTGGATTCGCACGAACACGCCCCGCCGATGGTGTCGTGATACTCGACCGCGCTAGCGACAATCGTCATCATCGCGCGGCCCTCGTTCGACAGCAGCACGCTTCCGGTGCGCAGAAACAGGTTGCCTTGCGCCGCGACCGTGTCCTGCGCCGAGTAACGCTCGGCATCATCAGCGGCGGCATAGATCAGGAAGTCGACCGCCTGATTGCCTTCGACATCGACGATCCGCAGCGTCTCGCCTGTCGCGACATGGTGCAGCCACGGCGCGCGCGCAGGCACGATTTCGTCGTGAACAATGGAGCCGGAAAGGCCGGATAGAGCCGGGTCGTCGGTCATGGGAAGCCTTGGGTGCGAGGGGTTAGCGGCGGTAGTAATCCTCGGTATTGAGGTAGGCGCGGGTGGCTTCTTGAGCGGCATTGCGCACAGGATCGGCCTCAGGCGTGACCGGCCCGCGCCAGGCGGTCGCGCGCAGCGGGGTGCTATGCCATTCGGAGCGCGGGTCGAGAACATGTGGGCAGTTGGCGATGACGATGATGACGTCCATCTCGGCCCGCAGCAGCACCGTGCGGCCCGGCGTAAACGGGCCGATCACCGGCGTGATCGCGCCGTCAGGCTCGATCCGGCTGCCCTTGAACAGATTGACGCAAGGGTGGACATCGCGCCGGGTCAGCCCATGCTTGCCCGCGCCGAGGATCAGCCGGTCGCGGCCATTGGGAAAGACGCCGCTGTTGCGCCCCTCGCCATATTTGCGCGCGTTGCTGGCGGCGTTGGATGCGCCGCAGAGGGTGTCGTGCGTGCCCGCGTCATCATCCAGAATGCTTGCCAGCACCCGGCCCATATCCGAGAGCAGCAGCTTGCCCGTGCCTAAATAGGCGTTCCACTGCACTTTGACCGTGTCGGCGACATTGAGCCGTTCGGTCGGCAGTTCGGCGTTGAAGATGTTGAGCGAGGCGCAGGCATCGCCGCCGACATCGATCAGCCGCAGCCGCGTACCGCGCGTCAACCTGCGCGAAGCGTAGCCGCCCGGCGCGATGGTCTCCTCCCACAGCAGGTCGGCGTCAGACACCCCCTCGGGCAGATCATTGGCGACCGGCGGGAGGATCGGCATCGCCTCGACCCGGGTGCCGCCTTGCGCACGGGCGTGTTCGCGCGCGGCCTTGGCATCGGACAGAACCTGATCAGGTTGCGCGGCGCTCATTCCGCAGCTTCCCGGCCTTGGGGCGCCGCGTATCCGTCCTGCTCGTGCAGCGGCGGCAGCAGCGCGGTGGTGGTGACCAGCTGCAGTTGCTGCACGCCGCGGATGGTGCGCAGCGCGTCGCACAGCTGCTTCAGCCGCACCGCTGGGCCCTGCACCAGCAACACCTCGAGCGACTGGTCTTGCTCAAGAAACACGTGCTGTGAGGAGATCACCTCCTTCAAGTATTCGGATTGCGTTTCAGCCAGTTGCTGACGAACTCGCCCGCCGCCGCCAGCATAAACGATAGTGACAGTGCCGGCGAGCATAGCCTCGGGCCGGGTAAGCGCCTCGTGCTCGGCCAGCGCGTGGCGGATCAGCTCGGCGATCAGCTGCGAGCGCGAGGGGAGGCCGCGTTCTTCAACCATCACGTCGAGCTGGCGGAACAGTTCGGCCGGAAGGCTCATTGAAAGACGCGCAAGGCGGGACGGTTCGGGGGAGCTCATGCGCAAACCATTTCAATTATTACCTATCGTGTCAATCGTAATACCGACCGCTTCACTCGCGCCAATCGGCTCTGGTTCAGGATGTGCTTGCTCGAGCTTGCGGGTCAGCGCGAGATCATAGACGACCCCTGCGCCGTAGCGGTGCGGGGCGTGCGGATCATGGCGGCGCTTGTCGAGCGTCAGCACCCGGGTGCCGAGGCTGAAGGCCTCCTTGATATCGTGAGTTACCATGATGATCGTCAGCCCGTGCTCGCGCCACAGCCGGGTGATGAGGGTGTGCATGTCCGAGCGGATGCCGGGATCGAGCGCACCGAATGGCTCGTCCAGCAGCAGAATTCGCGGCCGCTTGATCAGCGCCTGCGCAAGTGCCAGGCGCTGCTGCATCCCGCCCGACATCTGTGCTGGGTAGAGGCGCAAGCTGTCCCCCAGCCCGACCGATTCCAGCATCGCCTCGGCTTCCGCAATCGCGGCGCGGCGCTTCGCCCCGAACAGCCGCGCGGTGAAGGGCGATCCGGAAAATTCCAGCCCAAGCAAGGTGTTGCCCAGCACTGTCAGATGCGGGAACACCGAATAGCGCTGGAACACCACCCCGCGGTCCGGCCCGCATTCGGCTGGCAGCGGCGCGCCATCGAGGGTGATGGTGCCGCGCGTCGGCCGCTCCTGCCCGAGGATCACGCGTAAGAGGCTGCTCTTACCCGCGCCCGAAGGCCCGATGATCGAGACGAACGAACCCTCGGTAATATCGAGCGAAATTCGCTCGAGCACGATCTTATCGCCATATTCGACCCAAAGATTCTTGAGGCTTAACATCGCCATCAATGCGTGCCCGCGTGGGCCCAGCCGAACAGGCGGCGGCTAGTACGGGTCAGCAGAAAATCCGTTACCACCGCCAGCACCGCGATCCATGCGACATAGGGCAGGATCACATCCATCGCGAGGTAGCGGCGGACCAGGAAGATGCGGTAGCCGAGCCCAACATCGGCGGCGATCGCCTCGGCCGAGATCAGGAACACCCACGCCGGGCCCAAGGACAAACGCAGCGCCGCGATCAACCGCGGCATTGCCTGCGGCAGCGCGACGCGGAGCATCACGCCCCACGAATTCGCGCCCAAAGTCAGCGCCTTAGTCACCTGTTCGCGCGGCAAAGCCGCGACATACCCAGCCACGTCGCGGATCATGAACGGAGTTATCCCGATCACGATCAGCGCCACTTTGGCGGTCTCGCCCAATCCAAACACGATAAACAGGATCGGCAGCAACGCGATGGGAGGAACCACAGCTATCGCTGTCACGAGCGGGCCTAGCGAGGCTCTAACCGGGGGCAAGACGCCGAGAACGAGGCCAACCAACAATGTCGATAAGGTCGCGATCCCCAATCCTACGCCGAGCCGCTGCAAACTCGCCAGCGTGTCGGCCCAGAGCAGGTATTCGCCCGAGAGCGGATCGGCTGCAAACATAAGGAGCGCCATCGCCTCGACCATCGCGCCAGGCAGCGGCAGGATCTTGTCGGCTGGGTTGGCAGCGTGGCGCGCTGCGGCGGCGATGATGTAGGCAATCGCCAGCGCGGCCAAAGGCAGCGCGCCGAGTAGGAACGTGGCCCCCCGCCCCGGCTTGGCCGTCACCCAGCGCATGGCATTATCGTCCTCCCGCGCCCGCTGCGCCGATCACAGCGCCCCGTCCGCGGCGAGTTGCATGAAGGTGGGATCGAAGCGCAGCATGATGTTGCCCTTGTCGCCCAGCACCTTGTCGCCCGGAAAGCTCATCCCCACCGCATCGGGCGAGCGCGCGCCTTGCCCGAACAGCCCTTGAGCAAAGCTGAAATCGCGCACCCGGGACATCGTGGTGACGAGATCGGGCGAGGCCATCGCCGCGACCGCCGCCTTGGGATTGGTGTAGAGGAAGGTCGTGGCGAGCTGGCCCTCGAATTCGGCGGGCGTGGTGCCCGCCAGCTTTGCCATCGCCGCGCGCGCCGCTGCGCCTTCGGCATTCTGCCGCGCCATCAGCGTCATCGTCTCGTACCAGATCCCCGCCAGCGCCTTGCCAAGGTTGGGATTGGCCTTGAGCGTGATGGTATCGACCACCATCAGATCGAGGATTTCACCCGGAATATCGGCGGACGTGAACACTGCCTTGGTCCCCGCCACGCCCTTCATGGTGGTGACCTGCGGGTTCCATGCCACCGCGGCGGTCACATCGGGCGCGGCGAAGGCGGCGGCGATATCGGCATCCGAGGTGTTGACCGTTTTCACGTCGGTCAGCTTCAGGCTATTGCTCTCCAGCGCGCGCGCCAGCAGGTAGTGCGAGACCGACAGTTCGGCGAGATAGACCTGACGGCCCCTGATCCCGGCCACGCCGTCCGCGCCCTTGAGCAGCACCGCATCATTGCCGTTGGAATAATCGCCAAGAATGATCGCGCTTGTATCCTTGCCGCCCGCCGCCGGGATCGTCAGCGCATCCATGTTGGCGACCGTCACCCCGTCGAGCTTGCCGGCGGTGTATTGGTTGACGCTTTCGATATAGTCGTTGACCTGCACGAACTTGATTTCAATGCCGTACTTGTCGCCCCACTTCTTCACGATCCCGGCCTGCTGGGCATAGGGCCACGGCATCCACCCGGCATAAATTGACCAGCCGATATTGAATTGGTTGCGGGGCTCGGCCGGGTCATCCGCGCTTGGCGAGCAGGACGTGACCAGCAGCGCGACGAAAGCGAGAAGCGCGGTGCGCAGCGCAGCGCGGTAGCCGCTACCCCAGCCGCCAAGGATGCGTACGAGCATGATTCGTCCCCTTTCGCATCCGCAGCATCCGCGCAAATGCACCGTTTGTCCATAATCAATTATTACGATTGATTGAAACCGTAATATGCCTATTCTTTCCTTACAATGGCAGGAACTGCGCCTTCGATGGGACAGGCTTCTCCCCTGCCGGCAGGGAGGCACATGCCATGATCCGCACCACCATCATCCGCCCGCTGACCAGCATGATCGCGGCCGCGCTGGCCGCCGCCTGCGCTGCCGAACAGGGCCCGCTGCCGCAGGATGCGGTTGGCCCGGCGCCTGATCTGGTCGAGAATGCCTTGAAGGTGCCGGGCTTTGCAGACTTTCTCGCGGTCGATGGCGATACGGTGTGGGTCACGAATGACGGCCGGGTCGAACAGTGGTCGCCCGCGGGCAAACGCGCCAGCACCGCCGTCCCCCGCCCCTGCGGCACGATGGCGATAGCGGCCGGATCGCTGTGGGTCGCCAATTGCACCGGCGGCGAGGTGTGGCGCATCAACCTCAAGACCGCCGCGGTCGAAGCCAAGATCGCCACCGGCCTCGCCAATGCCAAGGGCGAGACCAACGTGGTTGCGGGCGCAGGCGCGGTGTGGGTGCCGAGCGCTGCGGCGGGCAAGATCGCGCGGATCGACCCGGCCACCAACGCCGTGACCGCCACCATCACCGTCGCACCCGAGACGTGGTATCTCGCCTGGGGATTCGATGCGCTGTGGGCGGTGAGCAGCGAAGGCAAGGTGCTTCAGAAGATTGATCCTGCCACCAATGCCGTTGTCGGCACAGTGGCGCTCGGCGATACGCCGGGCTTTCTTGCGGCGGGCGAAGGCGCGGTTTGGGTACAGGAACAGGGTGACGGCACGGTCGCCAAGATCGATCCGGCGAGCCTCATGGTCGCGGGCCGCACCAAGGTCGGCGACAACCTCAAATGGGGCGATATCGACACCGGCGGCGGCGCGGTGTGGCTGCGCACTACCGATGTTCAAACCTTGGTGGTGATCGACCCCGCCAGCCTCAAGATCCGCGCCCGCATGGGGCCGTCGGTGGGCAGCGGCGCGCTACGCTACACCCCCGATGGTGTGTGGACCTCGGCGCATGACAACCAGACGCTGTCATGGTGGAGCGCGCCTGCACAACCCGCTCCCACGCCCTGAGTGACGCCGACCAAGCCTCAGCCGCGCCAGCCGATGGGCACGAACCCATTGCGCGGCGCGCAAGGAGTTCAGCGCTGCGGCCGCCCGGTGATTGTTGATGGTGAAAAGCAGGTCGCAGGCATATAGGCCTCCGCCGCAAGCGCGCGTCTTTAGCACGTCACCAACAAAGGCCGCAGCAGATCGGGCGCGGCTCGGGAGATTTGGGATTTCCTTTGGGCGCGCGGCAATAGGCTGTTACAGGCGCGCGCATGCTAACCATCGACGGTGTCACAGTGCGGCTTGGCGGCCGGGCGATTCTGGAACGCGCCAGCGCAACCGTACCGGTGGGCGCGCGCGTGGGCCTGATCGGCCGCAACGGCGCGGGCAAATCCACGCTGATGAAAGCCCTGATCGGCGAGATCGAACCCGATGACGGCGAAATCACCAAACCGTCGCGCGCGCGGATTGGCTATATCGCGCAGGACGCCCCAAGCGGCAGCATGACGCCCGAGGAAGTTGTGCTCGCGTCGGCCACCGAACGCGCAGCCCTTCTAGCAGAACTCGAAACCCTGACCGACATGGACCGCATGGGCGATGTGCACGATCGCCTGCTCGCGATCGACGCCTACAGCGCCCCTGCCCGCGCCGCCAAGATTCTCAACGGACTGGGCTTTGACGAGGAAATGCAGCAGCGTCCCGTCGACAGCTTTTCGGGCGGGTGGAAAATGCGCATTGCTTTGGGCGCGCTGCTGTTTTCCGAGCCCGACATCCTGCTGCTCGACGAGCCGTCCAACCACCTCGATCTCGAAGCGACGCTGTGGCTTGAGAACTTCCTCAAGTCCTATCCCGCCACGCTGGTGGTGATCAGCCATGAACGCGATCTGCTCAACAAGGTGGTCGATCACATTCTGCACCTGCAGGGCGGCCAGTTGACGCTCTATCCGGGCGGGTATGACGCGTTCGAAAAGCAGCGCGCCGAACGCGCGGCGCAACTCGCGGCGGCCAAAGCGTCGCAGGATGCCCAGCGCGCGCGGTTGCAGGATTATGTCGCGCGCAACAGCGCCCGCGCCTCGACCGCCAAACAGGCGCAATCGCGCGCCAAGATGCTCGCCAAAATGCAGCCGATCGCCGCGCTGATGGAAGACCCCTCGCTCAGCTTCGATTTTCCAGATCCGGCCGAACTGCGCTCCCCGATGATCACGCTCGAGCACGCGGCCGTGGGTTATGGCGAAGCTCCGCCGATCCTCAAGCGGCTGAACTTTCGGATCGAGGCGGATGACCGGATCGCGCTGCTGGGCCGCAACGGCAATGGCAAGACTACGCTGGCGCGGCTGCTCGCATCGCAGCTTGAACCGGCAGAAGGCGCGATGAACGCGCCCGGCAAGCTCAAGGTCGGCTATTTCACGCAGTATCAGGTCGAAGAACTGGCGGGCGAGGACACGCCGCTCGATCTGATGAACCGCGCGATGACGGGGACGGCGGCCGGCGCAGTGCGCGCGCAACTGGGACGGTTCGGCTTTTCGGGCGCACGGGCGCAGACCCGGGTCGACAAGCTATCGGGCGGCGAACGCGCGCGGCTTGCGCTGGCGCTGATCACGCGCGACGCGCCGCATCTGCTGATCCTCGACGAGCCGACCAACCACCTCGATGTCGATGCGCGCGAGGCGCTGATCCAGGCGCTCAACACCTATACGGGCGCGGTCATTCTAATCAGCCACGATCGCCACATGGTTGAACTGACCGCCGACCGGCTGGTGCTGGTGGATGGCGGGACGGCGCGCGAATATCCCGGCAACATGGACGATTACATCGACTTCATCTTGGGCCGGAAGCCAAAGGGTAATGCGATCAAGATTGACGCGCTCAAGGGCGACGGGGCCAAAGGCAGGCCGAGTGGGCCCAAAGCCATGGCCGAAGCGCGCTATGCCCAATCCGAGCTCGCCAAGGCGGAAAAAGCCCTCGCGCGTCTATCAGCCGAAGTGGAACGGCTGGACCGGCTAATCCTCGGCGCGAGCAGCGCCAAACCCGGAACTGATGGTGCGGCCATGCAAAACCTGCTCGCCGCGCACGCCAAAGCCGCAAGCGCCCTCGCCGCCGCCGAGCAGACATGGCTGGCTGCAGGCACCGCCCTCGAAGCGCTTGAAGCAAGCTAGGCCGCGCAGCAACCGCGCCCAGATTTGAGATTGTGCCGCATCCAGCAACAGATCAATGGCGGAGAGGGTGGGATTCGAACCCACGTTACCGTTGCCGGTAAACCGCATTTCGAGTGCGGCGCATTCGACCACTCTGCCACCTCTCCGCGAGGCCTGTCGCACAGGATATGGCCGCGCGGTCGGAGCGGCAGGCGACAAGAAGCGCGCCGGTTAGCCCAAGGCCTGCGCCTTGCCAAGTCCAATCGCGCCAGAAAAAACGGACATATCTCGCACCTGCACCAAAGGCGTGCTTGTTTTGCGAGACCAAAGGTCCATATTCCCAGCCATGGAACGCTCTCAGTTCTTTTCGAGTCAGGCCGGACGCACGATCATCGCGCCGCGCCAAACCCGTGCCCGCTTCGGTATTGGCGATGTGGTCCGCCACCGCCTGTTCGCCTTTCGCGGCGTCGTGTTCGACATTGACCCGGTGTTTGCCAATTCCGAGGAATGGTACCAATCCA
>JBBQWH010000015.1:0-37800 GCA_038210785.1 Sphingomonadales bacterium | reverse complement strand
ACCGACCCATACGGCGCGGCGCTGTACAATTACTACGCCCACGGCGAATTGAAGGCTGAGGGCAATTCGGTCGCCGAAGGCATCGGGCAGGGGCGCATCACCGCCAATCTCGAAGGCGCGCCGATCGACACGCAATACCGGATCAGCGACGAGGAAGGCCTGATCTGGGTCGAGCGACTGCTCAAGGAGGAAGGCCTGTGCCTCGGCCTGTCATCGGGCATCAATGTCGCAGGTGCGATCATGCTGGGCAAGGAGCTGGTGGCCGAGGGCCGCGCCGATCCGCAGGTGGTGACGATCCTGTGCGACACCGGCTTTCGCTATCTCTCGACGCTCTACAACCCCGAATGGCTCGCCGCCAAGGGGCTGCCGGTGTTCGACTGGCTTGCGCGGCCGCAAGCGAACGGCGGCGCTGCATGACCCGCACCTCGCTGCGTGACAGGCTAAGCCGGATGAACCAACGCAGCCTGTTCGGGCCGGGCACTGGCCGTAGGGGCACAGCGCCTGAGCTCAACGACGAGACGCAGCAGGTCTCGTCGGATGGACGGACGCGCGCCGAGGCGATGCAGCGGCTCCAGGCCGGGCTGGTCGGGATC
The DNA here is from genome assembly GCA_038210785.1 of Sphingomonadales bacterium. GTDB lineage: Bacteria > Pseudomonadota > Alphaproteobacteria > Sphingomonadales > Sphingomonadaceae > Erythrobacter. The sequence continues at coordinate 37,207 of JBBQWH010000015.1, read as the reverse complement.
GGCGCAATGGTGCTGCTGGTGGGACTTGCCAGCATCATCGGCGGGCAGGCGGAGCGCAACGACGAGCTCGCCGTGCCCGAGGCCGCACCCACGACCGAGCCGAGCACAGCGCCAGCGCAGGCCAATCCGCTCGCCGATGCCGGGGTGGTGCCCGACATCGCTGCCGAACCGACCCCCGCGTCCGCGCCGCCGCCTTCTGCAGCCCCCGGCAATGCTGCGCCGTCGCAGTAGCGCTGGCGGCACCATGGCCGCTGCGGCGCTGCTGCTTGTGTGGCCGGGGCTGAGTGCGTGCAGCGCCGCGCCCGCGCCGCCTGCGCCCAGCGCGCAGGAGAGCGCCGTGCCGCAGCGGCTTGGGCTGATGACCAGCCTGCCGCTTTTTTGGCCGATCGGGACGGCGCTGACCGATCTCGCCGCAGGGCGCGGCGCCGTGCCGTGGCAGCGCGAGGCGATCGCGGCGCGCTATGCGCTCGAGCCGCTCGATACGCTCTCGCCGATCCCCGCCTTGGCGCCGGACGCCCCGGCGATTGACCCGCTGGCTGGCCTTACCCGGCTGGCGGTGATCCAGCCGCGCGGGCTGTCACCAGCGGATAATGTCGCGCTTGATGATTGGGTGCGGGCCGGCGGACGGCTGCTGCTGGTGCTGGATCCGGTGCTGACCGGGGACTATGACTTGCCGCTCGGCGATCCGCGCCGTCCGGTCGATACAGCGCTGATCCCGCCGGTCGCAGCGCGCTGGGGTCTGGCGGTCAGCTTCGACGAGGCGCAGGGCGCAGGCGTGACGACCGTGCGCCTCGGCGATGCGCTGCTCCCGCTTGCGCTGCCGGGGCGGATCGCGATCACCGATCCTGCGGCAGCGGATTGCACCGTGCTGGCGCAAGGCGCAGCCGCGCGCTGCCGGGTGGGCGCGGGGCAGGTGACGCTGATCGCAGATGCCGCGCTGTTCGAGCACGCTGAACTCGCAGGCGAGGGCGGGGCCGGGCTGCTCGCGGTGCTCACTGAGGGTCTGGAGTAGGACTTGGGGAAAATGCGGGAAGGCAGGGACTCGGCGTTGCCTCAGGCAGGGAAAGTCACGGGAAATCGCCGGTTTTGCGGCCCGAAACTACGGTTTTGCGGATTAATCACCGCCCGAGAGAAACCTGTGATGAACAAGAAAAAATAACTAAATCAGGTTGATATCAAGTTTTCCCGCACTTTCCCGGAAAAATACCTTCCATCCCCGCGCCTTCCCCGATAATAACCGGGGCCATCAGACATGCCTGTTTGTCCTGCGTCCGGCCGGAGGGGTCGGCGCACCGTCTGCGCACGCGCGCAGCCGGGACGGGGGAGGCATTTCTGATGACGGGGCGGGCTTCAAGGGGAGGCTCGCCATTATGGCGCAAGAGGGGATGCAGGCACGTGTCTGCTTTGGGAGGATATCACGGCCAAGCTTACTCGCCCGCGGGCGAGAAGGGCCGTTTTGTCCTGCCGCCCGCGTTCCGCAAGGCAGTCAAGGAAAGCTCCGGCGGCAGCCGCACCTTGTGTCTTGCCGCACATGGCCGGTTCGATTGCCTGATCGGCTTCGGCACCTCGCGCATAGACACTCTTAACGAACAGCTCGACCGCGAGGAAGACCGCGCGATCCGGCTTCGTGATAAGAGCTTCGACCGCGACGTGCGCGCCGGGCAATTGTTCACCTATGAGCAGCTCCCCTTTGATGACAGCGGGCGGTTCGTCATGCCCGAACACCTGCGCGATCTCGGCAAGGTTGAAGGCGCGCTGTTTTTTCAGGCGGCGGGCGAGTTCTTTTTCGTCTGGAGCCCGGATGAGCTCGCGCAGATGGGCCACGAATGGAAGGGCGCGCAGGCCGCCTGCGCCAAGCTGATCGCCGCCGCCAAGAAAGGGGCCGCGTGATGACCGAGGCCCCGCACATCCCCGTGCTGATCGACGAAGTGATCGCCGCAATCGCGCCGCGCCCCGGCATGACCATCGTCGATGCGACCTTCGGCGCGGGCGGTTATACCGCCGCGCTGCTCGATGCAGGCGCGATGGTGCACGCCTTTGACCGCGATCCCGACGCCATCGCCGACGGGCAAGCAATGGCGGCGCGCCACCAAGGCCGGCTGATGCTCCACCCTGCGCGGTTTTCCGGAATGCGCGCTGAACTGGCCGCGATCGGTATCACCCAGGTTGATGCGGTGGTGATGGATATCGGCGTCTCCTCGATGCAGCTCGACCAAGGCGAACGCGGCTTTGCCTTCATGCATGATGGCCCGCTCGACATGCGCATGAGCCGGGACGGGCAAAGCGCCGCCGATTTCCTCAACACCGCCGATGACGAAGCGATCGCCAATGTGCTCTATCGCTACGGCGAGGAGCGCCAGTCGCGCCGGGTCGCGCGCGCGATCGTCGCTGCACGCCCGCTGGCGACCACTGGCGAGCTGGCCCGGGTGGTGCGCCGCGCGCTTGGGCACAAGCCACACGACAAGAAGGACCCCGCCACCCGCACCTTTCAGGCGGTGCGCATCCATGTGAACGACGAGCTCGGCGAGCTCGAAGCCGGTCTGGCCGCGGCCGAGGCGCTGCTGGCGCCCGGCGGCGTGCTGGCGGTGGTAAGCTTCCACAGCCTTGAGGACCGCATCGTCAAGCAGTTCCTGCGCGCTGCGAGCGGCGCTGGCCGCTCGGTTTCGCGCCACCTGCCCGGGGACATCCCCGGGGCCGCGCCAACCTTCGCGCAAGTCTCGAAGGCTATACGTCCGAGCGAGGCCGAGACACTTCGCAACCCCCGCGCCCGTTCATCCACCCTGCGCAGCGCCATCCGCACCGCCGCAGCCCCGAGGAGCCTTGCAGCATGATGAACCGCTCACAAGCCCGTTCGCTCGGTTGGGCCGCGGTGCTCGCAATCTGCCTTGCGCTGCTCACGGTGCTCAGCTTCAAGGTCCATGCGGTTCGCAGCGAGGTGCTGCTGGCCGAACGCCAGCTGATCGCGCTCGAGCGTGAGGCGCTGCTGCTCGAAACCGAGTTCGAGACCCGCGCCAATCAGCGCCAGTTGGCCGAATGGAACACGGTCGAATTCGGCTACGAATCCCCGCGTGCGCGCCAGTTTCTCGATGGTGAGCGCCAGCTTGCAAGCCTCGGCGAACGGCTCGGCCCCGATGCCCCCGCGCCGATCCGCCTTGCCCGCGCCGATACGGCCGATGCGGCTGCCGAGGCCATTGCCGAGGCCGCAGCAACACCGATGCGTTCGCCGATCTCGGGCGCGCGGGTAACGCTTGCATCGGCCGAGCGCGAGCAGGATGCCGGCGCAGTGTTCACTGAAGCCTTTGGCGATTTTCTGATCGAAGCCTCTCCGATCCGTCCGGCGCGCGCCCAAACTCCCGCCCAACCCTCGAAGTTCGGCGCGGCCAAGGCGGCCGCTGCGAAGGGCATCGGCGAATGAACACGCTGGCGGCCCCTCGCGCCGTCTCCTGTACTGGCCGCGCCGCCGCGCCCGCGATTCCGTCCAGCCGCGTCCACAGCGTCAATCTGCGTCGCCAAATGCTGTTGACCGCGCGCCTGCGGGTGCTGTGGCTGCTCGGCGGGTTTGCGCTGGTGACGCTGATCGCCATAGTGCGGATCGCTTCGTTCGGCTTTACAGGACAAGCGCTGGAGCACACCAGCCTCGAAGACGCGCTGTTGCCTCCGCGCGGCGAGATCACCGATCGCACCGGCGCGCCGCTGGCGCGGGCCTTCCCGGCCTATGCCCTGCGGCTCAATCCCGATGCAATGAAGGATAATGGCGCGCCGTTGGTGCGCAGCCCGCAGGAAGTGGCCCAGCGCCTCAAGGCGATATTCCCCGATCTGGACGAAGCGCGCTTGGCTCGCCGCCTGACATCGCGGAGCGCGGGCTATCTGCGCCGCCGCATCCTGCCCGAGGAAGCCAACCGCGTGTTTGCGCTGGGCGAGGTCGCGCTTGAAATTCCGCGCGAGATGGATCGTTACTATCCGCAAGGCTCGCTCGCGGCGCATGTGCTGGGCTATGTCGCCGACACCAAAGAGCGCAAGGGCGGGCAGTTGGGGATGGAGCGGGCGCTTGAAAAGCGTCTCGCCGATCCTGCCAAGCGCGCCGAGCCTGTGGCGCTGTCGATCGACATGCGGGTGCAGGGCGCGCTTGAAGACGAACTGCGCCGCGGGATGCTCGCAACCAACGCAATCGGCGCAGCGGGAATCGTACTCGATGTCGATACCGGCGAAGTGATGGCGCTGGCTTCGCTGCCCGACTTTGACCCCAATGCTGTCCCGCCCGGCGGTGCGCCCAATACCTTGAACCGGGCCACCAATTCGGTGTTCGAACTTGGCTCCACCTTCAAGCCGCTCAGCATTGCCGCCGCGATCGATGCCGGCGTCGTGCGCGATTTCGGCAAAGCCTGGAACGCTGAGCCGGTGCAGGTGGCGGGCCGCACGATCAGGGATCTCCACTCCAAGGGCGCGACGCTCAACGTGCCGCAGGCGCTGGTCTATTCGTCCAACACCGTCACCGCGCGGGTGGCGGATGAACTCGGCCCGGAACGCCTGCGCCGTACCATGATTGATCTGGGCATGGACCGCAGCCCCTTCATCGAACTGGCCGCCCGGGGTAAGCCGCTGTGGCCGCAAGGCAAATGGAGCCGCATCACCGGCATGACGGTAAGCTATGGCCACGGCTTCAACGTGACCCCGCTGCACCTTGCCAGCGCCTATGCCGCGATGGTCAATGGCGGGATCTGGCGTCCGGCAACGCTGATGCGGCTTAATCCGGTGGATGTGCCGCGCGGGCGGCGGGTGTTCAAGGAATCGACCTCCTCGCGCATGCGGCAGATGCTGCGGATGATCTCGCTCTACGGCACCGGCAAAAGCGCCGATGCGCCGGGTTACCGGGTCGGCGGCAAGACCGGCTCGGCCGACAAGAACGAAAACGGGCGCTATTTCAAAGACCGGATCGTGTCCTCCTTCGCCGCCGCCTTCCCGATGGATGCGCCGCGCTATGTTGTGGTGGTGGTGATCGACGAGCCCAAGGGCACGGTCGCAAGCAGCTTCCAGCGCACCGCCGCCTTTACCGCCGCCCCGGTGGTCGGCAAGCTGGTGCCGCGCATCGGCCCGATGCTGGGCGTGCAGCCCGATGAAGGCCGCGATGTCGATATCTCCGACCTGCGCTATCTGGTGGATAAGGGCGCATGAGGCTCAGCGAGCTGCTGCGCGCGGCCGGGCTTGCAGGCGAGGGTGACGCGCCGCAAGCGGACGGCGTCACCGGCTTTGCGATCGATCACCGCAAGGTAGCGCCGGGCACGGTGTTCGGCGCTTTCACTGGCGCAAAGTTTAACGGCGAGGACTTTATTCCCGCCGCGATCAAAGCGGGCGCGATTGCCATCGTCGCGCGGCCCGAAGCGCAGGTCACAGGCGCGCTCCACATCGCCGATGCAAACCCGCGCCGCACCTTCGCGCAGGCAGCGGCGGTGTTCTTCAGCCCCGTACCCGCCACCATCGTCGCAGTGACAGGGACCAACGGCAAGACCTCGACCGCCGAGATGACCCGCCAAATCTGGCGCATGGCGGGCGAGCGCGCGGCGAGCATCGGCACATTAGGCGTGACCACGCCGGACGGCTCGATCTCGACCGGGCTGACCACCCCAGACATCGTCACCTTCCTCGCCAACATGGCGGGCCTTGCACGCGAAGGCGTGACCCATGTTGCCTATGAGGCATCCAGCCACGGCCTTTCGCAATTCCGCAACGAGGGGCTGACGGTGGCCGCCAGTGCGTTTACCAATTTCAGCCGAGACCATCTCGATTATCACGGCACGATGGACAATTACTTCGCCGCCAAGATGCGATTGTTCACCGATGTGGTGGCGCCCGGCAGCCCGGCGGTGATCCATGATGGCGGCGCGTTTTCGCACTGGACCGCGCGCGCGATCGAGCACGCGCGCGGCTGCGGGCTGGCGGTGCACACGGTCGGCGAACGCGGCGAGTTCCTGCGTCTGATCGCCCGCGAACCGACCCAGCTTGGCCAGATGCTGACGATTGCGCATCAAGAGCAGGTTCGTAATGTGAACCTGCCGCTGATCGGGGCCTATCAGGCCGCCAATGCGCTGGTCGCAGCCGGCCTTGCGCTGGCGACCGGGACGGGCCCGAGCGCGGTGTTCGATGCGCTCGCCCGGCTCCAGCCGGTGCGCGGGCGGTTGGAGCGCGCGGCGCTCAACCGGGCAGGCGCGCCCGCCTATGTCGATTATGCTCACACGCCCGACGCGCTTGAGGCTGCCATCGCCGCACTGCGCCCTCACGTGGCAGACGGCGGCCGGTTGATCGTGGTGTTCGGTGCAGGCGGGGACCGCGACACCGGCAAACGCGCCGAAATGGGCGAAGTCGCCGCGCGCGCCGCTGATTTGGCAATCGTCACCGACGACAACCCGCGCAGCGAAGACCCGGCCGCGATCCGCGCCGCAATTATCGAAGGCACCGGGACATCTGCCCGTGAGATCGGCGACCGCCGTGCCGCTATCGCTGCCGCAATTGGGGAAGCCGGGCAGCGCGATATTGTGCTGATCGCTGGCAAAGGCCACGAGCAGGGCCAGATTTTCGGTTCAGGAGAGACAATGCGAATTGAAGCCTTCGATGATGTCGAAGTGGCGCGTGAATGCGCCGGCGCTGCGAGCGTGGGATTGTGAATCTGCCCAGCCCGCTTGCGCACCCGCTGCTACGCGCCTGGCCGCTCGCCGCGCGCGATGCGCTGCCGCTCGCGCTGTGGACCGCTGCCGAGATCGCCGCGGCTTGCAGAGGCACCGCCAGCCATGATTTCCAGGCGGCAGGCATCGAAATGGACTCGCGCGATGTCAAGCCGGGCGATGTCTTCGTCGCCTTGCGGGGCGAGGCGATGGACGGTCACAAGTTCTTGGCCTCAGCCTTTGAAAAGGGCGCAGTCGCCGCGATTGTCGATCGCGCGGTCGATTTCCCGCACGTGCTGGTTGCGGACACCACCGCTGCGCTGCACGCGCTCGCCCATGCCGCGCGCGACCGCGCGTCCGAGGCGGTGCGCATCGGCGTCACCGGATCGGTCGGCAAGACCGGGGTCAAGGAGGCGATCTTCGCCTGCCTCGACCGCGACAGCCGCGGCGCGGCGCATCGCTCGGTGCGCAGCTACAACAACCATGTCGGCGTGCCCTTGAGCCTTGCGCGCCTGCCCGCGCGGGCCAAGTTTGGCGTGTTCGAGATGGGGATGAACCATGCCGGCGAAATCGCCCCGCTCGCATCCCATCTGCGCCCGCATGTGGCGCTGATCACCACCATCGCGCCCGCACATATCGAGAACCTCGGCAGCCTTGCGGCGATTGCGGACGAAAAGGCGCAGATCTTCACCGGCCTGGTGCCCGGCGGGGTCGCGGTCATCCCGGCGGACAGCGAATGGGCCGAGCGCCTGATCGGCCATGCGCGCACCTTGGGAGCCCAAGTCGTCACATTCGGCCGCGCTGCGAACGCTGATGTGCGGCTGCTCGATGCAATCCCGGCCACGGGCGGCTCCGGCTCGCTGGTGACCGCCGATCTGGGCGACAGACGTGTGTGTTACACCATCGCCGAGCCGGGTGAGCACTGGATCATCAATTCATTGGGCGTGATGGCGGCAGTGCGCGCGGCCGGCGGCGATCTGGCAAGCGCAGGCCTCGCGCTGGCCGAGCTTGGCGGGATGAAGGGCCGCGGCGCGCGGCATACGCTCAAGGTGCCCGGCAGCGTGGCGGGCGGAACCGCCCTGCTGATCGATGAAAGTTACAACGCCAACCCCGCCTCGATGCGCGCAACGCTGAAGGCGCTCGCGGCCACCCCTGCCACCCGCCGGATCGCGGTGCTCGGCAGCATGAAGGAGCTCGGCGACTTTGGCGATGCCTTCCACCGCCAGCTTGCCGAACCGCTGATCGCGGCGGGCGTGACCCATGCGATCCTGGTCGGGCCCGAAATGTGCGCGCTCGCCGATGAACTGGGGAAAGGCGGCGAGGATTCGCTTGGCAAGGGCCTCACCTTCGCGCAATGCGATGGGCCTGCCGAGGCGATCGCGGCGCTCGGGCAATTCGGCCTTGCGGATGGTGATGCGGTGCTGGTCAAGGGGTCCAATTCGGTCGGTTTGGGCAGGCTGGTGACACATTTTACCGAGCAAGCCCGCGCATAAGGCGCTGCCAAGGGCCGAGCGCTAAAGGCACAGCCCAAGGATTAGGGCGCACGAGGAAGACTGAATGCTCTATCTGCTTGCCGAGTGGCTTGGCTTCGAAGGCATCCTCAATCTGGTGCGCTACCAGAGCTTCCGCGCGGGCGCGACGCTGATGACCGCGCTGGTGATCGGCATGATCATCGGCCCGCGCTTCATCAACCTGCTGCGCGTGCGCCAGGGCAAAGGCCAGCCGATCCGCGAGGACGGGCCGCAATCGCACCTCTCCAAGCGCGGCACGCCGACGATGGGCGGGCTGATGATCCTGACTGCGCTGACGTCATCGCTGCTGTTGTGGATGGACCTTTCCAGCCCGTTCGTGTGGGCCTGCCTGGCGGTCACCATCGGATTTGGCCTGATCGGCTTTCTCGATGATTACGACAAGGTCACCAAGTACAGCCACAAGGGCGTACCGGCGCGGGTGCGGCTGCTGGGCGAATTCGTGGTCGCAGGCGTCGCGTCATGGCTGATCGTTAGCCAGATCAACACCAACCTCTACCTCCCCTTCCTGACCGGCGTGAGCATTCCGCTGGGTCCGGCCTATTACGTCTTTGCCGCGTTCGTGATCGTCGGCGCAGGCAATGCGGTGAACCTTACCGACGGGCTTGATGGGCTGGCGATCATGCCGGTGATCATCGCCAGCGGCACCTTTGCGATCATCTGCTACCTTGCCGGGCGCGCCGATTTCAGCGCCTATCTCGGCATCCCGCATGTGCCGGGAGCAGGCGAGCTGGCGATCTTCTGCGCGGCGATCATGGGGGCGGGGCTCGCGTTCCTGTGGTTCAACGCGCCGCCTGCTGCGGTGTTCATGGGTGATACCGGCAGCCTTGCGCTGGGCGGCGCGCTCGGCGCGATTGCGGTCGCCTCGCATCACGAGGTCGTGCTGGGAATCGTCGGCGGGCTGTTCGTGCTCGAAGCGGTATCGGTGATTGTGCAGGTGTTCTGGTTCAAGCGTACCGGGCGGCGGGTGTTCAAGATGGCCCCGATCCACCACCATTTCGAACAATTGGGCTGGAGCGAGAGCAAGGTGGTGATCCGGTTCTGGATCATCGCCATTGTGCTGGCGCTGATCGGCCTCTCCACGCTGAAGCTAAGGTAGGCTGGGCGCATGATCACCAGCCCCGCCCATGCGACTCTGCTCGGGACCTGCTTTGCCGGTCAGCGGTTCGCGGTGCTCGGCCTGGCGCGGTCGGGCGCGGCGGCGGCTGAAGCTTTGCTGGCGAGCGGCGCAGAAGTGATCGCGTGGGACCGGCAGGACGTGGCGCGCGCGCCGTTCGAAGGGCGCTGCCGGTTGATCGATCCGCTCGAGCTTGATCTGACCGGATTTGCGGGCGTGGTGGTCTCTCCCGGCGTACCGCTCAACAACCATCCGATCGGGCCGCATGTGTGGCAATATGGCCTGCCGGTGATCGGCGATATCGAACTGTTCGCGCTCGCCCGCCCGCACCTGCCGCCGCACAAGGTGGTCGGTATCACCGGCACCAATGGCAAATCGACCACCACCGCGCTGACCCACCACATCCTCGACACCGCTGGAGTGCCGTGCGTGATGGGGGGTAATATCGGCGATCCGATCCTCGCGCAGGCACCGCTACCCGACGGCGGGGTTTATGTGCTCGAGCTGTCGAGCTTCCAGATCGATCTCACCTTCTCGCTGGATTGCGATATCGCGGCGCTGACCAACATCACCGCCGATCATCTCGATCGCTATGCCAGTTTCGAAGCCTATGCCGGCTCGAAAGAGCGCCTGTTCGCGATGCAGGAGCACGGCACAGCGCTGATCTGCGATGAGGACGCCCCCACCTGCGCGGTCGCTGACCGGTTGGCGGCGGAAGGCAAGCCGCTGGTCCGGGTCAGGACCGCCGATCTTGCCGCCGCGGGCCTAGCCGAGGGACGCTCGCCCGCGCTGGCCGGGCCGCACAATGCCCAGAACGCGGCGATAGCGGTGGCCATCTGCCGCGCGTTAGGGCTCAGCGATGCGCAGATCGCGCAAGGTCTGGCGACCTATCGCGGTTTGCCGCACCGGATGGAACGGGTGTGCGAGGTGGGCGGGGTCGTCTACATCAACGACAGCAAGGCGACCAACGCCGCCTCGGCCGCCCCCGCGCTTGCTGCATTCCCGCCCGACCCTGTGATCAATGACGGCGCCCCGCGCATCCACTGGATCGTCGGCGGCCTGCCGAAGGAGGACGGGCTGGGCGCCTGCGCCGACCAGCTCGGCAATGTCGCTGCCGCCTACACCGTGGGCGAGGCCGGGCCGATGTTCGCCGATCTGCTGGAAGGGCAGGTGCGGACCGAACGCTGCGAGCTGATCAGCGAAGCGGTGCGCCGCGCCGCCGAAGCCGCGCGTCCGGGCGAGGTGGTGCTGCTCTCGCCGGCCTGCGCCAGTTACGATCAGTTCCGCGATTACGAGAAGCGCGGGCACCACTTCCGCCAGCTGGTCGGCGCGATCACCGGCTGTGACACTTGCCTAAGCGCCAGCGAGGGCGGCGGCGTCTTGCCGGACGGGAGCATCCTGCCATGACCGCGCCCGCCTATACCCCCGCAGCGCGCGGCGCCGGAAATTACCTGCCGCCGGTGCCGTTGCAGCGCCGCTGGCGCGATGCTGTGCGCATCTGGTGGCGCGAGATCGACAAGCTTTTGTTGCTGATGATCCTTGCGCTGATGGCGGTCGGCATCGTCGCGGTCGCCGCCGCCTCGCCAGCCAGCGCCGACCAGCTTTCGACCGCCAAGGTCACGCTTGATGAACTGATGTTCTTCAAGCGGCACCTCGTGTTTCAGCTGATCGGCTTGATGCTGATGATCGGCCTTTCGTTTGCCAGCCGCGATCAGGCGCGGCGGATCGGCATTCTGGCGGGCGTGGTGATGCTGGCGCTGATGTTCGCGGTGCCGTTTATCGGCGAGGAAAAGAACGGCGCGCGGCGCTGGATCAATGTCGGCATGTCGCTGCAACCGTCCGAGTTTCTCAAGCCGGGCTTCGCGATCATTTGCGCGTGGATACTCAGCTGGCGGCTGCGCGACCCGGGGTTGCCGGTGATCACATTCGTGACCGGTTTCTTCGTACTGATCGCAGGTCTGCTGATGCTGCAACCCAATCTGGGTGATGCGATCCTGTTTGCTGGGATCTGGCTGGTGATGGTGCTGCTGGCGGGCATGCCGTGGCAGCGCCTTGCCTTGCTTGGCGGAGCAGGCGCGGCGGCGCTGACGCTCGCCTATTTCTTCTATGACAATGCCCGCCACCGGATCGACGGCTTTATGGGCGGAGGCACCGCTTTCGATCAGGTCGATCTCGCCCAGCGCACGCTGTTGGCGGGCGGCTGGACCGGCAGCGGGCTGTGGCTGGGTGTGCGCAAAATGAACCTGCCCGAGGCGCATACCGATTACATCTTCTCGGTGATCGGAGAGGAGTTCGGGCTGGTGATGTGCGCGGTAATCGTGCTGCTCTATTGCGCACTGGTGCTGCGCGCCTTGTCGCGGCTGGTGGGCGAGGACGTCCTGTTCGCGCTGCTGGCGGCCGCCGGGCTCATCACCCAGTTCGGCGGTCAAGCTTTCATCAACATCCTTGTCAACCTCAAGCTGTTTCCGTCAAAGGGGATGACTTTGCCGCTGATCTCCTACGGCGGATCATCGACACTGGCGGTGTGCTTCACGCTTGGGCTATTGCTGGCGATCACCCGGCGCAACCCGTTCCTCGCGCGCGAGGCGGGCGGACTGCGCGAGTTGATCGAACGCAAGGATAGCACCGCATGACCAGCGATACCCCCACCCCTACCGGAGCATCACGCCACTTCGTGCTTGCTGCTGGCGGAACCGGCGGGCACCTGATTCCCGCCTTCGCGCTCGCTGCCGAACTGCACGGGCGCGGCCATCACGTTGCGTTGATCACCGATGAACGCGGCGCGGCGATCCCCGGCAAGCCTGATTATCTCACCGCCCACGTGCTGCCCGCCGGGCGCTTCGGCAAGAACCCGCTGGGCTGGCCCGCCGGGATCCGCGCGGTGCTCGAAGGGCGCAGCATGGCGCTGCGATTGTTCGATGCGTTCGAGCCGAGCGCCATCGTCGGCTTTGGCGGCTACCCTGCGCTGCCCGCGCTGCTGGCGGCGACCGCAGCCAGACTGCCGAGCGTGGTGCACGAACAAAACGCGGTGCTTGGCCGGGTCAACCGGCTGCTGGCTAGCCGGGTCGATGCCATCGCGACCTCCTACGACAAGGTCGACCGGCTTAAGCCGAAACACGCGCCCAAGGTGCACCTCACCGGCAACCCGGTGCGGGCCGAGGTGCTGGCTTTGCGCGAACAAGATTTCCCTGCCTTTACCGAGGAGAGCCTGCTGCGCATCCTTGTGACCGGCGGATCGCAGGGCGCACGCGTGTTGTCCGATGTGGTGCCCGATGGGCTTGCCATGCTCCCGCCCGCGCTGCGTCAACGCTTGCAGGTGACCCAGCAATGCCGCGCTGAGGACCTTGAAGCGGTGCGGCGGCGCTACGGCGAGCATGACATTCCGGCCGAACTCGGCACCTATTTCGAAGACATGCATGAACGGCTGGCAGGCGCGCACCTGTTCATCGGCCGCGCAGGCGCTTCTACCATTGCCGAACTGACCGCGGTCGGCCGCCCGGCGATCCTCGTGCCGTTGCCGATCGCGACCGACGATCACCAGGCGGTCAACACCCGCGAGATGGTCAAGGCCGGCGGCGCGCGGATGATCCGGCAAGAGGCGTTCCAGCCCAAGGAACTCGCCAAGCAAATTCAGGTGATGGCGATGAACCCCGCCAGCCTCGCCAATGCCGCGCACTGCGCGTTCAATTGCGGACGGCCCGATGCAGCGAAAGATCTCGCTGATTTGGTCGAGAGCATGAGCGGGATCGATCTGATGGACGTGATCCGCGTGGGCGAGGCTGCGCCTGTCGCCCGGGTCCGCGCGCGTGCTTCGACCAGGTCGGCACGCACCGAAGCGGATGAGCGCGCCACGCAAGATCAGGTGGGCGCATGAAGGGCGTCGGCACCGATATCGGCACGATCCACTTTGTCGGGATCGGCGGGATCGGCATGTCCGGCATTGCCGAGGTGATGCACAACCTCGGCTACCGCGTGCAGGGCAGCGACATTGCCGAAAGCGCTAGCGTTGAACGGCTGCGCGCGCGCGGGATGACAGTGCACATCGGCCACACCAAAGACAACGTCGAGGGCGCCGCCGTGGTCGTAACCTCGACCGCGGTGCGCCGCACCAATCCCGAAGTTGCGGCCGCCTTGGAAGCGCGCGTCCCGGTGGTGCGCCGCGCTGAAATGCTGGCTGAACTGATGCGGCTCAAATCCACCGTCGCGGTGGCCGGCACGCACGGCAAGACCACCACCACCAGCATGATCGCGACGCTGCTGGATGCCGGCGGGATCGATCCGACCGTGATCAATGGTGGGATCATCGAACAATACGGCTCGAACGCGCGGCTGGGCGATAGCGACTGGATGGTGGTCGAGGCCGACGAAAGTGACGGCAGCTTTTTGAGGCTCGATGGCACGATCGCGGTGGTCACCAATATCGATCCCGAGCACTTGGATCACTATGGCGATTTCGACGGGGTGAAGCGCGCATTTGTGGAGTTTATCCACAATGTCCCGTTCTATGGTGCGGCGGTGCTGTGCGTCGATCACCCGGTGGTGCAGGCAGTGATCGGCGAGGTGCGCGACCGGAAGGTGGTGACCTACGGCTTCTCGCTCCAGGCCGATATCTGCGGGGTCAATGTCCGCAGCGCTGAGGGCGGCAACCACTTCGACGTGATCGTGCGCCAGCGCGGCGCCGAAGATCGCCGGATCGAGGGCGTGCATCTGCCGATGCCGGGGCGGCACAATGTCCAGAACGCCCTCGCGGCGATCGCGGTGGCAATCGAGATCGGCTGTTCGGACGAAGTGATCCGCAGCGGCTTTGCGCGCTTTGGCGGGGTGCGGCGGCGCTTCACCAAGGTCGGCAGCGTGGCGGTGGATGGCGGCGCAGTGACGATCATCGACGATTACGCCCACCACCCGGTTGAAATCCGCGCAGTGCTGTCCGCCGCGCGCGAGGCGGTGGCGGGCAACGCCGGAGCGCGCGTGATTGCGGTCGCCCAGCCGCACCGCTATTCGCGCCTCAATGATTTGATGGACTCGTTCCAAGCGTGCTTCGATGATGCCGACATCGCCTATGTCGCGCCGGTCTACCCGGCGGGAGAGGAGCCAATCCCCGGGGTCGATCACACCGCGCTGGTGGCAGGGATGAAGGCGCTCGGGCACCGTGCCGCGCGCGAGATCGCAGGCGCCGACGCGCTGGCCGAAGTGCTGGCGGGCGAGATCCAGCCGGGCGACATGGTGGTGTGCCTCGGCGCGGGCGATATCACCCGCTGGGCTGCGGGGCTGGGGCAAGCGATCACGGCCCGGCAGGTGACGTCAGGGGCTGGGGCGGCGGCGGCATGAACCAGCCCGGCGACAATTATAACTTCGATGGCGGCGCGGCTCCGACCTGCGCGGTGGAAGGCGCGGTTGCGGCCCCGGTGCCGCTTGCCGGCATTCGCGGCAAGCTCACCTGCAAGGCGCCGCTTGCGCCCTATACCTGGTTCAAGACCGGGGGACCGGCCGACTGGCTGTTCGAACCAGCCGATCCGGACGACCTCAAGACCTTCCTCGAACGGCTCGGCGGTGAAATCCCGGTGATGGCTTTGGGCTTGGGGTCGAACATGATCGTGCGCGACGGCGGGGTGCCCGGCGTGGTGGTGCGGCTCGGCAAACCATTTACCGAAGTCGTAATCACCGGAGACTGCGAAGTCACCTGCGGCGGCGGAGCGAGCGGGATTCTCGTCGCCTCGATCACGCGCGATCACGGCATCGCGGGATTGGAATTCCTGCGCGGCATCCCCGGCACCGTCGGCGGCTTTGTGCGGATGAACGGCGGGGCTTACGGGCGCGAGGTTGCAGACGTGCTGCTGGATTGTGCAGTGATCCTGCCCGACGGCGCGTTCGTCACGCTGTCTGCGGCGGAGCTCGACTACGGCTATCGCCACTCGGCGCTGCCCGAGGGGGTGATCGTCGTCTCGGCGCGGTTCCGGGGCCACACCGGCGATCCGGCGGAAATCGGCGCTGAGATGGACCGCATCGCCGCCGCGCGCGAAGCCTCGCAGCCTTTGCGCACCAAGACCGGCGGATCGACCTTCAAGAATCCGGATGGCCACAAGGCGTGGGAACTGGTCGAGACCGCCGGATGCCGGGGCCTGACGCTCGGCGGCGCGCAGGTGAGCGAAAAGCACACCAATTTCCTGATCAACACCGGCACTGCCACCAGCGCAGATATCGAAGGGCTGGGCGAGTTGGTGCGCGACAAGGTGTATGCGGCGACCGGGGTGAGCCTCGAATGGGAAATCCAGCGGGTGGGGCGGCCGTGACTCTCCCCAAACTTCACGTCGCGGTCCTGATGGGCGGCTGGGCCAACGAGCGCGAAGTCTCGCTCTCCAGCGGCTCTGGCGTCGCCGATGCGCTGGAGAGCAAGGGGCACCGTGTCACCCGGATCGATATGGACCGCGATGTCGCGGTGCGCCTCACCGAGGCCAAGCCGGATGTCGTGTTCAACGCGCTCCACGGCGTTCCGGGGGAGGACGGGACGGTGCAGGGGATGCTCGATCTGATGGGGCTGGCCTACACCCATTCGGGCCTTGCCACCTCGGTGATCGCGATCGACAAGCAGCTGACCAAGCAGGCGCTGGTCCCCCACGGCATCCCCATGCCGGGCGGGCGGATCGTGACCCGCGAAGAACTGTATGAGCGCGACCCGCTGCCTCGGCCCTATGTGCTGAAGCCGGTGAACGAAGGATCATCGGTGGGCGTCGCGATCGTCACGACAGAAAGCAACGTGGGCAACCCGATCTCGCCCGACGCCAAGGGACCGTGGCAGGAATTCGCGGAACTTCTTGCCGAGCCCTTCATCAAGGGCCGCGAACTCACCGCCGCGGTGATCGACGGCCCCGATGGCCCGCGCGCGCTGGGCGTCACCGAACTGGTGATCGAAAACGGATTCTACGACTATGCGCACAAATACACCGCCGGGAAGACGCTCCACGTCTTCCCGGCCCAGCTTCCGCCGGAAATCACAGCTCTGTGCGAGCACTACGCGGTGCGCGCGCATCAGGTCTTGGGCTGCCACGGCACCAGCCGCACCGATTTTCGTTGGGATGACGGAGCGGGCGAGGCCGGGCTGTTCGTGCTTGAAACCAACACGCAGCCAGGGATGACGCCGCTCAGCCTCGTTCCCGAACAGGCGGCCGCCTGCGGCATTCCTTATGCCGATCTGGTCGAGATGTTGGTAGGTGAGGCGCTCAGGGTCCACGGCCTGAAATACAAGGGAGCCGCCCATGGCGCAGCAGATCCGGCGTAATGGCACCACCGGGGTGCGCCGCGCGGCTAAGGCGCAGAGCCGCAGCCAGACTGCCCGGCGCGCGCGCGGGCAGGCGAGCGGGGTGATCGACCGGGCGATGGGTCTGCTGCCCTTCACCGAGGAGCAATGGAGCCGCATCTGGCTGGCCATCATCATCGGGGGTGCGGTTGGCATCGCTTTCATTATCGCCAATCTTGCTGGCGCTCCCGCGCTGGCGCAGCGTCAGATTGCGGTGATGGCGGCGGATGCCGGTTTTGAAGTCACGGGATTCCGCGTGACTGGCGCCAAGCGGATGGACGAGGGCGAGGTCTATGCCCTGAATTCCGATCAGCTCAGCCGCCCGATGCCGGAGGTTGATCTTCAGGCCATCCGCGCACGGCTCATCAATGATTTGCCGTGGGTCAAGGACGCGCGGGTCTCGATCCAGCTGCCGCACACGCTGGCGATCGACATTGTGGAGCGCGAGCCCCACGCGGTGCTGGAAAAAGCCGACCGGCTGATGCTGATCGATGCGGGCGGGGCCGAGCTCGAGCCGATCAGCGCCGAGAAGGCCAAGGGCATCCTGCGGCTCGCGGGGCCGGGCGCAGGCAGGCAAGCGCAGAAACTTGCGGTGCTGCTCGCCGCCGCGCCGGCATTGCGCCCACAGGTCGAGGCGGCCGAGTGGGTCGGCAACCGCCGCTGGAACCTCACGTTCAAGACCGGGCAATTGCTAGCCCTGCCCGAAGGCGAAGTGGCTGCGACCACCGCGCTTGTAAAATTCGCGCGGCTGGATGGGCAGAACCGGCTGCTGGGCGGCAAGGTGCTGGCGTTCGACATGCGCTCGCCCCCGCGTATGGTTATGCGCCTGCCCAAAGGCTTGGGTGCGGGTGATGGCCCCAAAGTGGCCGCCACAAGCGGAGGAGCATTGTAATGGCCTCGCGCGCAGCACCGCAGCGCAGGCTTGCGCGCACCTTTGCGGCGGTCAACATCGGCAGTTTCCGCATCTCGGCGATGATCATGGGCGAGACCGAGACCGGCGAGTTGCAGGTGCTTGGCAGCGGCCACCGCGCCAGCGCAGGCATCAAGCGCGGCTACGTCACCGACATGGCCGCCGCCAGCCACGCCGTCCGCGATGCGGTCGAACGCGCCGAGAAAAGCTCTGGCACCCCGGTGCGTTCGGTCTGGATCGCGTGCGCTGGCGCCGGGCTCGCTAGCAGCGTGGTGTCGGTCGATATCGAGATCGGCGGGCGGCGGATCGAGGACGAGGATGTCGAACAGCTGCTGATCCACGCGCAGGCCATGATTCAGCCCGACGGGCGCACCGTGCTGCACGCGCAGCCCGCGCATTACACGCTTGACGGCGCGCACGGCGTCGCCAATCCGCGCGGGCTGCACGCCGAGCGGCTGGGGGTCGATATCCATGTGATGCTGGCTGACGGCGCGCCGGTGCGCAATCTGACCGAGGCGGTGCAAAGCGCGCATCTGGAGGTCGAAGGGGTGGTCGCTGCGCCGCTCGCTGCCGGGCATGCCTGCCTCACCCCGGAGGAGCGCGAGCTTGGCGTCGCGCTGGTCGAGATCGGCGCGGACATCACCAATGTCGCGGTGTTTGCGGGCGGAATGCTGCTTGGGCTACACGCGGTGCCGATCGGATCGGGCGATATCACCGATGCGATCGCCAGCAGCTTCGGCATCCGCCGCTCGCAGGCCGAACGATTGAAATGCGTCGCGGGCTCGGCGATCGCCAGCCCATCGGACCACCGCGAACTGATCCCGGTGAGCGGCCCCAGCGAAGGAAGCGGCGAGGGCGCGGACGGTACATTCCAGGGCCCGCACGCGCGCGGGGCGGACGACAAGAACCGCATCGTGCGCGCCGAGCTGGTGGCGGTGGTGACCCAGCAGCTGGCGATCCTTACCGGCGAGGTCGGCAAAGCGCTCAAGCTGATGGGTTTTGCTGGTAGCCGTGCAGGGCAGGTGGTGCTCACCGGCGGCGGGGCGGAGCTGGCCGGGATGGCCGATTTCATGCAAGGCGCGCTAGGCCAACCGGTGCGGCTGGGGCGTCCGCCGCAACTACCCGGCATGCCCGAGGCGCACCACGCCCCGGGCTTTGCCACCTTGGCGGGCCTGTGCCTCTATGCCGCCGAAGACCCGATCGATATCCGCGCGGTCGGCGCCGGGCGCGGCGGCGTGTACCGCGTGCTGGGCCAGAGCAGCGGGATAATGGCGCTCTTGATGCGGCTCATGCGGGCCGTCAGGGAGTATTTCTAGCGCGGCAGCGGCCCTGCGCGACGCAGGGTCAGCGGAGCAAATATTTAACCCTGCATTGTGGATAAGGGTTGTACCGCTATGATATGTGCATCGTGAATATGTCACAGAGGATAACTGCGGGCGAAAAAGCTGAAACATGCATCCCTGCACCTGGAGGATCGGCTGATGAGCATCAATATCGGACCTGCTGCCACGGATGATCTGCGTCCGCGGATCACCGTGATCGGGATCGGCGGCGCTGGCGGCAACGCGATCGGCAATATGATCGCGGCCGAGATCGAAGGCGTTGAGTTCATCGTCGCCAACACCGATGCGCAGGCGCTCAGCACCTCGCCCGCCGAACGCCGCATCCAGCTCGGGCCCGATATCACCGGCGGCCTTGGCGCAGGCGCGCGCCCCGAAGTGGGCAAAGCGGCGGCCGAAGAGACCGTTGCCGAGATCGAAAAGGCGCTGGCCGGCGTCAACATGTGCTTCATCGCGGCAGGCATGGGCGGGGGCACCGGTACCGGCGCTGCGCCGGTTATCGCCGAAGCCGCGCGCCGGATGGGCGTACTCACAGTCGGCGTCGTAACCAAGCCGTTCCTGTTCGAAGGCACCCGCCGGATGCGCGCCGCCGAAGCCGGGATCGAGGAATTGCAGCGATATGTCGACACGCTGATCGTCATCCCCAACCAGAACCTGTTCCTCGTCGCCAAGGCCGAGACTACTTTTAAGGAGGCTTTCCAGCTCGCGGACGAAGTGCTCCAGCAGGGCGTGCGTTCGATTACCGATCTGATGGTGATGCCGGGCCTCATCAACCTCGACTTTGCCGATGTGCGCTCGGTCATGAGCGAGATGGGCAAGGCAATGATGGGCACCGGCGAGGGCGAGGGCGAGAACCGCGCGCTCGATGCTGCCGAACAGGCGATCGCCAACCCGCTGCTCGACGGGGTCAGCATGGCAGGCGCCAAGGGTGTGATCATCTCGATCATCGGCGGCGAGGATATGCGCTTGCTCGAGGTCGACGAAGCCGCCAACCACATCCGCGAACTGGTAGACGAAGACGCCAACATCATCTGGGGTAGCGCGTTCAACCCCGATCTCAAGGGCAAGATCCGGGTCTCCGTGGTCGCCACCGGGATCGAGCAGAGCGCAAGCGGCGCGTATGAGCGCGCGCAGTCGACATCGCTTGGCGGGTCGCGCGCGCCCAAGCGCCCGGTGCTCGACTTGACCGAGGATGAGGGTCTGGTCGAACTCCCGCCCATCCAAGACGAGCCCGAAGCCGCCGCTCCCGCTTTGGCGATCCCGGCCTTTGAGCTGGACGAGCCAGCGGCAACCGACACGATGGCTTACGACGATGAGACGCTCGATCTCGCCGAAGAGGTCGAGGATGAGGACGAGGACGAGCATTACCCGCCCGCCGCGACGTTCGAGCTGACCGGCATGCAGGCAGGGGACAATTACGGCAACGAATATGATGACGATGTCGATGATATCGTCGATCCGCTCGCCGGACTGCGCGGCGCCGAGGAGGGCAGCTTCGGCTATACGGGCGCTATTCCAGCCGCATCGGGAGCCGCAGCCGCAGACCCAGTCGCAGCCGGGGGCGACGCGCCTGATCTGGGTGAGGATTATGCCAGCTACACCGACGCGGAAGACGAGCATGGCGGCCCGGTGCAGGATGATCTGCTTGCCAGTGCCGACCGGCTCGCCGCCGAAAACCGCCCGGTCGAGGCCAGGCTTGGCGGTGGGCGGCGCCGCGCGCTGCTCGGCGGAGCGGCGGACGAGGGCGGCGGCAATAGCGCAGGCGGCGGCGGTTCGTCCGGGGCCGGCAGCACGCTGTTCGAGCGGATGGCCAACCTCTCGCGCAGCACCGCGCGCGACGACGAGGATGACGATGACGGCGATGACAGCCCGGCGCTCAGCATTCCGCGCTTCCTCGGACGGCAGAACAACCAATAACCGCGCAAGTCCGGTGTGTTGGCCCGCAATTCGGCGCGCGCGCGGCGCTGTTCGCCGCGCAGCGCTCGGCAGCCGCTGGCCGGCGGCGACGGGCACGCTAGAACGCTGATGATGCGACCCACTGTGATTGCCTTCTATGCCGCTATGCTGCTGCTGCTCCCCGCATGGGGCGCTGCCGCGACGCAGGACATGGTTGCGCAAGCCGTGGTGCAGCCGCTGCCACCGCCCGAAGTCCAGCGGCTCAACCGTTCGCTGGTCGCGCTCGCCAAGGCTCCGCGCGACCGCGATGCCTTGATCGAAGCAGGGCAGGCGGCGATGGGGATCGAGGATTTCGAAGCTGCAATCGGCTTTTTTGGACGCGCGGCCGAGGTCGATCCGGGCCACCCTGCGGCAGCGCAAGGGCTGGGCTCGGTCTATCTGCGCGCAGGCCGGGCCGGCGAGGCGCTGGTGCAATTCGAACGCGCGCTGGCCGGCGGTGCCGATGAACGCGCGGTGCTTAGCGATCAGGCGTTGACGCTCGATCTGGTCGGCGAGTCTGCGGCGGCGCAGGCGGCTTATGTCCGCGCGCTCACGCTGGATCCTGCCGACGATGAAGCGCGGCGGCGGCTCGCGATCAGCTTTGCCATTTCCGGGAACCGCGCGCGGTTCGAGGAGAGCTTGCGCCCGCTCCTCGACCGGCGCGACCTTTCCGCGCATCGCGCCCGCGCCTTCGGACTTGCGATCCTTGGCGAGGGCGAGCGCGCATCGGCGATTGCCGAACAGGTGATGCCGCGCGATCTGGCGACCCGGTTGGCGCCCTATCTTGCCTACATGCCGCGGTTGACCCGCCCGCAGCAGGCGGCGGCGGCCAATCTTGGGATCTTTCCGCGCGCCGCCGACATCGGGCGTGATGATCCGCGCCTCGCCCGCTTCACCGCCGAGGAGCGTGCCGACAGCCGCCTTGCGCCCGCCGGCCCGCCGCTCGATGCACGCCCTTCGCCCCTGCCCGCGCCTGTCGCGGCAACGGAGCCGGCACCGGTGCGGTTAGCGACTGTCACTCCGATCACCGTGACCGCCGTCGCGCCTGTGCTTGTGCCGGAGTCGGTGGCGACAGTGGCACCCGTCAACGTCGCTGCCGCGCCGCCCCCGCTTCTGGCCCCGACACCGACACCGGCCCTAGCACCGTCAATTCCTGCGCCTTCAATATCCGTGACGCGGGTCGCCGATGCCTTTGCCGATCTGAGCGAAGGCGCGCTTCCCGATGCGCGGGTAAGCGGCGATGCGGTGGATATCTCGCGAATTGCAGTCCGGCGCGAGGCGCCCCCGCCGACGCCCCCCAAAGCCACTCAAGCGGCGCAAAAGCCCAAGCCCAAGGAACCGGCCAAGCCGGCCCACCCCAGCCGCATCTGGGTGCAGGTGGCGACCGGCAAGAACGTAAAGGCGCTGGCTTTCGATTGGCGCCGCATCACCAAGGAGGGCGGCGCGCCGCTTGCGAAGCTGGGGCCGCACACCGTCCGCTGGGGCGAGGCGAACCGGCTGCTGGCAGGCCCGGTGAGCACCCGCGATGCAGGCCAGGCGCTGGTGCGCGAATTGAAGGCCAAGGGGCTCGACACCTTCCTGTATGTCAGCCCGGAAGGCGAAGAAATTCAGAAAGTTAAGTAAGGTGCGATGCGCATCTCCAAGTTTCTGTGCACAGGCTTTGCACAGCTCTATCCTGTTCTCCCCAGCCGCTCCCGCCGTTGCAATTGCCAACCGCCACTGTCTGCGTCCATGCGTTCGAACGATGGTTTGATCGACCCGCCCCCCTTCGAAGGCCCGCTGATGAGAGCGCAAGACATGGACTATTCCGCCGAGGACGATGCCGCCCCCGTCGACATGCTCGCCAGCCTGTTCGAAGCGCGCGGGTGGCCGTGCGAACTGGTCTCGGATGACGAGATGACCGGGGAGGTGCAGGGCAGCTGGGCCAATTACCAGCTTCGCGCAATCTGGCGGGAGGAAGACAGCGTGCTGCAGTTCCTGTGCCTGCCTGACATCCGTGTCACCGATGACAAGCGCGCGGCGGCTTATGAGCTCCTGTGCCTGGTCAACGAACAGATGTGGCTCGGCCATTTCGATATCTGGTCGAACGGCGACGTGCTGCTCTACCGCCACGGCGCGCTGCTGGGCGAGCCCGGGCGGCTCAGCCTCGACATGGCGCAGGCGCTGGTCGAAAGCGCGATCGACGAATGCGACAGGTTCTACCCTGCGTTCCAGTTTGTGCTGTGGGGCGACAAGACCCCGCGTGCGGCGCTCGACGCGGCGATGGTTGACGCGGCGGGCGAGGCCTGAGAGCCTGCCGCACATAATGACCGATCACCTCCTCATCATCGGCTGCGGCAATATGGGCGGGGCGATGCTCGCCGGATGGCTGGCGGCTGGGGAAGACCCAGCGCGGTTCGCGGTGCTCGATCCCGCTCTGCCCGAGGCACCCGACGGCATAAAGCTCTATCGCACCGCTGCGGACGCGGCGGCGGCGGAGCGGCATGACGCGGTGCTACTGGGATTCAAGCCGCAGCAATTGGCGCTGCTGGGGCCGGGGTTGCAGGGCCTGACGGGGCAGCAAGTGACGGTGTGCTCGCTGCTCGCGGGGATCACGCTCGACCAGCTGGGCGCTGCATTCCCGGATGCGGGCGCACATCTGCGGGTGATGCCCAATCTCGCAGCACGGATCAACAAGTCGCCGGTGATCCTGAGCGCGCGCTGGTTGGATGACGCGCGGCGCGACGGCGTGTTTGCGCTGTTCGATATGCTCGGTAGTGCGGTGTGGCTTGAGGATGAGGCGCAGTTCAACCTCGTCACCGCGCTCGCCGGATCGGGACCGGGGTTTGTCTATCGCTTCATCGATGCGCTGGCCGGCGCAGCGGTCGATCTCGGGCTCGACGAAGCCACCGCCGCGAGCCTCGCGCTCGCCACGGTCGAAGGAGCAGCCGCGCTGGCGGCAGCGGCCGATGTCAGCCCCGGCACACTAGCCGACCGGGTGGCGAGCCCCGGCGGTATGACCCGCGAAGGCCTCGATGTGCTCGATGATGGCACCGCGCTCCGCCGCCTGCTGACCGCCACGTTGCGTGCGACCCGCGACAAGGGCGCGGCGCTTTCTGGCAGCGTTTAACATTAACCGCCGTTAAGCTGAACGAATTGCTCCGTTTGCAATTCGGTTTCGCTTGAAATGTGCGCACGAAACTCCGATATTCCCTCCATAGAGAGCGCGAAGGCTCGCGCTCCTTGTGAAAGGCTAAGGGTTTCGTAATGGCTGACTGGAATGACACTTCGCGCAATGCGCAGCGATCGGGCTCCGTGCCCCGCGCCGGCGGCGATGTTACCGGCCGCGTGAGCTATGACGAGGGTCTGCGCAAGCACATGCTCTCGATTTATAATTATATGGGCTCGGGCATCCTGCTCACCGGGATTGTCGCGCTGCTGGCGTTCACCAGCGGTGTGGCCGAGACGATCTTCACGGGCGGGATCCTGCGCTGGATCGTGGCGTTGTCGCCGCTTGCGATCGTCATGGCGATGAGCTTTGGCGCCAACCGCTTTACTGCCGGCACCTTGCAGCTGATGTTCTGGGGTTTTGCCGCGCTGATGGGCCTTTCGCTTTCGTCGGTGTTCCTGATCTACACCGGCGGTTCGATTGCTACGACCTTCTTTGCCACTTCGGCGGCTTTTGCGGGTCTGTCGCTGTGGGGCTACACCACCAAGAAGAGCTTGTCGGGCATGGGCAGCTTCCTCATCATGGGGGTGATCGGCTTGCTTGTTGCCTCGGTGATCAACATGTTCCTGCAGTCGCCTGCGTTCTACTACGCGATC
Source organism: Sphingomonadales bacterium (assembly GCA_038210785.1). Lineage (GTDB taxonomy): Bacteria > Pseudomonadota > Alphaproteobacteria > Sphingomonadales > Sphingomonadaceae > Erythrobacter. Next base: position 12,622 of record JBBQWH010000015.1, on the reverse strand, counting down.
AGCTTCATCGGCGTGCTGATCTTTGCCGGGCTGACGGCCTATGATACGCAGCGCTTGAAGAACGAGTACGAGTATCTGCGCGGCACCGAATTTGCGGGCAAGGCGGTGATCCTTGGGGCGCTCACATTGTACCTCGATTTCGTCAACATGTTCCAGTTCCTGCTCAGCTTCCTCGGTAATCGCGAGTAATTGGCGGGAATAACTGGCGGGAATAACCTGCGATAGTAATCTCGCAGACTCCGCAAGCCAGCTGCTGACGCAGGTGTTGAAATCTCGAATGCCCGGGGCCTTTCCATAGGCCCCGGGCATTTGCTTTGTTAGCTGGGGCGGCTATCGCCGAGCTTCAGGCTGGAGCAAGCCGGGGGCGTACATCTGCCCCATAAGCGGCACAACCGACCGCAGCAGGAGAGTTACCCCAATGAGCGCGGCCTCGAACACGCCTTTATCCTCCACGCCGGCGAGCGCGCCCATGCCCGAGACGGCGGTGTGCACCGATCGCACCAGGCGCACCCCGTTCGGCCTTGCCATCACTACCCTGGTGGCCGGCGGCGCGCTGCTTGGCGCCTGCGCAACCCCTGCGCCTCCTCCCCCTCCGCCGCCGCCCCCGCCGCCGCCGGTGGTGGTCGAAGTCGTGCCCTATCGGCCGCTGCCGCCGGGCGGGGCCTATTATGTGATGGAGGTTCCGCGGCGCGGACCCGACGGACGGCGCGTCACAGTCAACAGCAATCTCAGCGATGATCAGCAGGTCTGGAACCTGCGCTCGGCCTGGAACGTCGCGGCGCTCAATTGCCTCGCGCCCGAATACGACCCGATCCTGCAGGGCTACCGCGCGTTCCTGACCAAGAACGTCAAATCGCTCAAGGCCGTCAATGACCGGATCGAAAAGAGCTACACCAGCCGCTTTCGGGTGCGCCGCGATGCGATGGTGGCGCGCGACGGCCATACTACGCAGGTCTACAACTTCTTCGCCGAGCCGGCTGCGCGCGCCGGGTTCTGCCGCGCTGCGCTCGATATGGCGAACCGCGCGCTGGCCGTGCCGCCGACCGACCTGTTGGCGTTCTCACGCGCCAATTTTGACGGACTGATGCTGCCGTTCGATGAATTCTTCACCGAATACGAGGCCTATCAGCAGGCTTCTGGGGCGTGGGATGCCAAGTGGGGCACGCTGTATGGCGCATCGCAGCCGGGCTGGGTGGCGATGCAGCAGGCCCGCACCACCGGAATGCCGGAGCCGAGCGCAGCGGTGCAGACCGTGATCGACCCCCTTACCGGGCTGCAGGTTCCGGTAATCCCGGTTACTGAAGGCGTGATCTCGCAGCCTGTGGTCGAGCCTCAGGCCACGCCGCCCGGACGCAAGCCGGGGGAGTGACGTTCGGCGAAGCGGCGCAAATCGCCGTTGCACGCGCAAATGCTTCCCGCTAATGCACGCGCTCGCTCGGCCCGGAATATTCCGGTAGGCGGGCGCGAGAACCTGGAACGGGGCCGTAGCTCAGTTGGGAGAGCGCGTCGTTCGCAATGACGAGGTCAGCGGTTCGATCCCGCTCGGCTCCACCAGTTTTTCAAAGGCTCCTGTTTAGCTCCTCGCGCACGGGATTTCGCTGCAGCAAACACGCGGCGGACACCGTCTGCGCTCTCTTGCGCGCGCGAGCTCATAAAAAAATAATTTTGCCATTTTTAGAGACCATTCTTGTGGGGTCAGCGGAACCTGTGCGACACACTTGGTCGGAGCACTTCGAAGGTGTTAAAACGAAACGTGTCGATCCTGCCCGAACAGCCGCAGCCCGGACAGGCGCCACCCCACGGCCCCGCCGAGCAGGTCCAACAGCTCGGCATTTCCGCGCCAACCCAGCGCAGCGTGATCCATGATCCGCGAACGGGCATTATCCTCGCCCGCTATTTTGGGACGACCGAGGGGGACTGGACGGACGGCGCGATCACCGGCTTCGGGTACGACGGGATCATGCTGACGCGTGGCAGCAATCAGACCTTCAACCTTGAGCTGAGCGGGGCGCCCTTCGTTATCGAACCCTATTGCGGCAATCGATTGTCCTGCATTCCGGCCGGCAGCAGCGGGAAAGTGCACTTCAGGATGGAGGCCAACATTGCCTCGCTCCTGCTGTTCCCGCCCGGTCGGCTGACCAACATGATGCCGCAGGGCACGGGCGCAACGCTGACGCCGATCGTCATGGCCGACAACGAGCAGATGTGCAGCATCTTCGAGATGATCGAGCTTGAGATTATTGGTACAGGCGACGACAAGCCGGGTCACATCGAAACTCTGTGCCGGGCCTTGGCCGGCTATCTTGCGTCCTACAGCAACGAGGAAGCGGCCAAGCGCGAGAAACGGCTGTTTATTGCCCCGGTCCGGCTAAAGCGCATCCTCGATTTCGTCGACGAAAATCTGGCCGGTCCGATCGGTTTGAAGGACATGGCTGCCGTAGCCGAACTGTCGGCATTTCATTTCGGAAGGGTGTTCAAACATGCCACCGGCAAAACCCCTCACCAGCATCTGATCTATTGGCGCATCGTCCGTTCACAGATATTGCTCGCCGGAACCGAGCGAACCATAATGGACATCGCCGCCGCCTGCGGGTTTATGACGCAGGCGCATTTCAGCACCGTCTTTTCCCGCCAGATCGGCATGTCGCCGTCACGTTACCGAGCGACGCTTGTGAGCGGCGACAAGTAACCGCACCCGGCGGCGCGCGTTGCAGCGCATATTGCGCTGGCGGACGCGAGCGCTTAAAGGCCAACACGCGCCAAGGTAACGGGAATGCGGTTTGATTCCGCAGCTGTCCCTGCAACTGTAAGCGGTGAGTATGCGGTGTGCGCCCCTAACGGGGCAGCCACTGGGGCGGCGACGCTCTGGGAAGGTGAGCATCACATGCGTTGATCCGTGAGCCAGGAGACCGACCGGGGCGTGTCGCTCTTTGCTTGGCTCAGGGATTGGCCAGGCGCGGAACACTTTCGTTGTGAGCGACATCACTGGGCTGTGGGGGAAGTTCCCCTGCGGCCTTCATGTTGCTGATAACGGGAGGAATCCGTGAAGAATTTTGCATTTTTGAGCAGCGTCGCTGGGGCGGCGCTGATGCTGCATGGGCATGCCTATGCGCAGAATAGTGAAGCGCCGAGCGAACAGGGTGCGGACGAGCCGATCGTGTTTGCCGACCTGCCTATTCCGCCAGAAATCCTGATCGTCGCCAGCCGCGATGCCTCGCTACAGCGCGAGAATTATACCGGTTCGGCGCTGGTGATCACTGCGGAGCAACTCGAACAACGCCAGACCCGCGACATTGCCGACGTGCTGCGCGATGTGCCCGGCGTCGCGGTGGCAGGCGTAGCCGGACAGACCCAGATCCGCCTGCGCGGCTCCGAGGGTAATCATGTGCTGGTACTGGTCGACGGCATCGAAGTCTCCGATCCGTTCGCCGGCGAGTTCGATGTTGGCACGCTGCAAGCTGAAGTCGGCGCGCGGGTGGAAGTGCTGCGCGGGCCGCAATCGGCGCTGTATGGCTCCGATGCGATCGGCGGGGTGATCGCTTACGAAAGCGCCAGCGGGCGCGCTGTGCCGGGGATTGCGGCGCGGATCGAAGGCGGCACTGATAGCACCATCAACGGCGCGCTGCGGTACGGCGCGGCGGGCGACACGTGGGACGCGGCGCTCAGCGCGACGGTGGTCAGTACCGATGGCCAACCGAATGCAAGAGGCGGCACCCGCGACATCGGGCGTGACAGCTACACTGTCTCGGGCAAGGGCAGTGTGGAAGTGGCGGAAGGCTTCGCCCTGCGCGCCGCCGCCCGCTTCATCCGCACCGAGGGCCAGACCAACGATTCCGATTTCGATACCGCCAGCCCGACCTTCGGCTTTATCATCGACAGTCCCGGAACGCGCTTCACCAACGAGGCGATCTACGCCCTCCTAGGAGCGCGGGCCGAGGCACTGGAGGGCCGCTGGACGCATGATCTTTCGGCCCAGGTCGCCGATGTCACCCGCGACAACTTCACCAGCTTCGGTCGCTCCTTCGGGAATGAAGGCGACCGGGTAAAGGCCTCTTACGTCACCGCTCTCCGGCTTGATGATGCGCACAACCTGACCTTCGCCGCCGATTACGAGGTCGAGGGCTTCCGCAATACCACACCGGGCGGCTTCGCCTTCAACGGCAGGCGGGAAATCGAGCAGGTCGGCTTCGTCGGCGAGTATCGCTTCAGCGGTGAGGCGGTCGATCTGTCGGCGGCAATCCGCCACGACATCAATGATCGCTTTGCCGATGCCACCACCTTCCGGGTCGGCGCCGGGTACCGCGTGACCGAATCCACCCGGCTGCGCGCGGCGGCCGGTTCCGGCGTGAAGAACCCCGGCTTTTTCGAGCTGTTCGGGTTCGTCGACGGGCGCTTTATCGGCAATGAAAACCTGCGGCCCGAGAAATCCACGGGCTGGGAAGTGGGCGTGGATCAGGACTTGGGCGAGCGTGCGCGGGTCTCCCTGACCTATTTCGACAGCGAGCTAGAAGGCGAGATTTTCACCACCTTCCCAGCCCCGGCCTTCATTGCCACCCCCGCCAACCGCATCACCGACAGCGAGCAGCGCGGGGTCGAGGTGTCGGTTGCGGCCAAGCTGGCAGAGCAATTGAGCCTTGATGCCGCCTATTCCTACCTCGATGCCGAGGAGAACGGGGCGCGCGAAGTCCGCCGCCCTGAACATATCGCCAGCGCTGCGCTCACCTGGACCGCGCCGGGCGATGCGGCGTCAGCAACGCTGGTGGTGCGACACAATGGCGCAACGCCGGATGTTGTATTCGATACGAACTTCCGAGAGGGCAGAGTGCAGCTTGACGATTACACCCTCGTCAATCTCAACGCGCGGGTGAAGCTGGCGGACGGCATCAACGCCTTCGCGCGGGTCGAGAACCTGCTCGATCAAGAATATGAGCAGGTGTTCAGCTTCGTCTCACCGGGCCGCAGCGCGGTGCTGGGCGTCGAGGCGCGGTTTTGATCAAGGGAGATAATGCCATGAATGATCTGAAAAATGAACGGTGGCCGGCGGTATGGTCTGCGGCTCTGGCAGCGACCACCCTGAGCGGAACGGTGTTGATCGGGTGCATGATGCCCTTCGCCGCAATCGCCACTATCGCCGCGCTCGCATTGCCCCGCCGCACCGGGCTGGGCGTTGTGGCGGCGTGCTGGCTGGGCAATCAGATGATCGGTTTCGGGTTGCTCGGTTTTCCGCGCGACGCGGCGACGTTTGGTGCGGGGCTGTCGTTGCTGGGGTCAAGCCTGCTCGCCTACGCGCTGGTCCAGCGTATCGGCGCGCGGAAAGGGATCGCAGGCGCGCTGACGGCCTTCGGCGCAGCGTTTGTCGTCTACGAAGCTGCGCTGTTCGCCTATGCTCTGGTGTGGGGCGATATCGCGATGTTTGCCCCTCAGATCGTCGCGCTGATCGCGCTCAATGATGGGTTGTGGTTTGCCGGCCTGTGGTTGGGATGGCAGATCATCCAGCATCTGCCAGCAGCTTTGACCGAAAGGCGCGCACGGTGAGCGCGCCGCTGCGGATCGTCTCACTGCTTCCCAGCGCCACCGAAATCGCGGCGGCGCTGGGGCTGGCGGACAATCTGGTGGGGCGCTCGCACGAATGCGACTTTCCGCCATCGGTCACCGGTTTGCCAGTATGCACCTCGACCAAGCTCGAAAAGGGCCTGACGTCGCGCGCGATCGAGGACCGGGTCAAGGACATCGTCACCAAAGGCCTATCGGTTTACGATGTCGATGCACCCTTGCTGCGGTCGCTGCGGCCCGATGTGATCCTGACCCAATCGCAATGCGCGGTGTGCGCGGTCACTCCGGCGGATCTGGAAGAGGCGCTCGCCGAATGGGTCGGCACGCCGCCGCAGCTGATCTCGCTTGCGCCCGATGATCTGGCCGATGTGATGGGCGATTTTCGCCGGGTTGCTGCTGCGACCGGGCGCGAAGCCGAGGCCGAGGCGGCAATCGCAAGGATGGCCGAGGCTTTGGATAGCCTCGCAGTCCGTCCGCAGCCCGGCACCGCGCCCACTCTGCTGGCGGTGGAGTGGATCGAGCCGCTGATGGTGGCAGGCAATTGGGTGCCCGAACTGGTGACGGCGGCAGGCGCGCATCCGGTGCTGGCCGCGTCCGGCGTCCATTCGCATTGGATCGAATTTGATGCCGTAGCGGCCGCCGATCCCGACATCATCGCCTTCATGCCCTGCGGATATCAGCTAGCGCAGACCCTTCCCGAAGCCCGCGCCCTGCTGGCACAGGCGCCGTGGCGTGATCTGCGCGCGGTGCGCGAAGGGCGGGCGTTTGCGGTCGATGGGCACCACCTGTTCAACCGTCCCGGACCACGCTTGGTCGAATCTGCAGAGGTGCTGGCGTGCCTGATGCGCGCGCCCGAAGCCGTCCCCGCGCGGCTCGCGCCGTTTCTTGTTCGGCTTTGATCACGCTGACGCTCGCCAAATGCTGCGGAAATGCGTAAGCGGCCACCATGCATTTTCTCGACCAAGCCAAGATCTATCTGAAGTCCGGCGGAGGCGGCCCCGGGGCTGTCTCTTTCCGCCGCGAGATGTACGTCGAATACGGCGGCCCTGACGGCGGAAACGGCGGGCACGGCGGCGATATCGTGTTCGAAGCGGTCGCCGGCCTCAACACCCTGATCGACTTCCGCTATTCGCAGCACTTCAAGGCCGCGCGCGGCGGGCACGGGATGGGCAAGGACCGGACCGGCGCCAGTGCCAAGCCGCTGGTGATCAAAGTGCCAGTCGGCACGCAGATCATCTCCGACGACAAGGACGAAGTGCTCGCCGATTTCACCGAGATCGGCCAGCGCGTCGTGTTCATTGAAGGCGGGTTGGGCGGGCGCGGCAACGCGTCGTACAAAACCTCGACCAACCGCGCCCCGCGCCAGCACCAGCCGGGCCTGCCGGGCGAGGAGCTGTGGGTGTGGCTGCGACTGAAACTGCTCGCCGACGTGGGCCTTGTGGGCCTGCCCAATGCGGGCAAATCGACCTTCATCAACGCAGTCTCCAACGCACGGGCCAAGGTTGGCGACTATGCCTTCACCACGCTCGTGCCAAAGCTGGGCGTGGTCCACCACAAGGGCCGCGAATTTGTGCTCGCCGACATTCCGGGCTTGATCGAAGGCGCGGCCGAAGGCGTGGGGATCGGCGACCGGTTTCTGGGCCATATCGAACGCTGCCGGGTGCTGATCCACCTGATCGACATCACCGGCACCGAAGATGCCGAACCCGCCGAGGCGATGCGCGTGGTCGAAGATGAGCTCGCGGCCTACGGCGAGGGGCTGGAGGACAAGCCGCGCCTCGTCGTGCTCAACAAGCTCGATCTGGCCGATGCCGAACTGGTCGAAAGCTTCCGCGGCGAATTGCTTAGCGCGGGCGCGGCCGAGGTGTTTGCGGTGTCCGGCGCAACCGGGGCGGGCATCGCCGAGTTGCTGGACGCGGTCCTCGGCTACCTGCCCGCCGCCACCTCGACCGAGACCAAGGCGACCGAAATCGAGGATGCGGACGACGCAAGCGAGTGGTCGCCGCTCTGATCTTGTGATGGTGATGGGACCATGCTGACAAAATTGGCCGATATCACCGCTGCGCGGCGGATTGTGGTCAAGGTTGGCAGCGCGCTGCTGGTCGGCGGCGGGGGCGAGGCGCGCGCGGCTTGGCTTTCCAATCTGGCCGCAGACCTCGCTGCACTGCGCCGCGAGGGCGGCGCGCAGGTGATCGTGGTCAGTTCGGGCGCGATTGCGCTGGGCGCGGCGCGGCTGGGCTTGCCGAAGGGCGGGCGCGGCAGCCTTGCCGATGCGCAGGCGGCGGCTGCCGTGGGGCAGATTCAGCTGGCCGATCTGTGGTCACGTGCGCTCGGGACCGAGGGCATTACCGCTGCGCAGATGCTGCTGACACTGGGCGATCTGGAAGACCGGCGGCGCTATCTCAATGCTGCCGCGACGCTCGACCGGCTGCTCGAGGCTGGCGTGATCCCGGTAATCAACGAAAACGACAGCGTGGCGACCGAGGAAATCCGCTTCGGCGATAATGATCGGCTTGCGGCGCGGGTGGCGCAGGCGGCGAATGCCGATCTGGTGCTGCTGCTGTCTGACGTCGACGGGCTGTATGATCGCGATCCGCGCGAAGATGGCGCTGCACTGGTGCCGGTGGTGGACGCCGTGACGCCGGAAGTGCTGGCGATGGCGAGCAGGACGTCGTCATCTGGTCTCGGTTCAGGTGGGATGGTGTCCAAGCTACAGGCCGCACAGATCGCGACGCGAGCAGGCATCGCGCTGGCGATCCTCAACGGCACGCATGATGCGCCAATTGCCCATGCTTTGGCGGCGGGGACAGGAACGCTGTTCCTGCCCTTCCGCGCCGATTCCGCGCGCAAGGCGTGGCTCGGCGGCAGGCTTGCCCCCGTTGGTGAATTGCGCGTCGACAAGGGATGCGCCGAAGCGCTGAAAGGCGGGGCAAGCCTGCTGGCGGCGGGCGTCGTTGGTGTCTCCGGACAATTCCGGCGCGGCGATCTCGTCAGCGTACTGAGCCTGCGCGGCGAGCGGCTGGCGCAGGGGCTGGCGGAATATGACGCGGGCGAAGTGCAACTGATCGCGGGCAAACGCGCCGAGGATCAGGCCGAAAGGCTCGGCTACACCCCGCGCTCGTGCGTGATCCATCGCGACCATATGGTGCTGCTGTGAGCCTGCGCCCATGAGCCTTCTGGCCATCACCGGCGCCACCGGGTTTGTCGGCAGCGCGGTGCTGGACGAGGCGCTGGCGCAAGGCCACACCGTCCGCGCGCTCGCGCGCAAGCCGCAGCCAGAGCGGGCGGGCGTCGAATGGGTGTCGGGCGATCTTGGCGACACCGCCGCACTGGCCGCGCTGGTCACCGGAGCGGACGCGGTGGTGCATGTCGCAGGCCTCACCAACACCCCTGATCCCGCGCAGTTCGAGGTCGCCAACGTCACCGGCACCGCCAATGTCCTTGCCGCTTTGCAGGGGGCGAGCGTCAAGCGGTTGGTGTTCGTCTCATCGCTCGCCGCGCGCAAGCCCGAGCTTTCGGCCTATGGCGCGTCCAAGGCGCAGGCTGAGGCGCTGGTGGAGGGGTCGGGCCTCGACTGGACCACGGTGCGCCCGCCGGGCGTCTATGGCCCGCGCGATGTCGACTATCTTGAGATGTTCCGCACCGCCAAGTGGGGCTTTGTCCCGCTACCGCCGGGCGGGGCGAGCTCGATCATCCATGTAACCGATCTGGCGGATTTGCTGATCGCGCTGGCAGTCAACACCGCGCCGACGAAGAAGCAGACCTACGAACCTGATGACGGGCGCGAGGGCGGGTGGAGCCACAAGGAACTGGCCGCCGCGATTGGCCGGGCAGTGGGCAGGCGCACAGTCTTCGCCCCGCACCTTCCCCGCGCCGCGCTCAACCTCGCCGCCGCCACCGACCGCTTTGCACGCGGTGCTCGCGCCAAACTCACCGCCGACCGGGTGGGCTATATGACCCACCCCAACTGGGTGTCGCGCTCCGACCGCAAGGTTCCGCCGGGAATATGGACGCCGCGTATCATCGGCGAGGACGGGCTGCGAGCGACCGCGGATTGGTACCGGCGCGAGGGGTGGCTTTAGGCACCCTCATTCCTCACAAGAACGGTTCCTCGCCCGGCTTGTGGATGCCGCATTCGGTCTTGTCCCAGCCCTTCCACCGGCCCGAGCGCGGGTCTTCGCCCGGGGCGACCTGAGTGGTGCAGGGCGAACACCCGATCGAAGGATAGCCTTGTGCGATCAGCGGGTGACGCGGCAAGTCGTGCTGGATGAAGTAGCCTTCGATCTGGCCCGCATCCCAATCGATCAGCGGGTTGATCTTGAGCCGCCCCTGCGCGTCGGAAGTGTCCACCTCGAAACGCGGCAGATTGGCGCGGGTCGCGGCCTGAAAAGACTTCCTGCCCGTGAAGCTGGCATCATAGTTTGCGAGTGCCTTCTCCAGCGGGCGCACCTTGCGGATTTCGCAGCAGCCGTCGGGATCATAGGACCATCTGAGACCAGTCTCGTCACGCTTGGCGAGTTCTTCGGCATCCGGGGTCAGCACCACGAGGTTGAGACCAAGCCGTTCCACCAGCGTGTCACGATAGGCGAGGGTCTCGGGGAAGTGCTTTCCGGTATCGAGGAACAGCACCGGCACTGTGGGATCAACGCTGGCGACCAGATGCAGCAGCACCGCGCTCTCCGCGCCGAAGCTGGAGACGACCGCCAGATCGCCTGCGAGGCCATCGCGGATTACGGCTTCGAGCATCTCGAGCGTCGTGCTGCCCCGGAACATATTGTTGAGCCGCACCGCATCATGCTCGGTAAAGCGCGGGGCGAGGTCAAGCATATCGCGGGTGCGATCGGCTGCGGCGGGGAGCGAGAGTTCAGGCTTCATGGCGCTTGTCCGCAATGGTCGCACGCGCATCGGCTGCGCGCTGATAGACATTCTCCCAAGTGGCGAATGCGCGCGCGGCATCCGCCTCGTCGAGGCGCTTGTCGGGGGCGAAGCTGTCGAACCCGCAGCGGCGCATGTTGCTGAGTTGGTCGATCAGCACATCGCCCACCGCGCGTAGCTCGCCCGTGTAGCCCGCTTCGCGCAGGATCCGGGCGGACGAATAGCCGCGCCCGTCGCCAAAGCCGGGGAAGTTGACCTCGACCAGCGCCAGCCGATCGAGGAACGGCAGCAGCAGGCGCGCATCATCGCCCGGTTCGATCCGGACGGCGGTCGCGTTGGTCTGATCGCAGCAGGCATCGACGGTGACGGTGCCATGGTCGGCAGGTTCGTCATCGCGGAAGCGGAACTGGACCTCGTCGGGCGAGGTGCCGAGGGACGTGCTCATTCGCCGCCCTCCGGAAGTTTGGCCACAACCTTCAATTCGATTGCAAAACCTGCCAGCCAAGTCACACCGACTCCCGTCAATGTGGGATATGGCGGTTCGCCCCACCATTTTTCCCGGGCCGCCATGAAATGCGGCAGCATCGTCTCGGGATCGATGACATAGACCGTGAAATCGACGATATCCGCGAAGGCGCAGCCTGCTGCTTTGAGCACCGCATCAAGATTGGCAAAGGCCAGCTCTGTCTGCTTGAGCGGGTCGGGTTCCGGAGTCCCATCTTCGCGGCTGCCCACTTGTCCGGATACAAACAGAAACCCGCCCGCACGGATGGCCGGCGAGTATCCGAAATTGTTGTAGAGTTCCTGTCGGCCGCCAGGAAACACAGCGTCACGCATGGCCATAAAGCGCCTCCTTGAACGGTTCCATGCCGATGCGGCGATAGGTATCGAGGAAGCGTTCGCCCTCGGCGCGCGCGCCAAGGTAGACGTCGGTCACGGTCTCGACTGCGGCAACCACGCCGTTCTCGTCAAACCCGGGGCCGGTGATCTTGGCGAGGCTCACGTCCTCGGCCTCCGAGCCGCCCAATGAGAGCTGGAAGTTCTCCTTGCCCTTTTTGTCGACACCAAGAATGCCGATGTGGCCCGCGTGGTGGTGCCCGCAGGCATTGATGCAGCCGGAGATCTTGAGCTTCAATTCGCCAAGCTCCCCCGTGCGGCCGTTCGCGGCGAAACGCTCAGCAATGCGCTGGGCCAGCGGGATCGAGCGAGCGTTGGCGAGGCTGCAATAATCGAGGCCCGGGCAGGCGATGATGTCCTCGATCGTGTCCATATTGGGCGCAGCCAGCCCGGCGGCATCGAGCGCACTCCACACCGCGTAAAGATCGGCGATGCGGACGTGCGGCAACAGCAGGTTCTGGGTGTGCATTACCCTGAGCTCGTCAAAGCTGTAGCCGCGCGCGAGGCGGGCGACGATCCGCATCTGCTCGGCAGTGGCATCGCCGGGGATGCCGCCGACCGGCTTCAAGCTGATGACGGCGGAGACGTAGGCATCATGCTTGTGCCGGTGAGTGTTGCGGCTCACCCACAACGCGAAATCGGGGTCCGAGCGGTCGAGCGTCTTGGGGCCATCGACGAACGCCGGATCGGCGAAATACTCGGCAATCCGCGCCAGTTCCTCGCGCGGGGGCTCGACCCCGACGCTGAGCATATGGGCGAATTCCTCCTCAACCTGCCGGGTGTATTCCGCCGCGCCAATTTCATGGACGAGGATCTTGACCCGCGCCTTGTACTTGTTGTCGCGTCGGCCGTAGCGGTTGTAGACTCTGAGGCACGCCTCGGCGTAGGTGATCAGCTGATCGAGCGGTACGAAATCGCGCACCAGCGGCGCGATCATCGGGGTGCGGCCCATGCCGCCGCCGACGTAGAACGCCGCGCCGATCTCGCCATTCCGCTTCAGAATGCGGATGCCGATATCGTGCAGCCGCATTGCCGCGCGGTCTTTTTCGCTCGCGATCACCGCGATCTTGAACTTGCGCGGCAGGTAGGTGAATTCGGGGTGGAAGCTCGACCACTGGCGCAGCAGCTCGGCATAAGGGCGGGGATCGACCACCTCGTCCGCCGCGGCACCGGCGAAATGGTCCGAGCTGATGTTGCGGATGCAATTACCGCTGGTCTGGATGGCGTGCATCTCGACGCTGGCGAGATCGGCGAGGATATCGCCGGCATCCTCCAGCTTGATCCAATTGTACTGGAT
>JBBQWH010000014.1:0-39217 GCA_038210785.1 Sphingomonadales bacterium | reverse complement strand
GCTGATTGATGTAAGCGTGCTTCATGCCCAACGCTGTCGCTTGCAACGCGAAGCGCTGGCATGCCCTGCCGACAGCGACCCAATCTGCGGGCGTCTCCCCGGCGCCGACGAACACGGCGATCCCGGCAGACGAACGGATCTGGCCAGCATAGCCCTCGTTTTGGGCTCCGACCGTGGAGAACAGGTCGAAAGCATAGGCCCCCAGCCAATCGGGCAACGCAGGATTGCCGCTCGCCACGCTGTAGAGGCCGTCGCCGGTTCGCAGCGCCTCACGCGGATTGAACCGTAGCCAGGCTTTGAGCTCCCGGACAAACGCCGGATCGGCCATTTGCGTGCTGTTCCCTGCCAAAACGAGATCGCGCAGATGGTCTATCTGGGCGCGGTCGGTGAGCAAGACCAGATCGACGCCAGCCCCTGCAGCGGCCTTGGCAAGCGTATCGAGATCGGCGGTGCTGACCGCGCGGCCATCATAATCTGCGCGGGTCGATTGGCGCTTCGGGATCGCATCGAACAGCGCCGATTGCACCGCCGACCCGCTATCAAAATCGAACGCGATTGCGCCTCCATCGGACGGGTCGAAACGCAGGTCGCCGGGCCGGCCGCTGGCGGCGGAGGCCAGCGAAAGATTTTCGGCGGCCGCACCCAAGCTGACGAAAAGGTGATGATCGTCAGGATCCACCACAGGCGTTCTCCGCGCGAAATCGGGGAGGATATCGATCCGTTTCTCACCCAGGCGGAACCGCCATGGTTGCGTGTTGTGTCCATTTGGCGCGAGTATGGCATAGCGGATGAGATCAAGTTGGCGCGCAGGGTCGGCCAAGGTCGCGCGAAGTGGGGCGGTCCTGGCGCGATAGTCAGACGACGATCCCATTCCCGACAGAGCAAGCCAGGTCGCTCCGCCGCCAAGCGATGCGGTTGCGCCAGCGCCGATGAGCCATTGTCTTCGGTTCACATGCTGTTCCTTTGGTAATCTGCAGTCGTTGGAATGTAACCCCTGCGTAGGCCGTGCCATGATCGTTCCGGAGCCTCGGAAAACACCTACGCTGGCGAAAGCCGCACCTCATCTGTTTCCGAGCATTTAACCCGCAATCATCCACGGGCGGCAGCAATCCACCCGCCTTCGGCCCTAACCGGGAGCGACGCTCATGCCGGAAAGCCGAATGGCGGCTTCGGGCGGAATCGGACGTTCAATTTGGCTCTCGTGGACGACTGACATGGGTCGTGAGCTGCCAAAGGCTCTTAGGACGTTCGTACCGATGGGCGCAGCGTAGCGGAACCAGTCTAACCCCGGCTTGGGCGCCAGATCTGATCCGTCTTGAGGCAGCCATTTGCTTAGACGGTCAAGTTGCGCATAGGCCAGCCGGTCATATCACCAGCTGGCCATCCGCTATTCCAACCCCAATCAACGCCGTTCGAATGCCGCGATCAGCGAGCGCAGATGCGCCCGGTGCGCCCGGGTTTCCTCATCGGTGCTTGGTGCCGCTGCGATCGTCTTGATCCGGCCGATGCTGGCCAGCGCCGCTGATCGGGCGATGTAATCAAACCCCGGCTGGGGCACCGGACCACCCGGTGTCTGCTCCACGCCGCCGCCAGAGCCCGATGCGATGCCGATCAGGCGGGTGAGATATTCGACCTGCAGGTTCTGCCGGTAGGTGTTCACCGCCGTGATCCGGTCCGCTTCGAACATCACGCCGGTCAATTCGCGCATATAGGAGCTGACGGGGTAATCCCCACCATAGCGGCGCGAATCCGTCAGGCGCGACAGGACGTTGGGGTGCATCAGGTGGTCGAGCAACGAACGTTGCGTGTTCAGCGCGCGCGAATGGGGCCGCGGGTCAATATTGCGGCCAAACGCATCGAAGCCGCGCCGCTGCACCTGCAGCCGGCTCAGCAGACCTTCACCGGCGGCAAAGGCGTCGGGCGCAAAAGCAATGCGATTGAGCACATCCATCGCCCGGCGCTGCTCCTTGGCGGGAACCGGGACGAACGGCTGCTCTGCGCCCGATTGTCCCACCACCGATCGGTTGTTGTACACCCCGCCAATCCAGCGCGAGGCGACATTGGCCGCCGCGGCGCGCTGACCGGTCAGGATCATGTAGCCGTTGTACAGCGACTGGTAGCTTTCGCCGGCCTCCAACATCCGCTCCGGCAACACGGCCAGCGTCTGATCGACTAGCAGCGCCTGCTGCGCGGCCCAGCCGATCGGATCATCCGACAAATCGTCGATCATCACCCGTGGGTCGATATGCACCCCGGGCGCCCGCAAGTCGTCCGCATCATTGGCGAAGGCCAGCGCCGGTTCGGTCGAGCGGGCGAGGATCCGTTCGCGCGCGGCTTCATCAGGAGTGTAACCGAAGGCGATCGCCCACAGATCATAGGCACCCGGTTTTGTGACAGCGAACTGTCCCTGAGACTGGCCGGGTAGGGCGATGTTGGTTGCCGGGTAGTCCATCACCGAATTCGTCGGCGGAGTTGTTGGCGAACCGAGCGCCGAAAGCGGGACGCTGCTGGATGAGCGCATGTTGTGATTAAGCCCCAGCGTATGCCCGATCTCGTGCAGCACGAGATAGTAAAGCTCTTCCTCGGTGAGGCGTTTGATCTCGCCTTCGCTTGTCCCTCGCGCCATCAGCATGGCGCGCGCAGCCAGCAGCTTGGCCTGCAGCCTGCTGCCGAAGGTGCACCAGCGACCATCCTGATCCCAATGGCCCGGTGCAGGCAGCGCGCCCGGCGATTGCGCAGGCAGACCCGCCGTGTCGAAAATCTGCTCTTGGGTCATCCGGTTGGTGAGGTAGACATACTCCAGCATGATATCCGCGCCGAGGATCTCGCCGGTGCGCGGATTGGTGAAGCTGGGGCCGTAACCTCCAAAGGGCGGGTTGGGGGAGGACGTCCAGCGCAGCACGTTGTAGCGCAGGTCTCCGGCGTGCCAGTCGGCATTATCTGGCTGGACCTGCACTTCGACCGCATTGGTGAAGCCCGCTGCTTCGAACGCGACGTTCCACGCCAGCGCGGCGTTGCGGATGATACCGCGCAATTCAACCGGGGTGGTATTCTCAATCCAGAACGTGATCGGCTTCACCGGGTCCGAAAGCGCGGCCCCGGGGTTCTTCTTTTCGAGCCGCCAGCGATTGATGACGTCGCGATACGGGGCCGCGTCGGCCGATGTCAGGTCGGTGGTCTGATTGGTGAAGAAACCAACGCGGAAATCATCCAGCCGTGGTTTGAAGCCCGCATCCGGCAACTCCAGAAACGAATGCTGCACGAGGATCGCGACCGAACGCGAGTCGGTGATATCAGCGTTGCCGTATCGCAGCGGCTTCGGGTTATCGAACACGTATTCGACCCGAATATCCGTATTTTCGGGATACGAACGGTAATCAGCGATCTGGGTCTTGCTATCGGACAGTTCGCCCAGTGCAAAATTGGCCCCCGGCTTGTCATCGGGCGATTGCCACGGTGTGATCTGATGGAGCGCCTGTCCTTTGAGCAGCGCGTCGGCCGAAATCAGGATCCGTGTGCCGTCTTCGGTTTCCGCTGCGATTCTGACGCTGCCGATCGGCGCGCGCGAAATATTGGCATCGGCCGCTCGCGACAACGCATTGTCTGGATCGAAATAGTAGCTGGTGTTGACCGCCTCGACCTCGATGCGGTTGAATTTCCGGTTGAGCACGATGATCCGATTGTCCCGGAAATTACCCCGGAAGTGGCCGGTTTCGGCCGGACCGTTTTCGGTGTAGGTGAAATAGATGAATTCACGGCCGATCTGGTTGGCGGCGATCTCCATAAAGACTTCGCCTGTCTTCAGGTCGCGATATAGCGGGAAAAGGCCTTCAGACTTCTGAAATTCTTTGACGAATTCGCCCATAGCTTTGGGCTTTTCAGCTTCGGCAGGCGCTTCGACCTTGGCCTTGTCCTTGCCCTTGTCGCGGTCTTTGGCATTCGCGCCCGACGCCGCGATCAGCGCCGCACCCAGAAAAAGTCCCCATTTCTTCATATTGTCCCCCATCATACGTTAAAGATGCAATCACCGCATGGCGCCGGTATTGGCAAGCGCCTTATGATGCCGTTCGCAGATTGGTGTTGGGCTTTGGACGCTTGGCCGACGCTGGCGGAGTGATCACCAGCCGTGGTTCTCCAGCATCGGCACCATGAACCGAGGAAGCCCCGCCGCCAGCGTGACCGGCAATGCCGCCGCCCGGACTGATGGCTTGCCCAAAGTCGTTGCCTTTCTGAGGCGCACTCTGGCGGAGCC
This sequence comes from Sphingomonadales bacterium, assembly GCA_038210785.1. Taxonomy (GTDB): domain Bacteria; phylum Pseudomonadota; class Alphaproteobacteria; order Sphingomonadales; family Sphingomonadaceae; genus Erythrobacter. The sequence goes on along the minus strand of JBBQWH010000014.1, from coordinate 34,965 downwards.
CTGAAGTTGCTCCGTCAGGCCGATCATTTTCAAGGTAAGCCCGTGTCGGATCGATCAAACCCGCCATTCCGGTTTCCACCCATTACCAGTCATGTGGACGGGCGTTGCGCGATCCCGAAAACGGAATGGCGGCTTCGGGCGGCAGCAGACGTACGATCTGGCGGCAGTCAATTACCGGCTCCGGGTCGAAAACTGCCGCTTCTGCAGGTCAATCGGACGACCGTTATGCGCCCGCCGCTTCGCGAGACTAACATTCAAAAACCGGCCCTGTTGCAGACGTTGTTGAATTTCATATCAAAGGGCCCCCACGCCCTCGGAACCGCGTCTACTAACTTCGATAGTTCAGCCGGGTGGCATCACAGCCAGCATCTGTGGCCGGACAGCGCTTAGCCTCACTGAAATCGCTAGGTATGACCCGCAGAATTCCGCCTCTCGGGTGTGGGAGGCGGGTCGCATCACCGGCTTGTATTTGCATGGGGAAACCGGAAAATCAGTGCAAGCTCGCCACCTGTCGCCTCAGCAATCACATTTCGGAAGTGAAGTTGAGCATGGCTCACCAGTCAATGAGACAAAAAGGTTGCCCAAGCACGTTCCCCTAAGGCTGAGCGAGGTTTGGCTTTGGATCGAGACGTGCCACCGATCCGGGCAAATTGCTTCACCAAAATAAACGATTTATGCCATAGCTTTACGGCGAATTAACTATTTTCGCAGACAAGCCATTAGGAAGGCGACGCCAGTTTCAGCGCGCGGAATGGCATTGCGGATTGGGGCATAATTCGAGGGCTATGGATAATCTATTGGCAAAGGTTGCAGGAAATCTTCCGGGGATGCTCGATGTCGATGTGGTGATCATCGGGGCCGGGCCGGCCGGGCTGACCGCGGGCTATCTGCTGACCAAGGCAGGCAAGCGCGTCGCGATCATCGAACAGGATCCCACCTATGTCGGCGGGATCAGCCGCACCGTCGAGCACCAGGGCTATCGCTTCGACATTGGCGGGCACCGGTTCTTTTCCAAATCGCAGGCGGTGGTCGATCTGTGGAACGAGATTCTGCCCGATGATTTCATCCAGCGTCCGCGGATGAGCAGGATCTATTACGAGGGTAAGTTCTACTCATATCCGCTGCGTGCGTTCGAGGCGCTCGGCAATCTGGGGATCCTGCGTTCGACCGCCTGCATGATGAGCTACCTGTGGCGCCGCGCCTTCCCGATCAAGAACGTGAAGAGCTTTGAAGACTGGACGACCAACCAGTTCGGCGAGAAGCTCTACTCGATCTTTTTCAAGACTTACACCGAGAAGGTGTGGGGGATGCCCTGCAACGAAATGAGCGCCGATTGGGCCGCGCAGCGGATCAAGGGCCTGTCGCTGATGAGCGCGGTGGTGGACGGGCTGAAGCGCAGCCTTGGCCTTAACAAACGCCCCAATGATGGGCAGGCGGTCAAGACCTTGCTCGAAACCTTCCGTTACCCCCGGCTTGGCCCCGGCATGATGTGGGATGCCGCGCGCGACAAGATCATCGCTACCGGCAACGGGCAGGTGCTGATGGGCCATGCGCTTGGCCAACTCGCTAGCGATGGGCAGGGCGGCTGGTCGATGACCGCAAGCGGCCCCGACGGCACGCTGCAAATTCGCGCCAAGGCTGCGATCAGCTCGGCCCCGATGCGCGAACTCGCCAAGCGGCTGCACCCGCTGCCCGCGACCACGCTCGAGGCGAGCCGCTTGCGGTACCGCGACTTTCTCACCGTGGCGCTGATGATCGACAGCGAAGACCTGTTCCCTGACAACTGGATCTATATCCACGACAGCAAGGTCAAGGTTGGCCGGGTGCAGAACTTCCGCTCGTGGTCGCCCGAAATGGTGCCCGATCCCAAGGTCGCCTGCGTCGGCCTCGAATATTTCTGTTTTGAAGGCGATGGGCTGTGGTCCGCGCCCGATGCCGAACTGATCGAGCTTGCCAAGCGCGAGATGGAAATTCTCGGGCTGGTCGATCCGGCCAAGGTGATCGGCGGCGCGGTAGTGCGGCAGGAAAAAGCCTACCCCGTTTATGACGAGGATTACGCCGCCAATGTCGCAGCGATGCGCCACGAACTCGAAGCGCGGCACCCGAGCCTGCATCTGGTGGGGCGCAACGGGATGCACCGTTACAATAATCAGGACCATGCAATGATGACCGCGATGCTCACGGTCGAGAACATCCTCGCGGGCAAGCGCGTTTACGACACCTGGTGCGTCAACGAGGATGCGGAATATCACGAGGCGGGCGAGGAAGGCGCGCGGACCGATCTGCATTTGCATGAGACCGAGACCGAAACCCGTCCGCTGAGCGACGACCAGGTGGCTGCGCTCACCAGTTTGCGCGGCGTGCCTGAACGGATCGCAGGCGCGGAGAAGACCACCGCGTCCGGTGGGGAATCGCCGATGCGCAAGTCGGCTTAACGGCTAATCCCGATGGGCAGTCGCATTTCTCGCCATTTGGCGCTTCTGGCGACGCGCACATCGGATATCCGCTTCCTGCGCTATCTCGGCGCGAGCATCGGAGCGCTTGTGGTGGACACCCTCACGTTGTTTACCCTTGTTGCGTGCGGATTTACGCCCGCAACGGGCTCGGCGTTGGGCTATTCGCTGGGAATCCTGGTTCACTGGCTGCTGTCGAGCCGTGTGGTGTTCTATCAAGGCATTGCCGTCACCGGGCGCGCACGGACGGTGCAGAAGGCCCTCTTTGTGATCTCGGCGCTCGCGGGCTTGGCTCTGACGACCTTGATCGTCAGCGTGGCCAGCCAAATGGGTGTGGATTTGCGCCTTGCCAAGCTGGTCGCGATTGCGGCGAGTTTCGCCCTGACTTACCTCTTGCGCTGCCATGTGGTGTTTAGATGATGGGCGATCCGCTACAGTTTACAGGGTTTTTGCAGCGCCGCCCATTTGCGGCGATTTCGTTGGTTTGGGCCAGCATCGCTCTGCTGCTGGTGATAATGTCGAAAAGTCTAGCGGAGCAACGCTTCCCCGATGTCGATGATGCGCTTCGGCTGGTGCAGGTGCGCGATCTCCTGGCGGGACAGGACTGGTACGACCTGCACCAGTACCGATTGAATCCGCCAGAAGGCACCCTCATGCACTGGTCTCGGCTCGTGGATGTGCCAATAGCCGCGATGATTTGGCTGCTCTCGCAGGTTCTGCCAGTCGCCCAAGCGGAATTCCTCGCTGCTAGCGCCATTCCTTTGCTGTTGCTGCTGGCGACAATGCTGTTCGTCGGCAAGCTCGTCTGGGAGCGGTTCGGCGGCCGGGTCGCGATATTGACAGCGTTGAGCTTTATCCTGATGCCGGTCGTGCCTGCGCAGTTCCAGCCCTTGCGGATCGATCATCACGGCTGGCAGGTGTTGACCGTGGCAGCGGCGCTGTGGGCGATCTACCGTCCCAATGCGACGCGGGGAGCGGTGATCGCTGGGCTGGCGATGGCGGCGGGACTGATGATCTCGCTCGAAACCATCGTAATGGCTGCCGGCTTTGCGCTGGTTCTAACTGTGCGCTGGCTAACAGATCCGCGCGAGAGCATTTGGTTGGTGCGTTATCTGCAGGCGCTCGCCGGCGGGATGGCGGGACTCTTCTTGCTTACCCGTGGGCTTGTCGATCTTGTACCCCATTGCGATGCAATTTCTCCCCCGCACCTTGCCTTTTTTGGGATAGTGGCAGCCGGCACCAGTCTGCTCGCACGCCGAGCCGACCTGCATCCGGCGGCCCTGATCGGCGGCCTTGCGGCCAGCGGTGTATCTGGTCTTCTTTTGATCGGTTGGGCAGCGCCGGCATGCTTGGCTCCGCCCTTCGCCGGGCTCGATCCGCTGGTCCGGCAATATTGGTACGTTTTGGTTGCGGAGGGGCAGCCGCTGTGGGGTCAACCACCGAGTGAGGCCCTGCCTGTGGCTCTGCAATGTCTTTTTGCAATCGGTATTGCGCTTTATGCTGCCGTACGCGGAGCGCCAGGCGAGCGCGTATGGTGGCGGGGATTGGCGCTTATCTTGGCCGTTGCCTCGTTGGCCGGCTTTGCGACCCAACGGTCAATCGCCTTTGCCGGAATGATCGCGACGATCCCGTTCGGGTGGTTTGCCGGGCAGATGATCACGCGCTGGCAGGGATCGCAGCGCCTTGTCGCCAAGCTCGGGGTTGCAGCGGCAATGTTCCTTGCATTTCTGCCGCAGGCGATCTTGAGCCCGCTCATCGCAAGCAGCGAGGCGGGAGACGGCACGTCAGTCGCGACCTCGCGATGTGAACTGAATAACCATGGGCGAAAGCTCAACGCGCTGGCGCCCGCGACACTTTTTGCGCCGCTCGACATCGCTCCCAGCCTGCTTACCTACACCCATCACAGTTCGGTTGCATCGGCTCATCACCGCGCAGAGCGGGCGATGCGCGATGTTATTCTTGCCTTCACGAGCGACCCTGAAACAGCGCGTAAACTGGTTGTGGCAAGTGGTGCTCAATTTCTCGTCATTTGCGCCGATATGGATGAAATGAAAATTTACCGGTCCGCTGATGAGTCTGGCAGCCTCGCCGCGCTGCTCGCCGACAATGCGGCACCGCAATGGTTGGAGCGGGTGGACTTGGGGTTACCGGCTGAGCTGAGGATCTGGAAGGTGGTGCCCGCACCATAGGGCACATCGCTCCCTGCCGCAGGTGCGTTCGAGGCTGTGTTGCTGGACCCGCTGCTGGTTTTCGCGCGGCATGCAACTCTTGGCACCGCGTTCAATTCCGACGTGGTTGCGCGCCGTTCCGGCGACCGCCATATAGCCACCGGCGTGGGCGACAATGCGGGTGACACATGGCGGTGATTGAGGGGCTCGCGGCTCCGACAACGACGATCTTCGAGCGTGTGTCACGCGCCGCCGCGGCAAGCGGCGCGATTAACCTGGGACAGGGCTTTCCCGATCTCACCGATCCGCCCGAGTTGATTGCGGCCGCGCAAGCCGCGCTGGCCGCGAAGAGCAATCAGTATCCGCCGATGCGGGGATTGCCCGCGCTCCGGCAGGCGATCGCGGGGTTCTATGCGCGCGAGCAGAGGCTGGCATTGGATGATAGCGAGGTTCTCGTCACCTCCGGTGCGACCGAGGCGCTGGCGGCCTCGATCCTGGCGCTGGTCCGCCCGGGGGACGAGGTCATTCTGGTTCAGCCGCTATATGACGCTTATCTACCGCTGGTGCAGCGGGCCGGCGGCATTGCGCGGTTCATCAACCTGACACCGCCCGACTGGACGCTGCCGCTGGACGCACTTGAAGCGGTCATGAGCGACCGGACACGGCTGCTGATCCTCAACACCCCGAACAATCCGGTCGGCAGCCTGATCGACCGCGCGACGCTCGAAGCGATCGGCCAGCTGGCCGAGCGGCACGATTGTCTCGTGCTGTGCGACGAGGTGTGGGAGACGACGCTCTGCGAAGGGGCGGAGCATGTCTCGGTGCTTGCGGTGCCCGACCTGCGCGAGCGCGCCATCAAGATCGGATCGGCGGGCAAGATCTTCTCGCTCACGGGCTGGAAAGTGGGCTGGGCCTGCGCCGCGCCGGAGCTGATCGCGGCGATCGGCGCTACCCACCAGTTCCTGACATTTACTACCCCGCCAGCGCTGCAATGGGCGGTGGCCGAAGGGCTGGAACTGCCCGCCGGATGGCATGCCGCGCACCGCGCGCGATATCAGCCCGCCCGGGCGCGGCTGACAGCCGGCTTGCAGCAGGCCGGTTATGCCGTGCTTCCCAGTGCCGCAACGTGGTTCGTGACGGTTGACCTCGCCGCATCCGGCATCCCGCTCGGCGACGAGGCCTTTTGCGAACGGTCGATCCCCGAAGCCGGAGTTGCCGCGATCCCGGTCAGTTCTTTCTATGCGCAGGCGCCACTGACCGGCTATATCCGGCTCTGCTTTGCCAAGGGCAACGACACGCTGGACGCGGCGGTCGAACGTCTGGCGCTTTTTCGCAAGAGCCTCATCTGATGGATTTCGCCTCCGCCGCCGGATTGATTGTCGAGACCGGCCGCCGCCTCGATGCGCGCGGGCTCGCGCCTGCCACCGCTGGCAATTACTCGGTGCGCCTCGATGACGGCAGTATCGCCATCACCGTCTCAGGCGCGCACAAGGGGCGGCTGACGGCGGACGGCGTGATGAGCGTGGATGGCGAAGGGCGCGCGCTCGACGCCAAGCGCCCCTCGGCCGAAACGCTGCTGCACTGCCTCGTCTATGACCTCGACGCGGGCGCCGGGGCGGTGCTCCACACCCACTCGGTGAGCGGCACGGTGCTGAGCCGCGCGCTGGGTAACGGCATTGTGCTGACCGGCTATGAGCTGCTCAAGATCTTCCCCGGCACCGACACGCACGACACCAGCATTGTCCTCCCGCTGGTCGACAACAGCCAAGACATGGTAGCCATGGCGGCGCAGCTGCGGCCCTTGCTTGCAGCACAGAAACCCCTCGTGCCCGCCTTCTACATCCGCGGCCACGGCCTTTATGGCTGGGGCCCGACGATGGACGCGGCCGAAAACCTGATAGAAGCCATCGAATTCCTGCTCACCTGCGCGTGGGAGGAATTAAAGCGTGAAGGAGCCCGTCCGTGACCAGTTTGACGCAGTATGACGACGCCGCGCCCCATACAGTGCGCCAAAACCTTTCCGATCACGGTGCCATCGCCGCCGCGCTGGCACCGCACGGCATCGTGCTGGAGTGCTGGGAGGCGAACGCGCAGCTCGCCGCCGACGCGAGCGATGCCGATGTCCTTGCCGCTTATGCTGACGACATCGCAGCGCTGAAGGCGCACGGCGGCTATCAGAGCTGCGACGTGCTGCGGCTCGGCCCCGACCATCCCCAGCGCGCCGAGCTGCGCGCCAAGTTCCTGGCCGAACATACCCATGATGACGACGAGGTGCGCTTCTTCGTCGAAGGCTCGGGCCTGTTTTACATCCACGCAGGCGGCATGGTCCATGCGCTCGAATGCACTGCGGGTGATCTGATTGCGGTGCCTGCGGGCACGCATCACTGGTTCGACACCGGGGAACGGCCGAGCTTCACCGTCATCCGGCTGTTCACAACGCCCGATGGATGGGCGGCGCGCTTTACGGGTGACCGGATCGCCGAGGCAATCCCCAAATATGCCGGGATTGCCGCGTGACGCCGCGCGCGATCATCACCGATATCGAAGGCACCACATCGAGCATCGCCTTCGTCCATGAAGTGCTGTTTCCCTATAGCCGGGCGCGGCTTGCCGACTTTGTGGCGGCGAATGCAACAGATCCCGGCGTGGCGGCGATCCTTGACGCGGTGCGGGCCGAGGCGGGCGCGCCGTCGCTCGACGTTGCAGGCTGCACCGCATTGCTGCTTGAATGGCACGATGCCGATCGCAAGATCGCGCCCTTGAAGTCGCTGCAAGGCCTGATCTGGGCCGAGGGCTATGCGCAAGGAGCGCTTCAGAGCCATGTCTATACCGACGCAGCGCGGGGCTTGCAGCGCTGGCACGCGCGCGGGATAGCGCTGTATGTCTATTCCTCGGGCTCGGTCTCGGCGCAGAAACTGATCTTCGGCCACACCGCCTATGGCGATCTCACCCCGCTATTCTCCGGCCATTTCGACACCGCCATCGGGAGCAAGAAGGACGCCGCGTCCTACGCCGCGATTGCGGCGGCGATCGGGGTTCCGGCAGCGGAATTGCTGTTCCTCTCGGATGTCGAGGCGGAGCTCGCAGCAGCGGACGCGGCAGGGCTTGCGGTGACGTTGCTTGCGCGCGACGGCGTGCCGGCTGCCTCGCGCTATCCGGTGACCGACAGCTTCGATGCGATCCTGCCCGAGGAAGTCAGCGCATGAAGATCGGCGGCGTTATCACCCGCTCGATCTGGCTCGAACCCGATGGCTGGAGCATCGGCATCTTCGATCAGCGGCGGCTGCCGTGGGCGGCCGAGCGCATGATCCTGCGCAACGCCGCGGACGCCGCCTTCGCGATCGCCGACATGGCGACCCGCGGCGCTCCGCTGATCGGCGCGGTGGCGGCATATGGCCTTGCGCTCGGCCTCCGAGCGGACCCGTCGGACGAGAGCCTTGCTGCAAACTTCGAAACGCTGCGCGCCACCAGGCCAACAGCCGTCAATCTGCTCTGGGCGCTCGAGCGGGTGCGCCGCAGCGTCGCGGCGCTGGAGGGCGAAGCGCGGGGAGCGGCGGCCTATGCCGAGGCGGGGCGCATCTGCGACGAGGATGTCGCGATGAACCGGGCAATCGGCGAGGCGGGCCTCACGCTCATCCGCGACATCGCGGCGCGCAAGGGCGGGCAGCCGGTCAACATCCTCACCCATTGCAACGCGGGATGGCTCGCGACGGTGGACTGGGGCACGGCGACCGCGCCGATGTACCGCGCGCATGATGCCGGGATTGCGCTGCATGTCTGGGTCGACGAGACCCGGCCGCGCAACCAGGGCGCGCTTACCGCCTTTGAACTGGCCGAACATGGCGTGCCGCACAGCTATATCGTCGATAACGCCGGCGGCCTGCTGATGCAGCGCGGCGAGGTTGACATGGTGATCCTCGGCACCGACCGGGTGACTGCCAACGGCGATGTCTGCAACAAGATCGGCACCTATCTGAAGGCGCTGGCGGCGCGGGCGCATGACATCCCGTTCTATGTGGCGCTGCCATCCTCGACCTACGACCCGGCCACCCCGAACGGCGCTCACGTGCTGATCGAGGAACGCTCTGGCGACGAAGTTGGAATGGTGTGGGGCGAAGGCGGGCAAAAGCTTCGCGTGACCAGCGCGCCGGTGCGCAACCCCGCGTTCGACATCACGCCCGCAGCGCTCGTCACCGGCTATGTCACCGAAGCGGGCATCGCCGCCGATGCCGCCGCGCTGGCCGCGATGCTCCGCGAGGCAGCGCCTTCCGCCTGAGCGCAGTCAATCCCCGGCAAAATCGCCCGGCGTGCCCGGATGCGGTGCTTCATAGGTGGCCCAGTCGGCATCGCCCGGGGGCGGAGCGGGGCGGCCGGCCGGGCCGGGCGGTGCGTCCGTCTCACCCAGCCGCATCCGGTGCAGGTGCACCTTGGCGATCATGTTGGCGGTGACAGGCGCTGTGATGAACAGAAACAGCGTGATCAGCAATTCATGCGCGGTCCACATGCCGCGCGCGAGCTGGAACCACACCACAGAAGCCGCCAGCAACGCCCCCAGCCCCAGTGTTGTCGCCATGGTCGGTGCGTGCAGCCGCTCGATCAGCGATGGCAGGCGCACCAGGCCCCAGCTGCCGATCAGCGCGATGGTGCTGCCAAGCACGATCAATGCGCTCGTCAGCACTTCAGCAAGGGAGGCATCGCCGATCATTCGATGATGTCTCCGCGCAGCAGGAACTTGGCAAACGCGACCGTGCCGACAAACCCGACCATCGCCAGCAGCAGCGCTGCCTCGAACGATGTGCCGCTACCGCTGGCAATACCGGCAAGCACAATGATGCCGATCACGTTGATCACCATCGTATCGAGCGCAAGGATGCGGTCGGCCAGCCCCGGCCCCCGGACCAATCGCCACAGGTTCAGCGCGAGCGCCAGGCCAAGCGCGGCAAAACCGAAAGCGAGGGCATATGCGATCATACAAACACCGCTTTCAGCCGCGCTTCGTAACGCGCCTTGACCTTGGCGATCTCGCGCGCCGGATCGGATGCATGGAGCGCATGAACCAGCAGATACTGGCCGCAGGCCGAGACATCGGAAGAGACGGTGCCGGGGGTGAGGCTGATCGTGCCTGCAAACACAGCGATCGCCTCGGGCGTGGTCAGCTCAAGCGGGATTGTCAGCCACGCGGGCTGAAGCGCGCGGGTTGGCTTGAACAGGATGATCGCAGCGACCTGGAAATTGGCGACCACAATGTCCCACAAGACCACGCCCAAATAGCCGATCGCTGGCACGAACCGCAGCTTGGGCCGGCCCGGCCACCACGGCGCTGTGAACAGCGGCACCGCTACCGCCACCACCAACCCGAGGAACAGCGCGGCGAAAGTGAAGTCGCCCACCATCACCATCCACACGATCACGAGCAGAACCGAAAGACCGGGATGCGGGAACAAGCGGCTCATCATCGCGCCCGCTCCCCCAACACCGCGCGCGCGCTCAGGGCGGGGTCGAGCACCTGCGCGGCGGCGGCATCGGCATAGGCGCTCGCCCACCCGGCCCCGGCGGACAATGCGGCAAGCAGCGCGAGCGCCAACACCGGCGCGGCGCAATCGGCGCTGCTGATGGGCGCGCGCGGGATCTTGTCGCCGGGCGCCGCCTGCCAAAACACCGCGCTCCCCACGCGGGCAAAGCCGATCACCCCGATCAGCGTGGTGCCGAGGATCACCCCCCACGTCCAGCCCCAGTCGGGCAGCGCAGCGGTTGATTTCAGGATCAGCAGCTTGCCGATAAAGCCCGACACCGGCGGCAGTCCGGTGGCGGCGATCGCAGCGGTTATGAACAGCAGCCCCACAGCGCTGCGTCCGGCGAACTCCGGACCGGGGGCCGCGCTATCGCCAAAGGGTCCGCGCCGCCGGGCGGCGACATCCGCCACCAGAAACAGCGCGGCACAAGCAAAGGTCGAATGAACGAGATAATACAACGCCGCTCCCAGCGTTGCCGTGGTCCAGCCTGCGACCGCGATCAACAGCGTGCCGGTCGATCCGATCACCGCATAGGCGGCCTGTTCGGACAGGCTGCGCGCGGCGAACACTCCGGCAAACCCGATCCCCGCGGTGACCAGTGCGGCCGGCAGCAGGTATGGCGCGGGCACCCACGCCGCCGCGCCCGCTCCTTCGCCAAACACCTGCGGCACCACCCGGATGAGCGCATAGACGCCGACCTTGGTCATAATCGCAAACAGCGCCGCCACCGCCGGGGTAGCCACTGCATAGGTGCGCGCCAGCCACAAGTGCAGCGGCGCGACTGCGGCCTTCAATGCGAATACGCTCACCAACAGCAACGCGGCAATCCGCAGAAGGCCCTGATCGGCGGGCGGCACCATCGCCACCTTAAGCCCCATGTCAGCCATATTGAGCGTGCCGGTGATCGCGTAGAGCAGCCCCAGCGCAATCAGGAACACTGCCGATCCGACCAGATTGACGACCACATATTGCACTCCCGCCTTCAGCCGTGCGGGGCCCTGTCCGTGCAGCATCAAGCCATAAGACGCGATCAGCAGCACCTCGAAGAACACGAACAGGTTGAACAGATCGCCTGTCAGGAACGCGCCGTTCAATCCCATTAGCTGGAACTGGAACAGCGGGTGGAAATGCCAACCCTTGCGATCGGCGCGGGTGACGACGGCGTGGAGCAGCGCGATCAGCGCCAGCACCGCTGTCAGCACCAGCATCAGCGCCGCCAGCCGATCCGCCACCAGAACGACGCCGAACGGTGCGGGCCATTGGCCCACCGCATAGGCGAGGATCGTACCGTCGCTGACCCGCACCAGCATTGCGAGCCCGGCGGCAAGCATCGCGACGCATGACACCAGCGCAATGCCGACTCCAATCGCCCGCCGCCGCCGCATCACCAGCAGCGTGAAAGGCGCAGCGAGCGCGGGGATAATGATCGGCAGGATCGGCAGGTGATCGGCGAAGGTCACGGGCGTTCGGCCTGCGCTTTGGCGTCATCCGCGATCTCGTCCGGCGCATCACGCCCGGCAATGTCGCCATCGACATGATCGCTGCCGGTCTCAAGGAAGCTGCGCAGCGCGAGGATCACCACAAACGCTGTCATCCCGAAGGTGATGACGATCGCGGTTAGCACCAGCGCCTGTGGCAGCGGATCGGTATATTCGCGCATCGCCCCACCCCGAACAGCATCCCAGATCGGCGGGCGGCCAATCACCAGCCGCCCGGAGGCGAATAAGAACAGGTTGACCGCGTAAGACAGCAGCGTGAGGCCGAGCACCACTTGAAAAGTGCGGGCGCGCAAGGCGAGGAAGATGCCGCCAGCCACCAGCACGCCGATGCCGCTTGCGACGAGGAATTCGTAGCTCATGCCGCGCCTCCGTCCTGGCGCTCGGCGGGGCGCTTGGCGGCTTGCGCGCGCGCGGCGCGCTGGGCGATATGGCTTAGCTGCGCCAGTGCCAGCATCACCGCGCCCAGCACCGTCAGGAAAACGCCGGTATCAAACAGCATCGCGCTCGCCAGCTCGAACTTCCCGATCAGCGGCAGGCTAAAATAGTCAAAGGCCGAGGTGAGGAAATTCGCGCCGAACGCAGTCGCGCCCAGCCCGGTCGCCATCGCTGCCAGCACGCCCCAAGCGATCAGCTGGTGCTCGCCAAATCGCCGCCGCGCGTCCGACCAGTCGAACCCGGCGGCGAGATATTGCACTAGGAAGGCGATGGCCACCACCAGCGCGGCGATGAAACCGCCGCCCGGCTGGTTGTGCCCGCGCAGGAAAAGGTAGATGCCAACCGTCAACGTCAGCGGCAAGATGATCCGGCTGGCCGCGACCAGCATCATCGGATGACGCTCAGGCGAATGCGGCACGTCCTCCTGCCAGCGCGCCAGCCGTGACCCCGCGCTGCCGCGCGCAGCGGTATCGAGCAGCGCGAAGATGCCTAGCCCCGCGATCCCCAGCACGATGATTTCGCCCAACGTATCGAAGGCGCGGAAATCGACGAGGATGACGTTGACCACGTTGGTCCCGCCGCCGCCGGGCTTGGCATTGGCGATATGGAAGGCGGCAATGCTCGGCCCCGGATCACGCGTCAGCATCGCCCATGCGATCCCGCCGATCAGCACCCCGCCCGTGACTGCCAGCGCCCCATCGCGCCACTTGCGTGGCTGCGAGGACAGCAGCGGCGGGGCCTTGGGCAGCAGATTGAGCGCGAGCAGCAGCAGCAAGATCGTCACCACCTCGACCGAAATCTGGGTCAGCGCGAGATCGGGCGCGGAAAACTGCACGAATGTGAGGCTGACGATGAGCCCGATCACGCTGACGAAGATCAGTGCGCGCAAGCGCTGCCTGGATGCGCTTACCACCGCCGCTGTCGCCGCGATCAGCAAAGCCCAGGCGATGATCGCCAGCGGCGGCGCGGGCAGGCCGGGACGCGAGCCGGTGAAAGCGCCGCCGCCGGTCAGCGCGCCCTCAATCACCAACGCGACGATCACTGTAAAGGTCGCCAGCAGCATCCGTTGCAGCGAGGGCGTGTGCACGGCAACGATACCCTTGCGCACCCAAGTGTCAGCGAACGCCAGCGCCATCTTGAACATCACCTGTGCATCGGGCAAGCGCGCGCGCTCCCACAGCGCGAGCGCGGCCGCGTGCCGCCACAACAGCACCGCTCCACCTGCGACCGCGATCAGGCTCAGGATCAGCGCGAGATTGACGCCGTGCCACAGCGCGAGGTCGAATGCGGGTGCAGGCGCACCGACCACCGCCCCCGTCACCGCGCCCATCAGCGGCGCGGCGAGCGTCATCGGTACAAGGCCAAGTAGCACCGCCAACACCGTCAGCAGCGCAGGCGCCGCCCACATCCCGAAGCCGGGATCGTGCGCGCGGGCAAACGGTTCAGCCGCGCGCGGTGTCCCGAAAAACAGGTGCCCCGCCAGTCGCAGCGAATAGCCGACCGACAACGTCGCACCGAGCGTCGCCAGTACCGTCACCAGCCACGGCAACCCCAACAGCGCGATCTTCGGGGTTTCGTAGAGCATCAGCTCCTTTGAGATGAACCCCCCCAGCGGTGGCAGCCCCGCCATCGAAGCCGTTGCGAGTGTCGCGATTAGCGCCGTCACCGGCATCGCCTTGCCGAGCCCGCCGAGCCGCCGGATATCGCGCGTGCCGGTCTCGTGCTCGACGATCCCGGCGCTCATAAACAGCGCCGCCTTGAACGCGGCGTGATTGAGGATGTGGAAGCTTGCCGCCAGCACCGCCGCCTCGCGTGAGAAGCCCAGCAGCATCACCATCATTCCCAGCTGGCTGATGGTGGAATAGGCGAGGATCGCCTTAAGGTCGTGGCGGAACAGCGCCACCACCGCGCCGAAGATCATCGTAATGAGGCCCACGCCGGTGACGATCCCGGTATAGAGGTCGGTTCCCGCCAGCACCGGCCACAGCCGCGCCAGCAGGAAAACACCGGCCTTCACCATTGTCGCTGAATGGAGATAGGCGCTCACCGGAGTAGGCGCGGCCATGGCGTGCGGCAGCCAGAAATGGAACGGGAACTGGGCTGACTTAGTGAAACATCCGATCAGGACCAACGCGAGAATCGCCGGATACAGCGGCGAGGCGCGAACCATGTCGCCGCGCGTCAAGATCGTGGCGAGGTCAAACGATCCCGCCACCAACCCCAGCAGCACCATCCCCCCGATCAGCGCCAGACCCCCGCCGCCGGTCACTGCGAGCGCCATCCGCGCGCCTTGGCGGGCTTCGGGCTTGTGCTGCCAGAACCCGATCAACAGGAACGAAGCGAGGCTGGTCAGTTCCCAGAACACCAGCAGCAGCAGGACATTGCCAGCGATGACGATGCCCAGCATCGCGCCTTGGAACAGCATCAGGCTGGCGAAGAACCGCCCGGTTGCCTCGCCCGCCTCAAGGTAAAAATGCGCAAATATCACAACCAGAAGGCCGATGCCGAGGATCAGCCCGGCAAACATAAGTCCCAGCGGATCGACCATCAGGGTGAAATCCAGCCCGAGCTGCGGCACCCAGGCCCAACGGGCAGATGGCACTGCGCCGCCGATCACCGGCGCGGCGAGACCGGCAAGCAGTGCCGTTCCGGCGGCGCTGGCGCCGCCGGCGATCGCTGACTGGACGGCGCGCGGCGCAGCGTGCAGCACGGCAATCGCCAGCGCGGCGAGGAAAGGGAGCGCCGCTAGCGTCAAAAGCGTCAAGGCAAAAGCCATTGGCGGCCCCGGTGGTCCTTCCTAGCGGCGTCTTAGGTTGCGGGCGGTATCTGCCGCAGCACCATAGGGATCTTACCGGAGCGGCCGGCAAAAGCAAAACCCGCCCGAGCAAGCCCTTTGACGCTAACGTAGGCGCAGCCCCGTTCCGCGCGGCACCTGCGGCTCAACCGCCCTCGAATTCCATCAGCGCGCTGACCGAAATTCCTGCTGCGCGCAACCGCGCCGCGCCGCCGAGATCGGGCAGGTCGATGACGAACAGCGCCTGTTCGATCACCGCACCGGCGCGCCGCAGCAGTTCAGCCGAGGCCAATGCAGTGCCGCCAGTGGCGATCAGGTCATCGACGATTACCACCTTTTGGCCAGGTTTGATCGCCTCAGGGTCCATTTCCAGTCGGTCGGTGCCATATTCGAGCGCATAATCGATGCCGATGGTTGCCATCGGCAGCTTGCCAGGCTTCCTCACAGGTACAAAGCCGACGCCGAGTTGTACCGCCACCGCTGCCCCGAAGATAAAGCCGCGCGCTTCCATTCCGGCGATCTTGTGCGCGCCCATAGCGCCCGCGCGCTTGGCCAGGTGGTGCACGCTCGCCGCCATTCCCTGAGGATCGCCGATCAGGGTGGTGATGTCGCGGAACTGGATGCCCGGATGCGGAAAATCCGGTACCGTACGCACCAGCGCCTTGAGCTCTGCCGGAGAGAGATGCGGCGATGTCATAACGAAAAATCCCCCTTCGCGTGCCGTCCATGCACAAGCGCCCCGCCATCCGCAAGGGATGACGGGGCGCTTTTTTGTGCGTTACCAAGGAAAGGCGCTTAGACCTTCTTCGGCTTAAGGCCAGCCCAGATCTGCTTGTAGGACAAGAACGCAAGCGCGGTCGCGAACAGCAGGAAACCGAGCACGAACCAGCCGGTCTGTTTGCGCTCGACCAAAGAAGGTTCAGCAGTCCAGGTGAGGAACGCTGCCACATCGGTTGCCATCTGCGGGATGGTCGATGCAGTACCGTCGGCGTAGGTGACTTGCCCGTCCACCACGAGCGGCGGTGCCATCGCAATGTTCACGTTGGAGAAGTGCTTGTTAAAGTAGAGACCATCAGGCGTCTCGAACCCGACCTTCTTGGCCTTTTCCGGATCGGGCTCTCCATAACCGGTCAGCAGCGAATAGACGTAGTTCGAACCGTCGTGCCGCGCCTTGGTCATCAATGAGAGATCTGGCGGGATCGCGTTGTTGTTGGCAGCCGCTGCGGCAATCGCGTTGGGGAACGGCATCGGAAAATAATCGGTCGGATCACCCGGACGAGTGTTGACCTCGCCGGTCGCCGGGTCGATCCCTGGAACCGTCCAGCTGGCGGCTTCCGCATCAATCTCGGCTTCGGTGTAACCGAGCTGCTGGAGGTTGCGGAACGCGACGAACTTCAGGCTGTGGCAGGCCGAGCAGACCTCTTTGTAAACCTGATAGCCGCGCTGCAACTGGGCCGTATCCCACTTGCCGAACGCCCCATCAAAGGCAAACCCAGCCTCAGGGCCTTCGCCATGCTCATAGAAGGCGTAGGACGGCTGCTTTTCAGCCGGTGGGCCGAAAGCGTAGTTGTAAACACCAGGCAGGAGCGACCACAGCACCAACACCAGCGTAATGGCGAGGCCTGCGATAATGCTGCCGAGACGAATAGTCATGACCGAACTCTCTCTGATTATCGGGTCGGAACGCGTGGGCGTGCGCCCGGCCGATTACTCGGCCGGTTGCAACGAACCATCGGGGATGGTGCCAATGGCACCGCCGTCCACCGCACCGGGGCGCGGCGCTTCCACCACCTTGTCCTTACCCAGCACCGCTTCGGTGATCGAGAAGGGCAGCGGCTTTGGCACTTCGATCTGGCTGATGATCGGCAGGATCACCAGGAAGTGCATGAAGTAATACGCCGTCGCGATCTGGCTGAGCACCACGAAGGGTTCCTCGGCCGGCGCACCGCCGCAGTAGAACAGCACCGCCATGGTCGGGATCAGACCGAACCAGAAGAACTTGCGGAACAGCGGACGATAGTGGCCCGACCGCACTGGGCTCTTGTCGAGCCAGGGCAAGATGAACCACAAGAGGATCGAACCGAACATCCCGATCACGCCCAGCAACTTCGCCGGGATCAACACAATACCGGTGAACGGGATGCTGAGATCGCCGGTGAAGGCACGCAGGATCGCGTAATACGGCCAGAAGTACCATTCCGGCACGATGTGTGCGGGCGTCGAGAGCGGATTGGCTTCGATATAGTTGTCCGGGTGACCCAGCGCGTTGGGCAGGAAGAACACCGCTGCTGTGAACAGGATCAAGAACACGCCCAGCCCAAACCCATCTTTCGACGTATAGTAGGGGTGGAACGGAACTGTATCCGATTCCTGCTTCACTTCCACGCCCGAGGGGTTGGAAGAGCCAGGGATGTGCAGCGCCCAGATGTGCAGGATCACAACGCCCGCGATCACGAACGGCATCAGGAAGTGCAACGAGAAAAAGCGGTTCAATGCCGCGTTATCGGGCGCGAAACCGCCGAGCAGCCACACTTGCAGCGGCTCACCCACCAGCGGGATCGCGCTGAACAAGCCGGTGATCACCTGCGCCCCCCAGAAGCTCATCTGGCCCCACGGCAGCACGTAGCCCATGAAAGCGGTCGCCATCATGAGCAGGAAGATCACCACGCCCAGCAACCAGATCATTTCACGCGGGGGCTTGTAGGATGAATAGAACAGCCCGCGGAAGATGTGCATGTAGATCACGATGAAGAAGAAGCTCGCCCCGTTCGCGTGGGCATAGCGCAGCATCCAGCCGTAGTTGACGTTACGCATGATGTGTTCGACCGTGCCGAACGCGACCTGCGCGTTGGCGGCGTAGTGCATCGCGAGGACCACGCCGGTAATGATCTGAAGCATCAGGCAGAATCCGGCGAGCACGCCGAAATTCCACATGTAATTCAAATTGCGCGGCACCGGATAACCGGCCCCAACCGCGCTGTACACAAGCCGCGGAAACGGCAACTTTTCGTCAAGCCACTTGGTGAAAGCGGATTGCGGTTCGTACTGCTTTGCCCATGCGAAACTCATAGCGTTCTCTCGAAATGATCGATGTTACGGGTCGGATCGGTTATCGTTATACGTCAGATACGCAAGCTTAGCCGACGCGGATGACCGTATCGGATTTGAATGCATATTCGGGTACCATCAGGTTACGCGGCGCGGGGCCTTTGCGGATGCGGCCAACGACATCGTAGTGCGAACCGTGGCACGGGCAGAAATATCCGCCAAACTCACCTTTGTTCTCGCCCTCCGCCGCGCCCAGCGGCACGCAGCCGAGGTGGGTGCAAACGCCCATGGTAATAAGGATATCCTCGTGGCCTGCCTGAATGCGCTCAGCAAAGGTCTGCGGATCACGCATATCGGTGGCGTCGTCTTTCTTGGCGGCGACGATTTCTTCCGGCGTCAACCGCTTCACGAATAGCGGCTGCTTGCGGAACGTGGTCTTGATGCTTTGACCCGGCTGGATCGCACTGACATCAACCTCGGTCGAGCTCGCTGCGAGCACATCTGCAGACGGCGCCATCTGGGTGACCAGCGGAAACAGTACCGATGCCCCGCCAACGCCAGCGGTGCTCAATGCAGCAATGTGAATCCAGTCGCGGCGGCGGACGCCATCTTGTGTGCCCAATGCGCCGGTAGCGGCCGTATCAGTAGCCATCTCGTCTTACCCTGCTCCTGTTGCCGCGATGAAGAACCAGCATGCGCGGCTTCGTGTTCCAGTGGCGGGGCTGCTGCCCCAAATCCAATCCGTCGATTGATCCCCGCTACGAACCGGTGCGCGCTCTACAGCGCACCTTAATCGAGACTCGCGGGGCAATTAACGGCAATCCTTCAAAAATCCAACCGTGTTTTAAGCAAGCTACGTTCGGATGCGTGCAAGCCGACCTCAGGGCAGCGCGATCATGCTGATCTGCCGTCCATAGTTCGCCTCACCCGCCTGCGCGCTACGCCGATGCGAGTGGTAACGCGCGACATCGAAAAATGTATCCCGCCCCGTATCAGCAATTTTGCTAAGCCCTGCTGCAAGAAGCCGCGCAGCAATGTACCCGGGCAGATCGAAATGCCAACGCGCGGTGCCATCGCGAGGCGGCGCGGGACCAAAAAAACGCTCCGCTGCGGCATCAAACCGGGCGCGAAATGGCGCATCCACCTCGTAACTCGGCTGCGCGATGGTCGGCCCGATGGCGGCGGCGATTTGCGCCCGGCGCGCGCCAAGTGCCTCCATCGCGGCGATGGTGTTCTCGAGCACGCCGTCTGCCGCGCCGCGCCAGCCAGCATGGGCCGCGCCGATGACGCCGGCCTCGGCATCGGCCAACAGGATGGGGCCGCAATCGGCGGTGACGATGCCGAGCACAATACCTGGCGTCGCCGTGACCACTGCGTCGGCGACCGGGCGCCCCTGGGCGGCATCATCCCATGCTTCAGCAACCACCACCACGTCGGGCGAATGCACCTGATGCGGCGCAGCGAGCCTTCCGCCGGGCCGGATCGTGTCGGCCGCCGCCGCCCTGAGCGCGCGCACATCAGCCGGATCGCCCGGCCCGCCAAAGCCGAACTGCTGCGCGCCGCCGGCGCTGCCGAAAAAGCCGTGCGGGATGCGCTCAAGCAGCGGATGGCGCTCGATCTGGAAGTCGGCCAACTTAGCCTTCCAGCGATCGGCTGACCTGCTCGAAGGTATCGCGCGAGAGGCCGCCTGCCGCCATGATCCGCTCAAGTTCGGCCTTCATCAGAGTCGCGCGCCCCGGCTCAATCCGCCGCCACCGCCCGAGCGCGGGGACGAACCGCGCAGCGGTTTGCGGGTTAATCGGATCGAGCGCGAGGATAACGTCGGCCACCATCTGGTAGCCTTCGCCTGTCGCTGCATGAAAGCCCTTGGGATTGCCAGCAAACGCCATGTGAAGCGAGCGGACGCGGTTGGGGTTCTTCATGGTGAAATCGGGATGCTGCGCGAGCTTGCGCACCTGTGCAATGACATCCGGGTGGAGCGACAAGGCCTGCAAAGTGAACCACTTGTCCACCACCAGCGGGTTGTCCTTGTAACGCGCGTAGAATGCCGCCAGCCGTTCCTCGCGCGCCGGATGATCGAGCCCGCACAACACCATCAGCGCGCCTTGCCGGTCGGTCATGTTGTCCGCGGCGTCGAATTGCGCGGCCGCGAGCGTGGCGGCGCGGGCGGGATCGGCAGCGGCGATCAGGCCGAGCGCAATCGTCTTCACCTTGCGCGCCCCGCGGCCTGCGGAATCGTCAAGCGCGGTTGCCGAAGCGCGGGCGTGGAGCGCGCCGAGTTCGCCCGCGAGCGCGGTGCCGAGGACGGCCTTCAAACCCTCACGCGCGGCGTTGATCGCGCCCGGATCGGCCAGCCGAGTGTTCGACGCCATCACCTCGAACAGATAGGTCTCGGACGGCAACAGCTGCTATTCGCCGCGCATCGCATCTTCAAGCGCGTGGTCGGCAAGGCTCGCACGGAACGCGCCGATGATCGCCGCCTCGCCTGCGGCTTGCTCTGCGGCGGACAATTCACAGCTCGCAGTGCCGACGAGATGGCCGACGGCGAGTTCCTGCAAAGCCTCGTAGCGGGCGAAAGGATCATCGTCGTGGGCTGCAAGGAACACCAGATCTTCGCGCGCCAGGCTGCGCTCGATCACCACCGGCGCAGTGAAACCGCGGTTGATCGACACCACCGGGTCTGGCCCGGCGAACGGTAGGGTAAACTGTTGCGCCTCGCCCGACAGCACGATCAACTGCTCTGCGCCCAGCGCACCGGTGCCGCGCGAATGCACCGCAACCCGCAGCGGGATCGGCATCGGCAGCTTATCGGGCTGGCTGGGGGTGGCGGGAACGACTTGGTGCAGGGTCAGGACGAGGGCATTGCCCTCCACCGCCTGTGACACGGTAACGCGCGGCGTGCCTGCTTGGCTATACCAGCGGCGGAACTGGGTAAGGTCGAGCCCCGATCCCTCCTCGATCGCCTTGACGAAATCCTCGCAGGTCGCGGCTTCGCCGTCATGGCGCGCGAAATAAAGGTCGGTGCCCGCGCGGAACCGCTCAACGCCGCACATCGTGCGCATCATGCGGATCACTTCGGCGCCCTTGTTGTAGACCGTGGCTGTGTAGAAATTGCTGATCTCGCGGTAGCTGTCAGGCCGGATCGGGTGCGCGAGCGGCCCGGAATCCTCGGGGAACTGCGCGGCGCGCAAGATCCGCACATCTTCGATCCGCTTGACCGCCTCACCCTGCATATCCTGACTGAACAGCTGATCGCGCAGCACGGTGAAGCCTTCCTTCAAGGAAAGCTGGAACCAGTCGCGGCAGGTCACGCGGTTGCCCGACCAGTTGTGGAAATATTCGTGCGCGATCACGCCCTCAACTGCGTCAAAATCCCCATCGGTGGCAGTGTCGGGGTCGGCCAGCACATATTTGGTGTTGAAGACGTTGAGCCCCTTGTTCTCCATCGCCCCCATGTTGAAATCGCTGACCGCGACGATGTTGTAGAGATCAAGGTCATACTCGCGCCCGAAGACCTGTTCGTCCCATGCCATCGAGCGGTGGAGCGATTCGAGCGCGTGATCGGTGCGCGCGAGGTCTTCGGCGCGGACCAAGATGTTGCATTCGACTTCGCGGCCTGATTGGGTAGTGAAAGGCTTGGAATTCGCCACCAAATCGCCCGCGACCAGCGCGAACAGGTAGGACGGCTTTGGCCAGGGATCGTGCCATTCGGCAAAATGGGTGCCTTCGATTTCCGGAACCACCCCGGCATTGATCCTGTTGCCGTTGCACAGCAGAATCGGAAACTGGCTGGCATCGCCATCAATCCGCACGCGATAGGTCGAAAGCACATCGGGCCGGTCAGGGAAGAAGGTGATGCGGCGGAAGCCCTCGGCCTCGCATTGGGTGCAGAGCATGCCGTTCGACGCATAGAGGCCCATTAGCGCTGTGTTGGCGCTGGGCTTGATCGCATTGAGGATGCTCACCTCATGCGGCTCGCTGCTCAAGGTGAGAACGAGATCAGGACCGTCCATGACCCAGGCGTCGGTCTCGATCCCATCAACCATCACGCCCATCGCCGCGATGCCGTCGCCGTTCAGGCGGAGCGTGTCCGAAGGCTCGGCCGCCGGGTTCGGTTCCACCTTGAGGGTCGCGCAGACGCGCGTTTCCTCAAGGCCGAGGTTGAAAGCGAGCGTGGTCGAGGGCACCAGCCACGGAAACGGCCTGTATTCCTCGCGCCGGATCAATCCTGGCGCGTGCGGGGTCGGAGCGGCATCCGCGATTTCGGGATTGCCTTCGGGGCTCGTCGGGGTGGTTGCGATGTCCATGTGGCCCGATTTAGGTTGATTTGGGCGCAGGTCCAATGGTTAGGTTGGCATTATGGCGCATTTGCTGATCTTCGGGCTGGGCTACACCGCCGCTCGCATCGCCGCTGCGATGCGGGAGCGCGGGTGGCAGGTGACCGCGACAGGCAGCGCGGGCGATATCGCCTTCGCCGATCATGACAGGGTCTTGGCTGCCGTAACTGCGGCAACGCATATTCTGTCCTCCGTCCCGCCCGACCGAGTGAGCGGCGGCGACCCGGTGCTCGATGCCTATGGCTCTGCGCTTGCAGACAAAGGGCTGTTCTACCTCTCATCCACCGGCGTTTACGGGGACAAGCAGGGCGCGTGGGTGGACGAGGCGACGCCGACGATTGCCGCAAGCGGAGCGGGCCGCCGCAATGCGCGAGCCGAGGCTGATCTGGCGTGGCTGACCATGGGCGCGCGGGTGTTCCGGTTGCCCGGCATCTATGGGCCGGGGCGCAGCGCGCTCGACCGGGTGCGAGAAGGCAAGGCGCGGCGGATCGATCTGCCGGGGCAGGTGTTCAGCCGGGTGCATGTCGATGACATCGTCAGCGGGGTGGTCGCGGCGCTCATGCACGATGCTCCGCCGGGGGCGTACAACCTCGGCGATGATTTGCCGTGCAGCGGGAACGAAGTGACCGAACACGCCTGCCGCCTGCTCGGGCTGGAGGCGCCGCCGCTGGAGACATTGGAGGAGGCCAACCTGTCCGACATGGCGCGCGGGTTCTATGCCGAGAACCGCCGCGTCGCCAATAGCAAGGCCAAGCGGGTACTAGGCTGGCGGCCAAGGTATCCGACTTACGTGGAAGGTCTAGCGGCGCTGCTTTGAGCGAAGCGCTAAGCCCATCCCGATGAGCGCCAGCGCCATCCCGCTCGCGGCCAGCCACGTCCAGCGGAAATCCTCGAACAGGGTCGACAGCAGCATCGCCACGCACACCGTTACGATCCCGTTATAGGCCGTTCGCCCCGCGCCGATCTCGCGCACCAGATTGTAATGCAGCGGAAAGGTCACCACCGATCCGATGATCGCGAGATAAGCCGTCCCCGCCCAGAACTGCCACCCCTGCGGCACCACCGGCGGGCCGGCGGTAACCAGCGCAAACACCAAATCGAACGCCGTGCCGTATAGCATCGCCCAGGCCAGCAGGCTCACCATCGGCACCGCGCGCCCGGTGGGGTTGGCCTGCACCACATTAGCGATCGAGGCCGCGAGCATCCCGCCGATGGCGAGCACGATCCCCAACGCCACGTTGCCACCCAAGGGCGCAGCGTTCCATTCGTGCACCAGCAGCAGCGCGACGCCGAAAATCGCCACCAAGCTGCCGCCGATAAACCCGCTCTGCACCTTCTCGCCGATGAACGCCCGCGCGAATACCGCATTGGGCACCATCAGCAGCGCAAACATCACTGCAACGATGCCCGAAGTGATGTGGCTTTCCGCATGATAGACGAACAGGAAATTGCCTGAGAACTGCGCAATCCCGACGCCTAGCGCGAGACTATGTTCGGGCCGATTGAGCTTCAGCCGGTTGCCCATTACCAGCGCCAACGCGAACAGTGCAGGCGTCGCCAGCATGAAGCGGTAAAACACGCTCCACGCGGCGGGCACGCCTGCGATCTGGCCGGTGATCACGAACCAGGTCGACCCCCAGATCGTTCCGGTCAGCATGAACGGAATCAGCACGCGGCTGCTGAGCATCGAGGGCGGGGATGTGGCGGTCATAGCGCCGCGATCGCTTGGCCGAGCGCGTCGGCATCCTCGGACCGCGTGTTCCACGCCGTCACGAACCGCGCCGAATTCGGGCCCCAGTCGTAGAAGGCAAAATCCTGCGCGCGCAACGCGGCCCGCTCGGCCTCGGACAGGCGCACAAACAGCTCATTGGCTTCGACCGGGTGAAGCAACCGATCCCCGCAGCCAGCCGCCACTTCGCGCGCCGCCGCATTGGCATGGGCGGCGTTGGCGAACCACAGCCCATCCTCGATCATCGCGAGCAGCTGTGCAGCGAGATAGCGGCCCTTGCATTGCAGGTGCCCGGCGCGCTTGCGGCGATAGCGGACTTCGGCGGCGCGATCGGGATCGAACAGCACCAACGCTTCCGCGCCCAGCCCGCCGTTCTTGATGAACCCGAATGCGAGGCTGTCAACCGGGCCGCTGGCGGCGCGCGCTGCGTGTTCGGGCGAGCCGCCCAGAAACGCCGCGGCATTGGCGAAACGCGCCCCGTCCATGTGCAGGCCCAGCCTGCGCTCTTTCGCAAACGCCCCCAGCGCCGCCAGTTCGGCGGGCGTGTAGGCGCGGCCATATTCGCTCGCCTGCGTGATTGCGATCGCGTGGGGCTGCACCTGATGCACGTCGTCGCGGATCGGATCGATCAGCGCGGCGATTCCCTCAGCCGTCAGCTTGGCGCCCTCTCCGTCTGCATGCATCAGCTTGGCGCCGTGAAGATAGAACCCCGGCGCGCCGCCTTCATCGACCTCGATATGCGCCTCGCGGTGGCACACCACCCCGCCGTGGGGCGCGCACATCGTACCCAGCGCAAGACAATTTGCCGCAGTCCCGGTTGCCACCCACAGCGCGGCGCATTTGCGCCCGAACAAGGCCGAAAAGCGCGCGTCGAGTTCGCGCGACAAGGCATCACCGTCATAAGGATTGTCCGGCGCGTCGGCAGCGCGCATCGCTTCCCACAAGCGGGGGTGGACGGCGGCGGCATTGTCCGACAGGAAGGGCTTGGCAAGGCTCATCGGCCACGCCCTTAGAGCGCCGCGCCGCCAAGGCAAGCACCAGGACGAAGCCATGAACAAAGAAACCGCAACGGTGACAATTACCCACCACGTACAGGGCAGCGGCGGGCGCTATGACGCAGCGGTCGCGGGCGAGAGCGAGCAGGGCTATCTCGAATGGGAGCAGGGCGCGGAGCGCGACGGCCGCGAGGTGCGGATCGCCGTGCATACCATCGTGCCGCGCGCAATCGGTGGGCGCGGGGTGGCGGGCGCGCTGGTCCTACGCTTGATCGAGGATGCGACGCGGCAGGGCTTCCTGATCCGCCCCGATTGCTCCTACGTGGCAATCAAGTTCGCCGAGAACCCCGGCTGGGCTTCGCTAAAGGCCTGATCGGGGGTCTGATCAGGCGGCGCATCGAGCCGCGAATAATCGGTCGCAGCGATGGTTTCGAGGATCTGCGCGCGCAGTGCCCTCGCCTCGTCCAGCGGGACGCCGGGGATTGCAAACGTGCCGCCTGCCAGCCCGAGCTGCAGTGTGGCATAACCGCGCAGGCGCGCCAGTGGCCCTTGCGCGATCTCGACCGAGTGGAGCTTCAACCGGGTCGCGATCCGGCTGGTGGGTGACAGCAGCCCGGTGATCGAAAATACCTGCGTGGTATCGAGCGCGTGCCGCTGGAACTCCCACGCATAAAGGTTCGCCCCCACCAGCAACGCTGCCAGCCCGACCGGGATGAACGCGACCCCGAACGGCGCAAACAGCGCCGCAGCGATCGCCGCCGGCGCGCAAACAGCAACGCTGGCGAAAATCCTGTCGTCACGGTGGCGCTTGCTCGCGCGCTGCCAATCGGTGCTCGCGTCAGGCAGGTGAAAGCCCGCCGCGCGCACAATCGGCGCGATCTCGTCCATCTGCGCAAACGGGGCGACCACGTGGCTCTGGCCCTCGGCATCCTGCGCCAGGCTGACAAAGCTGAGGCCGCGCCAGCCAAAGCGATAACGCAGCACTCCGGTGCCGATGACGAGGCCCTGCACCCGGTGCACCGGCATCACCACATCGGTGCGGGTGAACAGCCCGCGCTGCCGCCGGAAACCGCGCGCCGATCGGGTGAGCGTGAAGCCCCAATCGCGCAGCAAAGTCCGCACGATCCCGGTCGCCATCCCGATAACAACCAGTCCCAGCAAGCCTGCCGCCGCCCCGATCGCTTGCGCATAGGGGCCGAGCGTGGCGATGGTGCTGCCCTGCTCCTTAAGCCAGCCATACCACAGCTCGACATTCCACACGTCGAGGTTGGAGACGTTGTCGGCATATTGCAGCAGGCCGCCCAGCACCGCGAACACCGCAAGCGAGAATTCGAATAGGCCGAAGGTCACCAGCCGCCCCGGCCCCATCGCGAATAACACCTCGGCTTCACCCACGTCGCGGCGCCCGGGCGCGGCCGGATCGGCGTTGGCACCGATGCTCATGCTGGCGGCCTGCTCGTCCTCGCGCCGTTCGCGCACCAATTGGCGCAGGCGCTCGCCTTCGGTCTTGGTAAGGTATTGGAGGCTGATATCCTCGCCCCCGCCCGCCCCGGTCTCGAACTTGACCGCCACCAGCCCGAACAGGCGCGGCAACGGCTTGGCTTCGAGGCTGACGTCCTGGATCCGCTCATACGGCACCGAGCGGGCCGAGCGGCTGAGTGCGCCGCTTTCGACCCGGATATCAGCTTCGCCGATGGTGTAGGTCAGCCGCCACCAGCCGACGGCGCTGTATGCAGTGCCGATCACGAGCGCCGCGATGCCGATCCCGATTGCCATAAACAGCCGGTCGCTTCCGCCGACCCCCGAAAACGCAACCGCGACCCCCGTGAAAAGCGCCCCGCGGATACTGCCGAGCGCGCCCAGCACGACACTGATCGGCGCGGTGCGTTGCGGTTCAGTGGTGGGCGACTGGCTCACAACGTCTCGCGGCGGATATGCCCGCGGATTTCCTCGCGCATTTCGGCTGCCAGTGCCGCGCCGAGGCCGGGCAAAGACACGCCCGCATTTTGGTTGCCCGCCGTGTGCAGCGTCAGTGTAGCGATGCCGAAGAAGCGGTCGATCGGGTCCTGGTGGACATCGAGATGCTGCACCCGCCCAAACGGCACCACCGTGTCTGAGCGGAACATGAGCCCGCGCACCACCCGCAGCCGGTCGGCGCTGATCTGGTAGCCGCGCGCATTGTAGCGGGTGGCCGGAACGCGAATGATCAGCGCCAGCGCGATCAGCAACACCGGCCCGGCGATGATCCCGCTGGGCACAATCGCCTGATCCCGGATCGCCAGTTCCAGCGCCAGCGCGCCGATCAGGAACGGGATCGCGGTCAATGTCGTGCGGACCCGCAGCGCATGAGCAAAATTGGGGTGCAGCTTGGTGAGAGCGCCGTCCAAATCCTCGGCATCGGCGAGCGGTTGGGTTTCGGGCGCAGTTGCGGGGCGGTGATCCATGGTGGTTTACATGCGCAACACAGTGCCGCGGCGCAAGCGGTTTTGCCGCGATTGCCTGCGCGCCCGTCAATTTCCCGCCTCCTAGCGCATTTAGGAGGGCGACGGCTTGGCCCTGCGCCCCTAGAACCTTCGGCAAAACAACTTGTCGGAGAGACGATCATGACCACCCTGCATTCCAGCCTCGGCCCTAACCCGCGTCTTGCGCGGATGTTCATGATCGAAAAGGGGCTTGAGGAAGGCAAGGATTTCCAGCGTGTTCACTACGACATCATCTCCGGCGCGAACCGGCAGGATGCGGGATACGTCGCCAAGAACCCGCTCGCCACCACGCCCACGCTCGAGCTGGATGACGGCACATGCCTGACCGAAAGCTGGCCGATCTGCGAATATGTCGAAGAACTGCACCCCGCCCCTAACCTGTTCGGCGAGAACCCCGTGGAACGCGCGACGGTGCGCAAGTGGGCGCGGTTGTTCGATCAGGAAGTGGTCGTGCCGATGACGATGGGCTTCCGCGCCACCACGGGGCGCCCGATGTTCGAACCGCGCATGACCGTGGTCTCGCCCGAGGCGGGCGCGGAACTGTTCGCGATGGCGGATGAAAAGTGGCGGATGTTCGACAGGTTTCTGGGCGGCAGCGACCACATCGCGCTGGGGCGGTTCACCTTTGCCGATCTGATCATGTTCGCCTTTGCCAATTTCGGCTTCACCGTCGGATGGAAACTGCCCGAGGGGACCGACAATCTGGCGCGGTTTGTGGCAATGCACAACCAGCGGGCGTGCGCGGGGGTGTGGAAAGAGGCGGAGTAGCGCCTGCGTTGCGGGGCAGCTTTTGCGATTCTGCGGAAAAAAGCTGCCGGTCGGCTATCGACCCCGTTTCTGCCATTGTCATCCGTCGTAGCGCGTAATCGGATTTGGTGGTCCTCAGGCAAGCGCAAGAACTGCTGGCCCGATCAGCGCCATCCAAAGGGCTATTCCGATGATGGCACCAACAAGAACGGATCCCACGCTCGCAATCCTCGCATTCGGTCTGGGCCGTGTTATCGCCCAGAGCCAGTAGGCGATCAGACCAAGGATCTGGACGGACACCAGCCAGACTGGCGAAAGTCCAAGCGCCAGGGCGGCGTTATATTCGTCGAAGTTGGGCGTGCCCTGAAAGGCGGTTTTTTCGAACCACGCTTTGATCACCCAGAACAAATAGGTTCCGCCAACGATGAAACGAATTGGCGCGGTTATCGCCATTGCGAATGCCCAGCGGGAGCCGGGTCGGCGCATGAGCCCCCATGCCGCGATTCCCATTAGGGCGAATGTGACTATCGGCCCCGCCGATGCCTGCATCGCTACAGCATGATCTGTCGCTGCTCCGATGGCTGGCCCACCGGACACGCTCCCCACGTTCAGTCGAACTGGAAAACCGAGGGTGAACCCCACGATGAAGTGGCCCATTTCGTGCAGGACTATCCCCAACGGTGCCAACACAGCGCCCCAGCCCGCCAAACTGAGGAGTTCGCGCCAAACAAATGTTCGCTCGGATGCCGCACCATCGGTAGCCATCTGAATTTCCCCCGTCTGCCTTGCCTTTGATACTACCTGCAGATGCGGTTGGCAAAATGGCAGCTTTCCACCCATTTTCGGCCATGAGCGACGTTGAGGTGCAATCCCGAAAGCGGACAAGGAACTCTCTCCCCTTGCGGGAGAGATACGGAGACTTGGCAGCTTGCTGCCTAGTCGCAGTTGAGAGGGGGCGAGAGAGACGGGACTGCACTCCAGACCCCTCTCGTGGGCCCTCTCCCGCAAGGGGAGAGGGCTTTAGGCCGCTTTCCTACTGGACAGGGCGATGCCAGTCTCGGGCAATAACCTTGCGGCCTCCTCCCTATCCATTCCAGCCGGCGACCGATGCTGGCGCCCATCGCGGCTCAGGCCCGGCGCGGTCCAGGGCGGTTTTGCTTTCTGGACAGTGTCTCATGTGTCTCCAACAGACAGGAACGGGGCCGGTTTCCTGACTATGCGGGCCACGAGCGCGCGCTGCGTCACTCTTGGCGGCGATCGCTGGGGATCCGGGAATTGGCAGCTCCCCTCCCCATGGGGAGGGGCTGGGGGTGGGGGTACGGCATCAGCCGGCGTCGCACACCCATCCCCAGCCCTTCCCTCAAGGGAAGGGAGCAAGTTGCACGACACATCAGCTGCCCACCCACTTTGCGTCATTCCACGGTCCGATCTCAGTTCCCGATCGCGGACGGTTAGCCCCCGCGCATCTTTGCCAGATAGCCGCTCGGCCCCATCTGCGCCGCTGTCCACACGAAGATCGCCAGCGACAACACGCCTGAAACAAGGCACACGCCGAACACCGCCACCGCCAGCGAGCTTTCGCCCTGCGTCGGCACCAGCGCATCGCTGACCGCGCCGATCACCGCCAACCCCAGCGCCTGCCCGACCAGATTGTTGAAGAACAACGCAATCGCCACCGCAAAGCCCCGGCAGGCGGGCTCAACCGCTGCCTGAATGCCCGACATGATCCCGGCCTGACTGGCCACATAGATGCCGTAAGCCACCCCGAACCAGCCGAGAAATGCGCCGAACCCGCTCGATGTCAGGCTCAGCGCCAGCGGCACCACGCAGCCAAGGCTGACCACGCCGGGCAACCACGCGCGCCAGCGTTCGTCGCGCAGGGTCAGCCAGTGGGTGAGATATCCGCCGATAATCGGCCCCGGGATCCCGCCGAGAAAGAACGTGAGGCCGAGATACAGCCCGACATCCCCGGTCGAAATCGGAAACTGCCGCAGCATCACCGCCGCCATCCAGAACGCCAGCGCATAGCCGATCATGATCTGCACCGCCCAGCCGATGGCGAGGCCCATGAACACCCGGTTGGTGATGAGGCTCATGATCGTCCGGCCCAGCGGCAATTGCGCCATGTCGGTGCCCGCCGGAGCATAGCGCCCGCGCGGCGGCTCGCGCACGGTGAAATACAGCACCGCGCCGATCAGCAGGCCCGGCAAGCCCATCAGGATGAACGCCCAGCGCCAATTGAAGATTTCGGCCAGTTGTCCGCCGAACACCAGCCCGGCCGCCGTCCCGATGGTCGAACCGAGCGTGAGAAAGCCCATCGCCTTGGCGAGTTCGCGCTGCGCGAAGAAATCGGCGACGAGGCTTTGGGATGATGGCCCCGAACAGCCCTCCCCCACGCCGACCCCGGTGCGCGCGGCGAACAGCGTCCAGAACCCGGTGGCGGTGCCGCAGGCGGCGGTCATCACGCTCCAGAAGCTGATCGCGCCGGCCACGATGTTCTTGCGCACCGAGCGATCGGCGAGCCGCGCCGCCGGGAAGCCCGCGATCACATAGACAAGGCTGAACGCCGCCCCGCCGAGCAGGCCGAGCTGGAAATCGGACAGGGCAAATTCGGCCTTGATGTCCTCGACCAGAATGCCGAACACCAGCCGGTCGGCAACGCTGAACGCGCTCGTCAGCGTGAGCAGGCCGAGCACATACCAGCGGTAGCCGCCGGGCGCGTCAACCTCAGTGGTGGGCCCCTCAGTGATGGGGGCGGGCGTAGAGGCCATTATCCACCGGGATCGTCAGGCCGTTCAAGAACCGCGCTTCATCCGAGGCGAGGAACAGCACGCAGCCCGCCACGTCCTTGGGATGGCCCAGCGCATCGGCGGCGAGCGGGCCTTCGGGGATTACCATCGGCGTCTCGCCTGCGCGGCCCGAGACGCCCATCACCATCGGTGTCTCGATCCCGCCCGGGGCCAGTGCGTTGACCCGCACCCCGTAGCCCTTGTCCTGAAAATCGACAGCGAGGCTGCGGGTCATGCCTGCGATCGCGGCCTTCGACGCAGCATAGGCGGGGATGTTGCCATAACCCATCAGCGCGGCGGTGGAGGCCATGTTGATAATCGACGACCCGCCTCCGCCAACTTTCAGATGGCGGTGCTTCATCAGCGGCAGTGCGTGCTTGCACCCCAGAAAGGTGCCCACCACGTGAATATCGAGATGCAGACGGAAATGCTCTAGCGAGCAATCCTCGATGCTTTCGAAGATCACATTGCCCGCATTGTTGACCAGGATATCGAGCCCGCCGTGGCGTTCCTGAACCGCACGCATCACCTCGGCCCATTGGGCTTCATCGGTGACGTCGAGCGCCATCGCATCGCCGCCGATCTCGGCTGCGACCTGGTGCGCGAGTTCGGCATCGCGGTCGGTCACGATCACGCTTGCCCCCTCGCGGGCGAGCGCTTCGCAATCGGCCTTGCCCAGCCCCATCGCGCCGCCGGTCACGAGCGCGACCTTGCCCGCTACCCTGCCTGTCATTTTTCGCTCTCCCAAGCTTGTTTTCCGGCCCCAGCCTATCGGGCGTGACCGCCGCCGCCACTGTCGAAAGCGCGCATAGGGCCGAAAGCGCGCATAGGGCTGCCGCCCTCGCACAAGTCGCAGTCGCCGCGTCTTGCGGCTTCGGCCTATCCCTTGCCGGAAGGAGATGCGCGGATGATGGACCAAGCCGAAATCGCGCAATTGAAGGCGCTGATGGAATGGGAAGGCACCCGCACCGCCCCGCCCGAAGGCTTCCCTGCGCTGCCCGATATGCCCGCCGCACGCTACACTAGCGCGGAATACTTCGCGCTCGAACAGCAACACGTGTTCCGCAAAAGCTGGCTGTTCGCCGGGCACATGGACGAAATCCCCGAGCCGGGGTGCTACATGCGCTGGCACAATGCCGGCGATCCGATCGTGATCGTGCACGGAATCGACGGGGTCGTGCGCGCGTTCTACAACACCTGCCGTCACCGCGGCGCGCCGGTCGTCACCGAGGACCGCGGCAGGGCCAGCCGCTTGATGTGCGGCTATCACAACTGGACCTACAAGACCGACGGCAGCCTGATCGGCGTGCCTGAACGGCGCGATTTTCCCAAGGATTTCGACCTCAGCTGCCGCGGGCTGCTGCCGGTGCGGTGCGAGCTGTTCGGCAAGGTGATCTACGTCAATTTCGACATGGAAGCGATGCCGCTGCTCGAATGGCTCGGGCCATTGGCGCGCGAATGGGAGGAATTTGCGTTCGACCGCATCCGGCTGGCCGCGCGGCACAGCTTTGAACTCAAATGCAACTGGAAGGTGGCGATGGAGGCCAACATGGAGGTCTACCACGTGCCCTTCATCCACCCCACCACCGTCGCGCCGCTGGTGGACCCCGCCCGCAACCTGAACACGCTTTATCCCAATGGCCACGCCCGGATGCTCGCCCCGCCGCCGCTCACCACCGACCGTGAGCATGTGCGCGCGGTCGATACTCCGCCGGGCTCGCAGCCGATCGAGACCGTGGGCGAGCTGGGACGGACCTGCACCCAGAGCTACACGCTGTTTCCCAACTGGGTCTCGCCGCTGTCGAATTATTTCGTCCCGCCGCTGGTGTTCTGGCCGACCTCGCTCACGACGACGCGCCTCGAACTTGTAACGATGGCATTGGACTGGGGTGACGCACCCGCGCCCGATTTGTGGACGGTTCCCGACGCGGCCCAGCCCGGCGGCCGCCAGATGAGCCCGATCATCCTCGAAGACACCCAGTTCGGCGAGGCGATCCAGCAATCGATGCAATCGGCCGCCTTTCGCTCGCTGCCGCTGTCCTATCAGGAAGCGCGGATCTATGCCTTCCACCAGAGCCTCGACCGGATGATCGGACCCGGCAACGTCCCGCCCGGCCTGGCGGTCGAGCCGGTGATCGGGGCCGACTGGGTCTGGCCGCATGAGCCGCGGGCGGCGCAGATGGAGCGCGCGCGCGATCGCGATCGCGCCGCCGCCCATGATTCTGCCAAATGACGTTACGGCATTCAGTGGATTGGGCCGCTTTGCCAGTACCATGTGACGTTTTTGTCGCAGTTTGGCGCGGTCACTATCGCTTTTGCGGATGGCGCGCGCGCCGCTGCATCATACACCTTCATGTCATACCGAAAGGCGTGAGGAGACACGCCTGGGGTTGGGGAAAACAGGGCACGCGGGGGAGCCGCGGTCCGAAGGGGAGAGAGAACCATGAACACACTTCGTGCCCGAATTGCATGCCAAGCCCATTGTGGCGGGCTGCGGCGCGCTTTGCTTTGCGGTGCAGCGATCAGCGGCCTCGCCGCGCTGCCGAGCACGGCCTTTGCGCAGGATGCCGAGGATGCCGCGCAGGCCCCTGAAGACCGGGTGATCATCGTGCAGGCCCGCCGGCAGAACGAAACGCTGCAGGAAGTGCCGGTCACCGTCACCTCGATCGGCAGCGATACGCTGAGCAAATACAATATCGATCAGGTGGCCGACATCACCAGCCGGGTGCCGACGTTGAATGTGCAGGTCGGCGGCTCGGGTTCGGGCGGCCAGCTATCTTTGCGCGGCGTAGGCTCGTCCAACATCTCGGCGGCGTTCGATTCCGCCGTGGCCTTCGAATATGACGGCGTGGTGGTTTCGACCATGCGACTGGTGCAGGCCGGTTTCTTCGACGTCGAGCAGATCGACGTGCTGCGCGGGCCGCAGTCGCTGTTCTTCGGCAAATCGGCAACAGCAGGCGTGCTCTCGCTGCGGTCGGCCAACCCGACGACTGACTGGGAATTTGGGGTGCGAGGCAACTATGAGTTCGAGGAGAAGGGCTACCTTGTCAGCGGCTATATTTCCGGACCCATTACCGACACGCTTGGCATCCGGATCGCTGGGCAATTTAACGACATTGAGGAATTCCAGATCCTCCAGGCGGGCACCCCGGCGGTCAATCAGGAACGCGGGCTGACCGATTACATCGGCCGCCTGACCCTCGATTGGACCCCGTCCGACCGGTTCCGGGCCAACTTCAAGCTGCAATACACCAAGAACGAAAACGACGGCGCGATCGGCACTGCGGAAATCAATTGCGGACCTAACGGCCGGGCGGACTCGATCTTCCTGCTGAGCGGCGCGGTCAATATCCCGGCCGGTTACAACTGCAATACGGGCGACCAGCGTTACTTCCTGCCCGATGCTGCGGCGCAGCTCGCGGCCAGCGTGCCGACCCCGTCGGCCGCTGCGGGCCGCAACGGCGTGCCTTTTGGTGAGACCGAAATCTGGTTCAGCCGCCTGCAGTTCGATCTCGATCTATCGGACACGCTGACCCTGACCTCGGTCACCGGCCTGCTCAACATGGAAGCGGTCGACTTCGACAATTATTCCTATGGCGGCGTCGGGCCGGTCCCCGGTTTCCTTGCGGCGGGTGCTGCGGGCGGTGCGGGTTCGTCCGATCCGATCAACGCGCTCGAGCAGTATTCACAGGAACTGCGGATCGCATCGGACTTTGACGGCGCGTTCAACTTTATGCTGGGCGCCTTTTATGAAGACCGCACCTTCATCTTCGACACCGCCCAGCAGGGGGTTAACATCTCGTTCTTCGGCCCCAGTACGCCGCGTCCGCTGGTTGGCGGCGGCACGGCCCCCGGTACGGGCTTTACCTATGACTGGGACAAGATCCACGTCACCAAGACCGAGGCGCTCTCGTTCTTCGGCAGCGTGATGATCGACCTCACCGACAAGCTCGAATTGTCTGGCGGCATCCGCTA
>JBBQWH010000013.1:0-39228 GCA_038210785.1 Sphingomonadales bacterium | reverse complement strand
CTCGCGCCTTTCTTGCGCCCCCTTGCCATCCGTCAGCCTTTGATGTGCAGCACGCAGATCAGCGTGAACAGACGGCGGGCCGTGGCAAAATCGGTCTCGACCTTGCCCTCCAGCCGTTCGAGCAGCAGCTCGGCGGCGGTGTTGTGGATCCCGCGCCGGGCCATGTCGATCGTTTCGATCTCGGTCGGGGTGGCCTTGCGGATCGCTTGGTAATAGCTGTCGCAGATCGCGAAATATTCGCGGATCGGGCGGCGGAAGCGAGCCATGCCGATCATCAGCGTCTCGAGCAGCGCCTCGCCGGTATCGCGGATCTCCATCACCAGCCGCCCATCGGTGACCGACAGGTGCAGGTGATAAGGCCCGCCGCTGCCGCGCTCGGCGCTGCGCAGCGGCTTGAAGCTGTTTTCCTCGATCAGATCATAGATCGCCACCCGGCGTTCCTGCTCGACATCGGCATTGCGCCCCAAGATAGTCGCCTCGTCCAAGGTGATATGGGCGATGCGGTGCGCGCCCGCAGCACCCGCAGCAGGAGACAGAGGCAGGGAATCGGACGGCGGATCAGCCATAGCGTTACGCCTTCGCAGATCGGGGGGCCGCACTTCAAGCACTTCGACGCGATCTCCCCACTATCCACAGCGGCTGAAATAAATATTCGCAGCGATCGCCCTTGCGCTGGCGCGCTGCCAGAGCGCATCAGAGCGTGATGGCCGAACCCGAAAAAGTGACCCCGATCAAGCCGCAAGCCGCCGACGGCGACCATGTTGCGCGCAAGCTGCCGTCCAACCTCGAGGCCGAGGCGGCGTTTCTGGGCGCGGTGCTGATCGACAACCGTGTGCTTGAAGAATTGCAGGTGCCGATCCGGCCTGAGCATTTCTTCGAGCCCCTGCACCAGCGCATCCACGCCCGTGTGCTGGCGCTGCTGGAACGCAACGCCACCGCCTCGCCCGTCACCTTGCGCCCCTATTTCGAGGCCGACGAGGCGCTGAAGGACCTCGGCGGCACCTCCTATCTGGCGCAGCTCACCGCCAGCGGCGCGGGCCTGCTGGCGCCGCGCGAACTGGCCCAGCAAATCTATGATCTGGCGCTGCTGCGCGAGCTGGTGAGCGTCGGGCGCGGGCTGGTCGAAGGCGCGCTCGATACTTCGCTCGATACCTCGCCCAAAGAACGCATCGCGCAGGCCGAAGCAGCCCTGTTCGAGGTGGCTGAAGGCGCGGCGACCGGACGTGAGGCAGCGACCTTCCGCGATGCGGCACTGGTCGCGATCAAGATGGCCGAGGCTGCGATGAATTCGGGCGGCGGCCTGTCGGGCAAGACCACCGGGCTTGCCACGATCGACCAGAAAACCTCGGGTCTGCACAAATCTGACCTCGTGATCCTCGCCGGGCGTCCGGGGATGGGCAAGACCGCGCTCGCCACCAATATCGCGTTCAATTGCGCCGAAGCGCATCTTACTTGGCAGCGCGAGGGCGGCGAATTCAATTACGGTGCGCCGGTGGCCTTCTTCAGCCTCGAAATGAGCGCCGATCAGCTGGCCACCCGTATTCTGGCCGAACAGGCGGAAATCTCGTCGGAAAACCTGCGCAGCGGCAAGCTTACCCGCGAGGAGTTCCAGAAACTGTCCTATGCCAGCCAGCGGCTCGCCGAATTGCCGCTCTACATCGACGATACCCCGGCGCTCACCATTTCCGCGCTGCGCACCCGCGCGCGGCGGATGAAGCGGCGGCATGACGTCGGCCTGATCATCGTCGATTATCTGCAACTGCTGCAAGGTTCGGGCCGCGCCAGCGACAACCGGGTGAATGAAATTTCCGAGATAAGCCGCGGCCTCAAGACGCTGGCCAAGGAATTGCAGGTGCCGGTGATGGCGCTCTCGCAGCTGAGCCGCGCGGTCGAGCAACGCGAGGACAAGCGCCCGTTGCTGTCCGACCTGCGCGAATCCGGCTCGATCGAGCAGGACGCGGACATGGTGTGGTTCATCTTCCGCTCGGATTACTACCAAATGCTGATCAAGCCCGACACGCCCGACGGTAGCTCAACCCCCGACATGCAGGAGAAATACCGCACGTGGGAGGAGAAATACGAGGGCATGGTGGGCAAGGCCTCGCTGATCGTCGCCAAGCAGCGCCACGGGTCGACCGGCAACGTCCCGCTGCACTTCCAGAGCGAGATCACCAAGTTCACCTCGCCCAGTTTCAAGGACTATTCGGACTACGGGTTCGAGTGAGGTCAGCCCCGGGGGAGGGTGCGGCGCGCTAGCGGGGAACGCCAAGCACCATCAATAGCCGCGCCGCCAACGCACTTGCGGCCTTGCGCGCGGCGCTGCGATCGGCGGTGTCGGCGACTTCGTAGGTGTAGGCCGGGATCGCATAGGCCGCGTGGAACCAGTTCTTCGCCGTGCCGCTGCCGGAATTGGCGTTGCGCGGTTCGATCGTGAAGGGGTACCCCGCCAGCGCGTTCTCCTGCCCGCCCAGCCATGCTGCAAGGAAGCGTTGCTGAGCGGCGCTCGCCTCGGCTTCGCCTTGAACATAGAACAGGTTGCTGCGGGTCGAGTGGAAATCCACCATCAGCACCGGGCGCACCTGCGGCGGCAAGGCATCGAGCCAAGCCTTGACGCTGCGGGTTTCGGGCTGGGTGAAGGGGCCCCAGTCGCGGTTGAGGTCCACACTGCCGCGATTGGCGCGCCAGTGACCGCGCGCTGCGCCATCGGGATTGAGCATCGTGACGACGAGGATCTGGACATCGCCCAGCCGCCCAGCCGCTGCCGTCAGCGCATCGACAAAGGCCCGCAGCGCGATCGCGCCGGTCACTTCGGGAGGGTGCTGACGGCCGATCAGAACCACCAGCCGCGGGGCATCCTTGCGCCCCAGCCGGAGTGCTTCGAGCGGGCGACCATCATGCGAGGCGCCGAGCGTGACCACTGCTGCGCCGGTCGCCGCGCTCCAGCGGGCGAGATCGGCTGAGGCATCACCGGGCGTCACGATCTCCTGCGCGGCGACCAGCCCCTTGCCCTGCGGCAGGCGGATGACGATGCCATTGCCGTCCGCAGCCGGCTCACTCGGCAGATCGCGCCACACGCCGCTGCGGTCGTTCCACTTGGGCGCATAGCGATGCTCAGCCCCGAGATAGCGCAAGGTGACGGTCACCGGCGCGTCGCCTTCAGCTTCGTAACGGAAAGCATACCACGGGCTCGGATTGATCGGCGGGGCGTGTTCGGGCGAGACGAGCAGGGTGAAGGCGCGCGCGCCCGTTACCGCGCAGGCCGAAGCCGAGGCCCCGTCGAAATCGAAGTGGAGGCTGGCATCGGCGCTGCGGCACACCGCGCCGGCCACCACCGCAACCGGCGGCGGCGCTACCCGAGCTGGGGCTGGGGCCAACGCTGCGGCTGGGAGCGGCGCTTGCACGCACGCTCCCAGCCCCAACACCAGCAGGGCCGCAAGCGATTGCAGCCCGCTACGCATCAGAAGTTCTTGCGCAGTTCAACCCGGAACACCCGCCCGCGCGGCGAATGCAGCGCGCTCAAGAAGCCGTAGGTGTCGTCAGCCAGCGGCGGATCCACGTCGAACAGGTTGTTGATGCCGAACCGGAGCCGCGTGCCATCAAGCGCGGTGTCGTTCTCGATGGTGTAGCTGATCGCGGTATTGAACGTCAGCATGTCATCGACGCGGAAGAAGTTTGCGTTGGGATCATCCGACACGATCGGCACGTCGCGGCTGACGCTGGTGTTCCAGACCTGACCAACATAGTTGGCGAACAGCGACACATCGACCGGGCCGCTGTCCCAGTTGACCGATCCGCTGAAGCGCCACTTGGGTCGCCCTTCGATCTCAAGCAGCTCGCCCAGGCCGTCGATCCTGACTTCGGGCGGCAGCGCTCCGCTCGCGACCGCATCGAGCAGGGTCTGCCCGCCCGCCCCGGCCGATTGGACAAAGCCTTCCAGCCGCGCCGCGTTGAAACGCAGGCGGAAATTGCCGATGCCGAAATCGGGAACGCTATAGGCAAGCCCGAAGTCCATACCCTTCGAAATGCGGCTGTCGAGGTTGAAATAGGGATCGAGCACGCGGATAATGTCGCCCGCTGGCGCAAGGCGCGTGCCAGCATAGAGCGCGATCTGCTCAGGCGTCGGCGCGGTGCGGATTACCGCCGGGTTGCTGCTGCCCGTGAGCCGCAGCAACAGGTCAAGCGCAATGGCGTTGTCATCCCCGAAGGTGCCGACCAGCCCGGTCTGCTCCACGCGCCAGTAATCTGCGGTGAGCGTCAACCCCGGAATGAACCTGGGCTCGAACACGATACCCAAGTTGATGCTTTCGCTGTCCTCGGGCTGCAGTTGGTCGGTGCCTGACCGGAAGCTGATCACGCCCTCGCCCGGGCACAGGCCAAGATTGGCCAGCAGGCCTCTCTCGATCTGCGCTTGGCAGCGTACGAAATCATCGCGGGTGTTGGAACGGGTGGTGCCTTCGTCGTTGACCTGCACGAGGTTCGGGGCGCGGAAGCCCTGCGACCATGCGCCGCGCACTGTCAGGCCCGGCACCACGGTCCACGACGCAGCGGCACGCGGGACGATAGCGGTCGCGTCAATGTCCCTGAAATGCTCGATGCGGCCGGCCAGTTGGAGGTTCAGCGCGGCGATCAGCGGAATATCCATGTCCTCGCTCACCAGTGGGACGAAAGTCTCGAGGAAGCCCGAATAGACCTCGCGCGCGCCGCTGGTGTCGGGCGAGGCGCTGGTGCCCACGACATCGCTGCCGTCGCGCACGCCCGGGATCACGCTGTCGGTCCAGGTGATGGTGCCATCGATCCGGGGGTCGCGATCATCGATAAACGTCTCGCGCCGCCATTCGACCCCGGCTGCAATCCCGACATCACCGCCGGGAAGACCGAACAGCCGGTTGTTGCTGACCTTGAAATCGGCCAGCGCGAGGGTGGTTTCGCCCTTGCGGAACACACTGATCCGGAACGGGTCGATCGAACTTGCCGGGTTCGCGGTGCAATCGCCATTGCCCGGATCACCGGTCACACAGCCGCCATTGAAGGGATTATAGGCATCAGGCGTCGAGCGGTTGATGGCCTGCTGGAGCAGCGTCAGCGAGACGCGGTTGCCTTCAAGGTCGGTCGACTTGGCTTCCGAATAGACAAAGCCGGTGTCGAAATCCCATGCGCCGAAATTGCCCTTGAGGCCGGCGACGAAGCGATAGGAATCCTTGTCGACATCGACCGTGCGGTTGCCGGCATCGACGAAGCGGTAACGCTCCATGATGATGTCGGCACCGGTGGCCGGGATGGTGGTCCCCGGCAGGCGGTTCGGGTTGGCCGCGCCGCTCGGGAAGGTCACCGGGCCGAACGGGTTCCAGTAGGCATTGCGCGAAATCCCCACCGGCACCGCGCTGAGGATCGCCGCAGGGGTGATGTTGCGGCTGCTCTCAGAGCGGAAGAAAGTGCCTTCGAAATAGCCTTCAACGTTGTTGCTGAATTCGTAGTTGAGCAGCAGGGCGGCGTTGTAGCGCGTCTTCTCGCTGATCAGCGTGGTGCCGAAGGCGCGGTTGTAACGCACCTCTGCGGCAGGGTTGTCGCCGTTGCGGGCGCACAGCCCGTTGCCGAATTCAAGGCGGCAACCGGTGAAGGTCGATGGCTGGAGAAAAAAGTCATCGTCGCGGATCGGCGTGAGGTTGTTGTTGGTGATCTGGATGTCGAACTGGCCGAAGGGGCCGAAAGTGTTGCGATTGTTGAACTGCGTATCGCCTTCGAAGGGCGTGCCGACCAGTAGCGGTCGCTTGTCATCATCGGCTGAATAGGCACGCGCCGAAGCGGGCAGGCCGTTTTCATGGAAATAGCCGCCGTAGATGGTGATGTTGCCGCGCCCGCCTGCGAAATCAGCGCCGTATCCGCCGCTGACCTGCGCGCTGTAAAGGCTGGTACCATCCGAGCCGCGCCATTCGCCTTCCAGAAAGCCGCCATTGCGGTTGCCGCGCAGCACGGTGTTGACCACGCCCGCCACCGCGTCCGCGCCGTAGATCGCCGAGGCCCCGTCGCGCAGCACTTCGATCCGGCGCACGCTGCCCGGGGCGATCTCGTTGGTG
The DNA here is from genome assembly GCA_038210785.1 of Sphingomonadales bacterium. Lineage (GTDB taxonomy): Bacteria > Pseudomonadota > Alphaproteobacteria > Sphingomonadales > Sphingomonadaceae > Erythrobacter. The sequence continues at coordinate 33,154 of JBBQWH010000013.1, read as the reverse complement.
TCGGGGCTGACCACCGGCACCAGCAGCTCGGTCTGGAAGCCCGGGTTGAGCACCATCCGCCGTCCGTTGATCAGCAGCAGCGTGTTGCCCGTGCCCAGATCACGCAGGTTGATCGATGCAGCATCACCGCGGGCATTGTTCGAGGAGACATCATTCTGCTCGTTGAACGCGACCGAGCCCGCCTGCGGGATCGCACGGAACAGTTCGTCGCCCGATGTCGCGGCGATGTTGGCGATATCGACCTCGTCGATCACCGTAACGGGCAGCACGTCGTTGATCTTGGCGCCTTTAATCTGGGTGCCGGTAACGATGATCTCGCGCTCGGCCGGGGGGGCATCGGCGCTGGTCACATCGACCGGCGGCGATGCGCCGGTGTCCTGCGCATACGCGGCGGTGGCGGCGGCAGCGGCGGCGATCATGCTCGCCCCGCACATCAGGGCAAGCCTGCCCAGAAGCTTCGTCGACATTCTCATTCTCCCTGTTTTTCAATTATCTGTAGTGACCGCGCCCATGTCTCGAACAGGCCAGGCCATTGGCTGATCACTTGCCCTGGTTTGCCCAGACCCCAGCCATGCCCGCCGTCGCGGAACAGGTGCAATTCCGCGTTCGCTCCGGCAGCGATAAGAGTCTCGAACAATAGGATGCCGTGGCCGGGCGGCGTCGTGGCGTCGTCGGCAGCGGCAAAGATGATGGTGGGCGGCGCGTCCTTGCTCGCATAGCTGTCAAGCGACCAGGCCGCCTCTGCTGCGGCGCTGGCCTTCTCGCCGACGATTTCGCGCCGGGTGCGGGTGGTGTTATAGGGCTTGCGCAGCGTAACGACCGGGAACAATAGCACCGCAAAATCGGGCCGGGCCGAGACTGCCTCAAAGCGGTCGGCCCCGGCATAAAGCGAGCGCGCGGGCTGGTAAGCGGTGAAGCCCGCCAGATGCCCGCCGGCCGAAAAACCCATGATCCCGATCCGGCCCGCATCAACCCCGAATTCGCCCGAGCGGGCGCGGATGATCTTCATTGCCCGCTGCGCATCCATGAACGGCGCGCTCGCATCCCAGCCATCATTGGGAAGACGGTAGATCAGTTCGAACACGGTGAACCCGCGCGACTGGAGCCATTCGGCCGCAGGCGTGCTTTCCTTGGCCAGCTGGATGCGGAAATAGCCGCCCCCGCCTGCCACCAGCACCGCCGCGCCATTGGGATGTGCGGGGCGATAGACCCGCATCCGCGGCACTGCGATGTTCGACACCGCACCAAGGCCTGCTCCCGCATCGCCGACGACTTCCGCCCCCGTCACCTTGCCATTGCCCGGCGGCGTGCCCGGCCACAGCAGGATTTCCTCGGTCACGGCAGGGGCGACCTCTTCGGCAGCGAGCGGCAGCGGTGAGGTCTGCCCTAAGGTCAACAGCGCGAGCATCAGGGCCAATCGGGCGAGCAAGTGACGCAGGATCATGGCTGCTTTTCCAGCATCTCGGCAACCGCTTCGCTAACCGGACCGCTGCGCTCGTGACGCTCACTATCTTCCGGCTCGAGCGGAAGCGGGTTGCCCGCCAGCGCTGCTGCCAGCCGCTCGCGATCCAGCGCGCCCTCCCAGCCCGCCACCACGATGGTTGCCACCGCATTGCCGATGAAATTGGTGAGCGCGCGGCATTCGCTCATGAAGCGGTCGATCCCGAGGATCAGCGCCATGCCGGCCACCGGTACACGGGGCACCACCGAGAGCGTTGCCGCAAGGATCACGAAGCCCGATCCCGTAACCCCGGCCGCGCCCTTGGAGCTGATCATCGCCACCAGCACCAGCGTCAGCTGTTCGCCCAAGCTCAGGTCCACGCCGACAGCTTGCGCGATGAACAGTGTCGCCAGAGTCATGTAGATATTAGTGCCGTCGAGATTGAAGGAATAGCCGGTCGGCACCACCAGGCCTACAACGGCCTTGCGGCACCCGGCCTGTTCCATCTTCTCCATAAGGCTGGGCAGCGCAGCTTCGGACGACGAGGTGCCCAGCACCAGCAGCAGCTCCTCGCGCAGATAGCGGATCAGCGCGAAGATCGAAAAGCCGTTGAACCACCCCACCAGCCCCAGCACCACCACCACGAACAGCAGCGAGGTGAGATAGAAGGTCGCCACCAGCGCTGCGAGATTGGCGAGGCTGCCGATCCCGAATTCGCCGATGGTGAACGCCATCGCCCCAAACGCACCTATGGGGGCGAGCTTCATCAGCATGTGCACCAGCCTGAACACCACCGCGCTGAATGATGTCATCACGTCCATCACCAGATCGCTGTGCGGACGGGTCATCGCGATCGCCACCCCGGCGAGGATCGCAACCAGCAGCACCTGCAGGATCTGCCCCTGCGTCATCGCGCTGAACAGGGTGTCGGGGATGATGTTGAGCAGGAAGCCGGTGATCGTCTGCGCTTCGGCCTTGTCGGCAAATTCCGCCACTGCGCCGGTATCCAGCGTCGCCGGATCAATCCCCAGCCCCTCACCCGGGCGCACGACATTGCCCACCACCAGACCGATAATCAGCGCCAGCGTGGAGAAGGTCAGGAAATAGGCGAAGGCCTTGCCCGCCACCGATCCGACCGCCTTCATGTCGCGCATCCCGGCAATGCCGGTGGCAACCGTCAGGAATATCACCGGAGCGATGATCATCTTGACCAGCTTGATGAAGGCATCGCCCAGCGGCTTCAGTGCCGAACCGGTTTCCGGGAAGAGATGGCCGACCAGCGCGCCGAGCGCGATCGCCGCCAGCACCTGCACATACAGCAGCCGATACAGCGGCGCCTTCGCCGGCGGGGCAATGGCCCCCGGTGTGATGGCTGCGTGCGAACCCATCGGTCGTTGGTCCCCCGGTTTTACACTCTCCATTGCGCAGGATCAGCCGGGAGCAGGACAAGAGCAAGCCCATCGCTTGAATACGATAAAGCTCGATAATTCATGTCTTTGCCTGACATGAGGCCGAAAACTGTGCGGAAATCCGCACAAATTTCTTGCACCCAGTGCGGATAGGCGCACACATTCTCGCACGGCGAGGGAGAACAGGTTGAATATGGGCAGGTTGGGGCGCCGGTATCTGGCGGCGGTCGGGCTGGTGGCGGCGGTGCTGGTGGCAGCGCTAGCACTGCTCGTGCTCGACCGTGCGGTGCGGGTGAACGCGCTCGCCGAGACCCGCACCGAGGCAACCAGCCAGGCCGCGATCCTTGCGGCCGGGTTGGAGAGCGAGCTCAACAAGTTCACCCTCGTCCCGCGCGTGCTCGCGGTCGATCCGCAGGTCGCTGCGTTGCTGGGCGGTGACGGTGCACCGCGTGAGGGTCTCAACCTCCGCCTCGCCGCGCTCGCCCGGCAAACCAAGGCGTCCGCGATCTACCTGATGGACTCGCGCGGGGCCACGCTGGCCGCGAGCAACTGGGACCGGGCCGACAGCTTCATCGGCTCCAATTATGGCTTCCGCGACTATTTCAGCGGCGCGCTCAGCGCCGGCACCGCGAGCGAATTCGCGCTCGGCACTGTCAGCCGCCGCCCCGGGCTCTATCTTGCCGAGCGGGTCGGGACGGGGGAGCGCCCGCTCGGCGTGGTCGCGGTCAAGGTCGAGTTCGACAGTCTCGAGGCCAAGTGGCGCGATGCTGAGGACGGGGTGTTCGTCACCGATGCCGAAGGGATCGTACTGCTCGCCAGCAACCCCGCGTGGCGCTTTCGCGCGGCGAGCGAACGCATTGCGGCGCGCGACCCGGCACGTGATGAACGGCGGTTCGGGGTGAGCAAGGTCAAAGCCTTTGACCCGGCCGCCAGCGGCGGCGCAGCTTCCCCGGTGCTGATGATCGAGAAGATCCAGCCGATCGTGCCCATCGGCTGGGAACTGCACCTGCTCGCCGATCCCGCGCCGCGCCTGTCGGTCGCGCTCGCCAATGGCCGGCTCGCCGGGGTTAGCGCGCTGGCGTTGCTGGCGCTGGCGGGCGCAGCTGCGTGGCTATGGCACCGCCAGCGGCAGGCCCGCGCCGCTGCGCATATCGCCGCGCAAACCGCCATGCTGCGCGAACAATTGCAGCAGGCCAACCGGCTGGCCACGCTCGGCCAAATCACCGCCGGGCTCGGCCACGAGATCCGCCAGCCGCTCGCCGCGATGCGGGTCTATGCCGAAACCGGCAAGCGCCTGCTGGACAGTGATCGCCACGCCGAAGCGGCGGCCAATTTCGGCAAGATCGCCGTCTTGGCGGGCCGGATCGGAGAGATCACCGCGCAGCAGCTCCATTTCAGCCGCCGTTCGGCGGACGAGCCGCGCGACATCACGCTCGCCGAGGTGATCGACGGATCATTATTGTTGCTGCGCGACCAGATCCGCCAGCACGCGCTGACGCTCAAGCTGCCCAGCCCCGATGCTGCGGCGACCACGGTGCGCGCGCGGCATGTCCAGCTGGAGCAAGTGCTGGTCAACCTGCTGCAGAACGCGGTGCAGGCCTGTTGCGGCGGGCGCGGCGGACACATCGCGTTGACCATTGCGAGCGAGGGCGAGACCGTGCGGCTCAGCGTTAGCGACGATGGGCCGGGCATTCCCCCCGCCCTGCGCGAGACACTGTTCCAGCCCTTCGTCACCTCCAAAAGCGAAGGGATCGGGCTTGGCCTAGCGATTGCGCGCGACATCATGCGGCAATTGGGCGGCGATCTGGTGCACGAAGAGAGCGCCAGCGGCGCGCGCTTCACCATGATATTGGCGGCCGGATGAGCCTCGCCCCGCCGCCTTCAAAGCCGCTTCAAGTCACGCTGGTCGAGGATGATCCGCCGCTGCGCGATGCGACGATGCAAGCACTCAGCCTCGAAGGCGCCGAGGTGACCGCCTTCCCCGATGCCCGCGCGGCGCTCGCGTGGCTGACGCCCTATTACCCCGGCGTGGTGGTCAGCGATGTGCGGATGCCGGGGATCGACGGGATCGCCTTCTTTGCTGCCCTGCGCAGCATCGATCCCGATCTGCCGGTGATCCTCACCACCGGCCACGGCGATATCGCGATGGCGGTGGCGGCGATGAAAAACGGCGCAGCCGATTTCCTGACCAAGCCCTATGCGTCCGCCGATCTGTTCCGCGCGGTGCGTGCCGCCAGCGAGCGCCGCGCGCTGGCGCTCGAGAACCGCGCCTTGCGCGAGGAGGCCGGACGCAGCGCCGGGCGGCTGTTCCCCGGTGCCTCTGCGGCGGCTGAGCGGCTGCGCTCGGTGATCGAAGGGGTTGCGCGGTCGGAGATCGATGTGGTGCTGACCGGCCCGGCGGGCACCGGCAAGAGCCACGCGGCGCGGGCGATCCACGATCTCAGCGGGCGCCGCAGCCGGCCCTTCGTCGCGGTCGATGCAGGGGTGCTGGCGCATGAGGACGCCGAATTGCTGTTGTTCGGGCGCGATCCGGGGGCGGGCTCAGCGGGCGGAGGCTTGTCGCGCACCGGCATGGTCGAACGCGCCAATGGCGGGACGCTGTTCCTCGACGAGATCGCGGCAGCCGGCCCGGTGCTGACCGCGCGGTTGGCGTCACTGTTGGAAAAACGCAGCGTGCTGCCCATCGGCGCGGCGAGCGCGCGCAAGCTCAACATCCGCATCATCATCGCCCGGCTTCCAGCGGCCGGAGCGGAGGCGGTGCGCGATCCCTTGTGGCACCGGCTCGGCGCGGTGCAGATCGCCTTCCCGCCGCTGAGCGAGCGGCGCGCGGATGTGCCCGAGATCTTCCGCCTGTTCGTCGCGGCCCACGCGCGCGCGCTCGATCTGCCCGCGCCGCCGATCGGCGAGGTGCAATGGCGCCGCGTCCAGACCCACGACTGGCCAGGAAACTTGCACGAATTGAACGGCTATGCCCGCGCCTTGGTGCTCGGGTTGTCGGAAACGGGCGCGCCCGCGCCGCTGATCGCAGGGCAGCGCCCGCTCCACCAGATCGTCGCCGATTTCGAGCGCACGGTGCTCGAAGATGCGCTGCGCCAGACCGGCGGCGATATCGCGCGGCTGCAGGCAATGCTGCAAACCCCGCGCAAGACAATCTATGACAAGCTGGCGAAATATGATCTCAAGCCGTCGCGCTATCGCTAGAGCGCAGTGAGGGAGACAAGCCATGGAAGCGCCTGCCCGTGATGCCCTGCCCGCGCCGCTGATGGCCCCGGTGATGACTGTGCTGCGCCGCTGCATCGCGCTGGCCGCGCTGCTGCTCGCCGCCGTGCCGCTCGCCGCCGCCGCGGCGGCCGAGAATGAGGCGCGCGGGCGGTTCGTGCTGGCCACCCCGGCCGGACCGATGCTGCCGGTCTGGTACCAATTGCCCGATCAGGTCGCCCCCGATACCCCGGTGGTGGTGGTGATGCACGGGGTCAAGCGCGATGCCGACCGTTACCGCGACGAATGGGCCAACCTCGCGCAGGCATACCGCATGATCGTAGTCGTGCCCGAATTCAGTGAGGCCGATTTTCCCGGATCGCGCGGCTATAACACCGGGTTCCTGACCCGAGCCGACGGCACGCCGCGCCCGCGTGCGCTATGGTCCTTCGGCATGATTGAGCCGTTGTTTGATGCGGTCCGCAGCCGCTTCGGCACGCAAGTCCCACGCTACACCATCTATGGCCATTCGGCTGGAGCGCAGTTCGTCCATCGCTTCGTCATGTTTATGCCCGAGGCGCGGATCGAGCAGGCGATTGCCGCCAATGCCGGGTGGTACACCTTGCCCGATCCGGCGATCGCCTATCCGTATGGCACAGGCAGCGCGCCAATCGCGGCGCTGAGCCTGACGGCGTCGCTCGGCCAGCCGCTGATGGTGTTACTGGGGACTGCCGATAACAATCCGAATGCGTCCGATCTGCGCACCACCCCCGAAGCCAACGCGCAAGGCCCGCACCGCTTCGCGCGCGGGCAGAGTTTCTTTGCCGCTGGGCGCGCGGCTGCCACTCGGCTGGGCACTGGGTTCGGCTGGAAGCTGGAACTGGTTCCCGGCGTCGGCCACCAGAACGGGTTGATGGCGAATGCCGCCGCGCGGCTGATTGCAGAGCGGCGCGATCATGCGCGCGCGGTCAGCCCGCCCCCACCCGGCTGATCCGGTAATCCGCCAGCGACAGCCAATAGGCCACCCGCCAGCGCATCCGGTTGAGGAAGGTCGCCTCGCGCGCGTACCATTCGCGCGTCACCGGCATGCTCGCCGCTTCCATATGATCGATCAGTTCGCGCAGCTTTGCCGCCAGCCCGGCATCCTCGATCCGCACCATCAGCTCGACATTGATCCTAAACGAGCGCTTGTCGAGGTTGGCGCTGCCGACATAGCTCGCATCATCGGCCACCAGCAGCTTCATGTGCAGCTTGCACGGCTGGAATTCAAAGATCAGCACGCCCGATCGCAGCAGCAACCGATAAAGCAGACGCGCCATGAGAATTGCTGCGGAAATATCGGATTTGCCCGCCATTACCATCCGCACATCACCGCGGCGGGCGACCCGCGCGATCTGGCGGCGGAAACTGCGCGGAGGGGCAAAGTAGGCCGAGACCGTGTCGAGCCGCTTGGCCGCAACCAGATCCTTGCGCAGAACCCACGCCCAGTGGCCCTTGCGCACCAACGGTCCGCCGACCAACAGCCGCACAGGTGACCCCTCGGCACCCCCATCCCAAGTCTTGACGATATCGCGCAAGGCACGCAGTTGGCTCGTGCGGCCCTTTTCCTCATTCTGTACCCAAATCTTCACCAGGCCGAACCACTCGGTGAACCTGCCCACCACCGCGCCTTCGATGGTCACCGACAGATCGCACCAGCCATTATCTTGCGGCGGGGCGAAGTAGTGGTCGGAGACATTCGCGCCGCCGGTCATCACCCGCGCGCCGTCGGCAATCACGATCTTCTGGTGATTGCGCACCAGATAGCGCGTGCCCCACTTGGGGCTGAAGGTCGCAAAGCTGCCCCCGGCATCGGTCAAAGGTTCAAAGAACGCCGCGCCCGCACCATTGCCGAAATCATCGACAATCACATCAACCGCCACCCCGCGCGCGGCGGCCGCAACCAGCGCATCGCGCACCGCCGTGCCCGATGCGTCGCTGTCAAACAGGTAGTAGAACATCGCGAGCGTTTCGCGCGCCCCGTCGATCAGCGCGATGAGCGCGGCGAGCCGGTCGGCCCCGTGGGGGTAGAACGTGAAGCTGTGGCCCTGCGCCTCGACGGTGAAGGGGTCGGGGTCCCGGTAATCGGTTGCGACTTTGGCGGGGGCTGCGTGCGTGGCTATGTCCATTGCTTGTCTTTAACGCCAGACGGGCGGTGTTTGAAAGAGCCTCGGACAAGATCGCAAGTTAGGAGCGGGCGCGAAATCTGGCTGGCAGAACCTGTCGCGCGGCTTTCGACCCCGGTGCGGACGCCCCAAAAAAACCCAAAAGCAAGCCGGGCTTGCTCATAGTTTGATATCAAGCTATATTTAGTTAGACATCAAACTAGAAGGGTCGAATGATGAACAGGCGCATGGTATTGGCCGCTGGATTGGGCGGCGTCGCATTGGTCGGCTTAGGCGGGGTTTGGCGGGTCACACGCACACCTGATAGCGCTTTTGCGCCTTGGGCTCTGCGGGCCTTGGAAAAAGACGACCGTTTATATGCCTTCCAGCATGCAATTCTGGCGCCCAACCCACACAATCGCCAGCCTTGGGTTGTCCGTCTGATCGGGGACAGCGAGGCGGTTGTCACATGTGATCTGGGCCGGCGGCTCCCGGTTACCGATCCCTTTGATCGGCAAATCACCATCGGCTTTGGCACCTTCCTTGAAACCGCGCGGATCGCGGCGGCGCTGAGAGGGGTGGCGATCGATGTGCAGCTATTTCCTGAAGGCGAACCCGCAACGCGCTTGGACGAGCGCCCGGTCGCCCATCTCACATTCGCAAAAAATGGCGCCGTGACGGCCGATCCGCTTTTTAGCGCAATCACGATGCGGCGATCGAACAAAGAACCCTATGACACTACCCGCGCCATCGACCCGAAATTGCTGCAACAGGTTGTGGGCCAGGACGATTTATTCTCGGCAGACCCCGCGATGATCAAAGCGCTGCGTGAGCAGATATTGGTCGCTATCAGTGCAGAGATGTCGACCAAGGACGCCTATCTCGAAAGTGTCGATTTGATGCGGATCGGATATAAGGAAGTGTCCGCCAATCCCGATGGGATCGACCTGTCCGGGCCAATGATTGAAGCAGGCATTGCAACCGGCCAGATAAGCCGCGAAGCTCTGGCTGACATGGGCAGCAGCAGCTATCAATTCGGTGTCGATCAACTCAACGAAGCCTATGGTTCTGTTCCAGCCCTGATCTGGATAAAAACACCCGGCAACACGAGGATCGACCAGATCGAGGCGGGACGCCAATTTGTCAGGGCAAATCTGCGCAGCACGCAACTGGGCCTTGCAATGCACCCGATGAGCCAGTCGTTACAAGAATATGCGGAGGTCGCGGATGCTTATCGTGCTGCCCACAACCTATTGGGTGCGAAAAATGACGAGCGCATACAAATGCTGGCTCGCATTGGATATGGTCCCACTGTCGGCCCAAGTCCGCGTTGGCCACTCGGCAGTTTTTTAAGGTGATGGCAAAAAAGCAATGACCGATCGCTCTTTGGTATTCACCTTGTTCAACGAGATCGGTATTATCAACCAGCTTACGAGCGCATCTTTCGCAGCGGTTCTCCCAAAAGGCATGACGATTGCGCAGTTTTCAGTGCTTAATCACTTTGTCCGTCTAGATATCGGACACAAGCCCCCCAAAGATCTTGCAAACGCCTTTCAGGTAACCCGCGCAACAATGACCAGCACTCTGACGCGAATGGAAAAGGCGGGACTGGTATCGATCAAACCGAACCCTGATGATGGGCGCGGAAAACACGTTTCTATTACCGCGTTGGGGCGGGCGATGCGCGATGAATGCATCGCGCGGTTACAGGGCCCTTTGGAAGATGCGCAATCTGTGCTCGATAAGCGCGCGATCGAGGACTTGCTGCCATTGCTTGTTTCGGTTCGTGAAAAGCTTGATCGTCTGCGCGATTGAGAGGGCCAATGGGATCGGATCGCCCGCCCCCTCCTCCCACAAACCTTGACTTCCCGCTCCCCCGTGCGTAGCTGCGCTCTTCCCTTTCCCCAGCGAATCCGAAAAGGCCAAGCATGGCACGCGTTACCGTTGAAGATTGCGTCGACAAGGTTTCCAACCGCTTTGACCTCGTCCTGCTCGCCGCCCAGCGCGCGCGGGAGATTGCGGGGGGCAGCGAGCTGACCATCGACCGGGACCGCGACAAGAACCCGGTCGTCGCGCTGCGCGAGATCGCGGATGAAACCGTGAGCCCGGTGTCGCTCCACGAATCCGTGGTGGTTAGCTTGCAGAAGATCCTCCCTGATGACGAGGACGAGGCTGACGAGATCGGTTCGCTCAGCCAATCGGCCGAAGCGCTGCGGATCACCGCCTCGGCGCCGGCCCGCACCTCTTCGCTGGGCGGGGATTACGACGGGTAATCGTTTGTAATCAGGGGGTTGGATCTGTTGGGCTATTTAGACCCCGGCTCGACACCCTTTAGGCCCCCGCTAGGCCCACGCTAGGCCTCGTCCAGACCCCGCTAGATTGTGGGCTTTGACCGGTTTCTGACTCGGCATGACCCGTGCTTGCGTTTGCCGACAGAGACGGTATCTGATGCGATTGTAACTAAACCGTAACATAGGGTTACGGCGGTTCGCACAGGATCTGAGGCGCGGCGGCAATGGCATCAATCGCAATCTATAGCGTCAAGGGCGGGGTCGGCAAAACCACGCTGGCGGTCAATCTGGCATGGTGCGCGAGCGCCATCTCGCGCCGCAAGACCCTGCTGTGGGATCTTGACGCGGCCAATGGCTCGGGCTTTCTGCTTGGCATCGATCCGCTCAAAAAACGCAGCGCTGACAGTATCTTCGCCGACGACAGCGACCCTGCGCGGCTGATCCAGCCGACCGAATTCGCGGGCCTCGATCTGCTGCCGGCCGACGAGAGCATCCGCGCGCTCGACCGCCAGCTTGATCGGCTCGGCAAGAAACGGCGGCTGGCCCGGCTGACCGAGCTGCTGAGCAAGAATTACGACCGGATCATCTTCGATTGTCCGCCGGTTCTCAATGAGTTGAGTGCGCAGGTAATGCGCGCCGCCGACCTCATCATCGTCCCCCTGCCGCCCTCACCGCTCTCGGCCCGCGCCTTCGAGGTGGTAGTCGAGGAAGTGCGCGGGTCGGGCAATGGGCGCAAGGGGGGACACCCGCCGATCCTCCCGGTACTGTCGATGATCGACCTGCGCCGAAGCTTGCACAAGGAAGCGCGGGAGACCAATCCCACCTGGCCGGCGATCCCGCTGGCAAGCGCGGTCGAGCAATGCGCGGTTGAGAGGAAGCCTGTAGGCGCCTTCGCCCCGCGCTCGCCTGCCGCGCGCGCCATTGCCCAACTCTGGACCGCGATCGAGCGTAAGCTCGCCAGCAAATAAGGCGGACAAATCGGGGCTTTCGCAGATGCGATAGAACTGCCTATAAACGCATTCTCAGCGGCAGGGGTGCAAGCGATGAGCGGGTTTGGCGACAGCATCGGCACGATGATCGAAGGCGGGCTGCTTGGCCGGGCAGTAGAGCCCGGCGCAGGCGAGGCGAGCGCGCACGCAGCGGGGCCCGTCACCTGCGCCAATTGCAGCACGCGCTATGAAGGCCACTTCTGCCCTGAATGCGGCCAGAAGGGGCATGTCCACCGCAGCCTTGCGGCAATCGGCCACGACATCATGCACGGCGTGCTGCACCTTGACGGCAAGCTGTGGAACACCCTGCCTTTGCTAACCTTGAAGCCGGGTGACCTCACCCGCCGCTACATCGCGGGCGAGCGCGCCAAGTTCGTTAGTCCGATGGCGATGTTCCTGTTCACCGTTTTTGCAATGTTCGCTGTTTTTCAGATGGTTGGGGTTTCACCGTCAGAGGATTTTGTCGAAGGCTTTGCCAATAATGATGGCGACGGGGCGGATCCGTCAGCTTTCCAGACCACCATTCAGAAACAAATCATTACGCTTGAAAAAGAGCGAGATGACCTCGTCAAAGCAGATCCCCGTCGGCAGGAAATAACTGCTGAGTTGGCAATCATCCGCAAAATGCTCGTGCCAGATGCAAAGACCGATGAAGAGACAGATGGCGACAAATCGACACGCATTGATCTTGGCGGCAATAGTTCGATGGTGCTTGAACAGAGTGACCTTGATATGTTCGGCAGTGCGATCATCAAAAAATGGCAAAAAAATCCTGGCCTTATGCTCTATAAGCTTCAAGCGAATGGCTATAAATTCAGCTGGTTGCTTATCCCGCTGTCAATTCCGTTCGTGTGGCTTATGTTTGCGTGGCGGCGTCAGTACAAGGCCTATGATCACGCGGTATTCGTCACCTATTCGCTCGCCTTTATGTCGCTGCTATTCATTGCGATGTCGATTATCAGCGTGATCCCCGGCGGCGGCGGCTGGGCGTTTCTGGTGTTTGCCATCGGCGCGCCGCTGCATCTCTATAAACAACTGCGCTATGCTTATGGCCTATCGCGGTTTTCAGCGTTTTGGCGGTTCTGCGTGCTGCTTGTCTGCGTCCAGATCGTGCTGGTCCTATTCCTGCAGGCGCTGCTGGTGCTCGGCGCGTTCTGAACCTTCAGCGGCAGAAGACGCGGCGACGTACCCGCTGCGAAAAGGTCGTTGTGATCGCGGTGCGGGCGGCTGCCTCGTCGGAATAGCTGGCCAAGTGTTTGAACAACGCATCGCCGTCGATTTCGGCATCGGACGAGAGCGGCCAATTGGGTCCGCTCAAGCGTAACTGATCGGCCCGCGCCATGAACGCTGCGACCATCATGTCTGGAGAAGAAACCACTACCGCAGGGGGCGCGGCGGCGGACGGCGTAGTCTGCGCTGCCTGTGAACTTACAGCCGCCAGCGCTCCGCCCACCAGTATCCAAGCTATGATCCAACGCATCGCGCCACCCTTTCAGCCTTGTCACGAAGACTTCGCTGGCAGTCTTGTTGCGCGAGAGCGCGACTCACCCTGACGCTTAAGTAAAAGGCGCCGGAATTGCTTCCAGCGCCTTCAATGGTGACCGCTCGTAACGGCGTCAGGCGCCCTGCGGTGCCTCGTCGCCCTTCCCGAAACGCTTGCCAGCCTTGGGAATCGTCGAACCGCGCACCTGCGCCGGGACGCTCGGCCCACGCGGGGCATCGGGCCGGTCGATCTTGCCGGTTTCGATCAACAAATTGATCTCTTCCCCGGTCAGCGTCTCGTATTCGAGCAGCGCCTGCGCTAGCAGGTGTAGCTGGTCCTCGTTGGTCTTGAGGATATCGGTCGCGCGGGTATGCGCGCCTTCAACAAGGTCCTTGATCTCGGTGTCGATCAGTTCGTTGGTCTTGCCCGAACGGAAGGTTCGCTGCGCCGCGCCCATGCCAAGATAGCCTTCCGACTGCTCTTCGTACTGGAGCGGGCCGAGCTTGTCCGACATGCCCCACTGGGTGACCATGTTGCGCGCCAGATTGGTCGCATACTGGATATCTGACGATGCGCCCGAACTGACCTTGTCGTGTCCGAAGATGATCTCTTCCGCAACACGCCCGCCCATCGCGACCGATAGGTTCGCGTGCATCTTGTCGCGGTGATAAGAGTAGCTGTCACGCTCGGGCAAGCGCATCACCATGCCCAGCGCGCGGCCGCGCGGGATGATGGTGGCCTTGTGGATCGGATCGGACGCGACTTCATGAACTGACACGATTGCATGGCCGGCCTCATGATAGGCGGTCATCCGCTTTTCATCGTCGGTCATCACCATGCTGCGACGCTCGGCACCCATCATGACCTTGTCCTTGGCGTCTTCAAACTCCTGCATCGCCACCAAGCGCTTGTTGCGGCGCGCGGCCAGTAGCGCGGCTTCGTTGACCAGGTTTGCAAGGTCCGCGCCCGAGAAGCCCGGGGTGCCGCGTGCGATCACGCGCGGGTTGACGTCGGGGGCCAGAGGCACCTTCTTCATGTGCACACCAAGGATCTTCACACGCCCATCGATGTCAGGGATAGGCACGACCACCTGACGGTCGAACCGGCCGGGACGCAGCAGCGCCGGATCAAGCACATCGGGCCGGTTCGTGGCGGCGATGATGATGATACCTTCGTTGGCTTCAAAGCCGTCCATTTCGACGAGCAGCTGGTTCAGCGTCTGTTCGCGCTCATCGTTGGAATTGCCGAGGCCATGCCCGCGCGAACGGCCCACGGCGTCGATTTCATCGATGAAGACAATGCAGGGCGCGTTCTTCTTGGCCTGTTCAAACATGTCACGCACGCGGCTGGCGCCGACGCCAACGAACATTTCGACGAAGTCCGAGCCAGAGATGGTGAAGAACGGCACGCCCGCTTCACCTGCGATGGCGCGGGCCAGCAGGGTCTTGCCGGTGCCGGGCGAGCCGACCAGCAGCGCGCCCTTGGGGATCTGCCCGCCGAGCTTGGAGAAGCGCTGCGGATCGCGCAGGAATTCGACGATTTCCTGCAATTCCTCGCGTGCTTCATCGATGCCTGCGACATCATCGAAAGTCACCTTGCCCGACCGTTCGGTCAGCAGTTTGGCCTTGGACTTGCCGAAGCCCATCGCCCCGCCGTTACCGCCCTTCTGAACCTGACGCAGCGCGAAGAACGCGATCCCAAGGATCAGGATGAACGGCAGCGAATTAAGCAAAATGAACAGCAGGACATTCTGCCCTTCACGCTGCTTGCCGGTGAAGCGCACGCCGTTGTCTTCCATCAGCTTAGTGATTTCGACATCGTTGGGCACGGGAACGGTGCTGAACGCCTCGCCGTTCTTGAGCGTCCCGGTGATGAGCTCGGCACCGAGCTGCACGTCCTGTACCTTGCCTTCGGCCACAGACTGGCGGAAGTCGGAATAGCGGATCGCAGTACCGGGGTTTTGTCCGGCATTGCTGAACATGGTCACCACCAATAGCAGAGCGAGGAAAATCCCGCCCCAAATCATCAGCTGTTTGACCCAGGGGTTGGGGCCATCGCCTTGCTGCTGGGGATCGTTTGGCTCGCTCATTGGACCGGATTCCTTTCGTCATCGACAATGTAGGATGCGCGCGGTGAATGGCAAGATAATGCGCAAGTCCCGGTGTGGTGCTAATTTTCGAACAGTATGATGCGGATTATCGATTTGTCGCGGTGCCATAGGCGGCGCAACCTCGACAGCTCTGCACAGATAGCAGATCAAAGCGCCGTCAGCGATTAGGCGCCTGTCACAGCTGTCACTGGTGCGGCGATGCATTCCATCCCCATGATCGGCTCTGGCGCTGGTAACGTACGTGCCAACCAGATCTCGATTTTGCCTGCCCTCGCCACCGGCCGGTAGTTGGATGTCAGATACTGATCAAGCAATCGAACCCCGCTGCTTTTGGCACTGTCATTAGGCTCAAGAACACTGTCGAACGTGGAGTCGCGCACGATCCAGTTGACCCTGTTGCGTTTCAGATCATCGATTATCTGTTGCTGCACCTCGCCAAGGTTCTGCAAGCCGGGATCAAATTGGTGCCAGCGAGTCCCCGGCAGACGGTCAGCCTCGAAGTAGAACGCAATCGCATTGGCAAAGATCTTGTCGTGCCGTCCTGCGGCGACGACGATTTTTTCTCCTTGCTTCGTATGGCGCTTGATAAAACGCCCCGCTGCCCGAAAGTCCTCGCCAAGATTGACAAACGCGGCCCCATCAATTGCCGCACACGCGTTTGCCGGGGCCGGGGTAAGCAGCACCCAGCCTGCCAAGGCGTTGTCAGGCTGCCCGACGTACTTTCTGATCTGGCTCATCGCGACCAGCGCGGGAGCCAGCGTGATGACGATCATCAGCGGGATAGCCCGTTTCCAACCGAGCCGCGTCGCCACCCGATCCATGACCACGCCGATCAAGATCGTCGCCGGAATGATCGACATCAGCATATGCACAGTCGAAACCCGAACCATGCCCTTGTAATACAGCACAAAAGAAAGGATGGCCATCATCACGATTAGCGGCAATTGCCGCAAATCCTGCGGCGATTGCTGACGCCAGATCTTGCTCGCAAAACACTCCCACGCGGTAACGGCTAGCACAATCAGAGGGAAATAAACGCCGATCTCTCCCGGGTTACTTTTCAGCTCAACCAATCCGGGGAACGGCAAACTCCGCACCTTTGGATAGACGTTGAGTGAGTAGTCAATGATGTCATGCACGAACCCGCCGGGCGGAGCGACAAGCAGATAAGAAAGTGCAAAGGGCACAAAGACAAGACCCGAAGCCATCCCGCAAATCAGCAGATTGACAGTCAGCGACCGGAACGGCGTGGCCGTCGGGCGAAGCCACTGCATGATCGCTAGAAACAGACAAAAAGAGAGCAGCAGGAAAAAGCCGCCGTCATAGCGGAACAGGGCCGCCACCCCGCAGCAGGCTCCTGCAAAAACGGCCGCCAGAATGCCAGGTTGATTGCCGCTGCCCAAGCTGCGGATGAGGGCGAAAGCGCCCAGCAGAGATAGCAGCATCACGGGAAAGACAGGATACAAATGGAATTGTGATCCGACTTGAAACGCAACGCAGAACACCAGCACGAGCACGCTGAAAAACCACCTGACCCGTCCCCAAGTGGTGACGAAGGCGAAGGTCGCGACCAGAGCCATGGTTGCAAGGCTATACAGCCGTTCGACCATGAAGCTCTTCCCGAACATCGCAAACAGGAAGGCTACTACGTAATTCTGTGCCGGGCCATAGCTCGAATAGTAGTCGCGGTGCGGGATTTCCCCCGCCAGTGTGCGCAGCGCCCCGGCCAGGACGATCCCTTCGTCAAAGATGGCGACATCGCGCGACATCAAGGCAAGAAGCACCAAAAACGCGACCACTGCCGCCGCCAATGCAGCGATGACATTCGATCTTATGCTCGTCATTGATACGGCTTTCATGATCACGCGGCGGCGGAATTAAGGTTCGGCGCGCCCACCCCGGGACGGCGCCATTACGGGTCTCTGTGTCACCATTTTTCGCTAGCGCCATCAAGCTTTTTGTTGCGCCGCAACAGAAAGTCGCGATAGACGCGGGCGCGCTGGTTGGTGGGAGGCTGACCCATACGAGATGACCTCCCAAAGAGATATCGCTCATGGATGCGTTGCGCGAGACGTTTGGCCATCCGGTCTATTCTAATGTAGCGCTCCAGTTCTGATCCATGCTGCTCAGGGGCTGTTGTGGAAACAGCTCCTCGCAGAGTTAAGGCGGAAGCAACGTTCATGGCACGTGTCCTTGTTATCGGTGCAGGAGCAATGGGCCTTGCGGCGGGCTATCACGCCGCAAGCGCGGGGCATGACGTCACGGTGCTTGAGGCCTCGCCCGATGCCGGCGGAATGGCAGCCCATTTCGATTTCGCCGGATTGTCGATCGAGCGCTTCTACCACTTCGTATGCAAGACCGACCAGCCGACCTTCGACTTGATGGCCGAACTGGGTCTGGGCGATGCGATGCGCTGGCGCGACACGTCGATGGGCTATTTTCTGGGCGGCAGCCTCCACAAGTGGGGCGACCCTGTTTCACTGCTGACCTTTCCCCATCTCAGCCTGATTGAGAAGTTCCGCTATGGATTGCTCGCATTCGTTTCGGTCAAGCGTGACCGGTGGGACGCACTGGAGACCCAAAGCGCGCGCGAGTGGATCACCCGCTGGTCGGGCAAGAGCGTCTACAACAAGCTCTGGAAGCCGCTCTTCGACCTTAAATTCTACGAATATGCCGACAATGTCTCGGCTGCGTGGATCTGGACGCGGGTCAAGCGCACCGGCCGTTCGCGCAAGTCGATCTTTCAGGAGCAGCTCGGCTATATCGAAGGCGGCAGCCAGACCTTGGTTGACCAGCTGGTCGAACAGATCGCGGCACGGGGGGGCACCGTCAGTCTTGCCAATCCGGTGAGCAGGGTGGTCAGCGAGAACGGGAAGGTTGCAGGCGTCGAGGCCGCCGATGGCTTCCACCCCGCCGATCATATCATCTCAACGGTGCCCACTCCGTTGCTATCGGCGATGATTCCTGACCTTCCCGGCGAATGGAAGGCGAGGTACGACGCAATCGAGAATATTGGCGCGTGCTGCCTGCTGTTCCGCCTGACAAAGAGCGTGACGCCGCATTTCTGGGTCAACACCATCGCGCCGGATATCGAAATCCCCGGCATCATCGAGTTTTCGAACCTGCGCCCGGTGCCGGGCGGTGAAACGGTGGTTTATGTGCCCTATTACATGCCGGTCACCCACCCCAAGTTCTCATGGAGCGACGAGGCTTTGCTGGATGAAGCGTTCTCCTACATTCAGCGCATCAATCCCGCCATCACCCGCGACGACATCCGCGCCGCCAAGGTTGGTCGCTTGCGTCACGCACAGCCGATCTGCGAGCCGGGCTTTGCTGCCAAAATTCCACCGATCCAGACCCCGATTGCAGGCCTGCAGATCGCCGACACGTGTTTCTATTATCCGGAGGACCGGGGCATCTCGGAAAGCGTCCGACTGGGCAAGGAAATGGCCGCGCGGATCGGTGTATGAACTTCTTTTCAAATCGCGCGATATGTGCCCAGCATGATTCCGGCGGGGGCCGGCAGAACCAGCGATGTTACCCCGCGGGCCATCACACTCCCGCGCATCCCGAATGTCTGCGCAAGGCGTGTGGCCACATGGGCGAGCGAGGCATCGAAAGGCAGAGCCTGCATCGCCACCCGCTCAAAGCCGAAACGCGCAAGAAACGTGTCAAACGTCGAGGGAGAGAAATACCACAAGTGCTCGAGCAGGATCATGTTCCACCGTTTGCCCATGGCGCGCGCTACGATGCTGGAAATATCGGGCACGCTTGCGAAGAACAGGCCGCCGGGTTTGAGCAACGAGCGGATCAACGCAACATCTTCCTCGATGCGCGGCAGATGTTCCAGGACGTCGAACGCTGTCACTGCGGCGAACTGCCCGGCCGGCAGGTCGGCCCCGCCCACGGTAGAGGCCCAGTTGCCGAGCACGATCTCGCTTGGTCCAGCCTGCAAGCGGCCGGGGCTACCAATTTCAAAGCCGATCGCGGCCGGATCGTTCAATTCCCTCAGAAACGCGCCATCGCCGCAACCGAAATCCACCAGTTGCGATCCGGGCAAGATGTGGTTGCGGACGATTCTGGCGAGCCTCCGAAAGCGCGCCCGCTTGGCCGCATCAAAATCGGCCACGCCCTCATGGGGTGTCGGGATGGACGAATAGATGCGATCATATTCGCCGGGGGAAAATCGCGGGCTCGTAAAGACGAACCCACAGACGCCACATTTGGCTATGGGGCCGTGCGCCGTCGCGCTGCGGTGAGCGAGAAAATAGTTGGCAGCCTCGTTCAGACTGTCATGAAATGTCGGCGGATAGAGTGCCTCAGCCGCCCCGCTAGCGCATACGATGCAGGGGTCGGATTGTTTGGACAATGTTTCCCAATCCACGGGCTGGTTTGCGTTCACAAAGCCCCTCCCTTTGCTGTGCGGTAGGTGAAATAGCGATGCCCGAAATATCCTGTGACAGTCATTACGGCTGCGCCGGCAATCACACCGGCAAAATCGGATATGGCAAGGTCCGCGCCCTGCGCGACCATCTGAGCACGTACAAACACCGCTGTCAGAAAATACAACACCGTCCCAAAACCATAGACTGCCAGAAAGCGCGCTGCCTCTCCTCCAACGCTTGCCCATTCCCGCGCGCGAAAGGCAAACATCTTGGTCAGCAGGTACGAAGAGGAAATACCTGCAGCAATTCCGCACAGCAGCGCCACATCATAGGGCATGAAAAGCCGCGCCACAGCCACGGCAACCAGATTGAAGAGGGTCGAGGCGCCTCCGCTGGCAATGAACCGAAGGGCTTCGCGAAGATCAATTGCCGCCATGCCTCCGCAATCATGTTTAATCGGGCTTTTGTAAAGTGCCCGACTCTGCAAAGTGACAACAGGTCCAGAAGACGGGTTGCGGGGCTAGCCTCATGCACGCCTACCATATTGACGATGCCGTTGAGGGTGCGAAAATGACGCCGACCATTGAACCGAGTTCTCATGGCAAGCCGCCGGCCTCAAACAACGCAATCCCGCTGATCGTCGATGTTGACGGCACGCTGATCAAGACCGATTTGCTGCATGAAAACGTGATGCAGATGGTGGCGCGTAATCCGTTGGAGTTGTTTCGGCTTCCGGCATGGCTGGCCAAGGGCAAGCACCATCTCAAGTGCGAACTTGCGCTGCGCGCGCCGCTCGATCTTGCCAATCTGCCGTTGCGCGGGGAAACCGTCAGCCTGATCCATTCCGCCCAGGCCGAGGGCCGGCCGGTCTATCTCGCTTCTGCATCGGAGACCGGACTGGTTCAGCAATTGGCCGAACGGATCGGCGGGATTGCGGGCGTGTTCGGAACCGAGCGTGGTGGTGGCAACAACGCCGGGTCCGCTAAAGCGGCACGGCTGAACGCCCAATTTGGCGAAGGCGGCTATGACTATGTTGGAGACAGGCCTGTCGATCTGGCCGTCTGGCCTTCGGCCAACAAAGTGCTGGCGGTGGCCCATGATGACCGGTTTGTCCGGACGATTATGGAGCGTTTTCCCGAAGCGCAGATCATCGCTCAACCGCGCACCCGTCTTGCTTACTATGTGAAGGCCATGCGGCCCTATCAGTGGAGCAAGAATTTGCTAATCGGGCTGTCGCTGATTGCAGGCCAGCACTTCGACTGGTGCTCAATCGCCGTTACTTTACTGGCTTTCATCTGCTTTTGCCTCGCAGCGTCCAGCGCCTATCTGGTGAATGACCTGCTGGATCTGCCTGGTGACCGTGCACATCATCGCAAGTCAAAACGCCCGTTCGCATCGGGCGATCTTCCGATCGTCAACGGGCTTGTGCTGGCCGTCGTCCTGATGGCGGCGGCGCTGGGCCTGTCGCTGCTATTGTCGTGGCGCTTCGTTTTCATCTTGTTGGTCTATGTCGGCCTGACGCTGTCTTACAGCCTGTATCTGAAGCGCAGAATGATGATCGATGTCGTGGTGCTCGGCGGGCTGTACACCATCCGTGTGCTCGGCGGGATTGCCGCAGGGGAAACGGAGTATTCGCCCTGGCTTTTAATGTTCAGCCTGTTCCTATTCCTCTCGCTTGCCGTGGTGAAACGCTGCTCCGAACTGATTGCGGGGCGGGATGCGGGCAAGGAACCGGCGCCCGGTCGTGGTTACCGGACCGAAGACCTCGCCGTGCTGCTGCCGCTCGGGGCTGCGGCGGGATATGCCTCGGTGCTGGTGGTCATGCTCTATCTCAGCAGCCCGCAGGTGTCCTCGCTCTATTCGCACCCCTTTCGGATGTGGCTGATCTGCCCTGTGCTCGCTTACTGGATCAGCCGCGCGCTGATGATCGCCAATCGCGGCGAGATGCATGACGATCCGATCATCTTTGCCGTGACCGATCGGATCAGCTGGCTAACTGGCGTGGTCGCAGCGCTGATCATTGCGGTCTCAGTATGATGCCTTACCAGACGCGCCTTTCTGGATGGGGCCGCTATCCCGTTCGTGACTGCACGTTGTGGCAGCCCGATACACCGCAAGCGGTGACGGCTGCGATTGCTGAACTGCCGGGCTGCATCGCACGGGGCAATGGCCGATCCTATGGCGATGCGAGCCTCAATCCTGATGCCACGATTGAGATGCGCCGTCTCAACCGATTGATCGCATTCGATGATAGCACCGGGCTACTGGTCTGCGAGGCTGGGCTGCTGTTGTCTGACCTGCTCGATATCTTTGTTGCGCGCGGCTGGTTTCCGCCGGTGAGCCCTGGCACCCGGCTGGTCACGATCGGCGGCATGATCGCGAGCGACGTGCATGGCAAGAACCACCACGGCGTTGGCGCGTTCTGCGACCACGTCGAGTGGTTTGATCTCGATATCGGTGATGCGCGGGTGGTGCGGTGTTCGCCGACCGATAATGCCGATCTGTTCGCCGCCACTTGCGGGGGAATGGGGCTCACCGGGATTATTTTGCGCGCGGCGTTCAAGCTCATTCCGATCGAAAGCGCCTATATGCGCCAGCGCACTATCCGCGTCCCCGATCTCGAAACGGCGCTGGCGACGTTCGAAGCATCGCACGGATCGACCTACTCTGTGGCGTGGATCGACTGCATGGCGACCGGGCGGAACCTCGGCCGCTCGGCCATACTGCTGGGCGAACACGCCAAACTTGCGGACCTCGACGCGCGCCGCCGCGCCGAGCCTTTGGCGCGCCCGTTGCGCAAGCCCAAAAAGGTCCCGATCGATTTTCCCGATTTTATGCTGAGCGGATTCAACGTGCGGATGTTCAACCGCCTTTACTACGCCAACCAGTCCCCCGGCGATGCGCTGGTCGGCATCGACCCCTATTTTTACCCTCTCGATGTGCTGTTCGACTGGAACCGCATCTATGGTCGGCGCGGCTTTCTCCAATATCAGTCCGTGCTGCCGCTAGCCGAGAGCGAACGGGGCATGCGGCGCTTGCTGGAAGCGATTGCGGCCGCAGGCGCCGGTTCGTTTCTTGCTGTGCTCAAGCGTATGGGCCCGCAGTCCTTCGGGATGCTGAGCTTCCCGATGGAGGGTTATACGCTCGCGCTCGATTTTCCGGCTTCGCCTGCCAACTTCGCGCTGCTCAACGTGCTCGATGACATCACCGCCGAGCACGGCGGCCGCATCTACCTGACCAAGGATGCGCGCGTGTCGCCCGCGATGTTCGCCGCAGGCTATCCGCGGCTCGAGGAATTCTGTGCCCTGCGGCAGAAATACGGGCTCGATCAGCACTTTTTCTCTTTGCTCTCACAACGATTGGGCTTTTGAACATGATTGCATCTCCTGTCCTCATTCTGGGCGCTCGGTCCGATATCGCCCGCGCGCTGGCGCAGGGATATGCCGCGCAAGGATGCGAGGTAATCCTTGCCGCGCGGAGCGATCTGGCCGCAGATGCAACCGATCTTACCTTGCGAACCGGCGCAACAGTGCGCGCCGTGAGCTTCGATGTGATCGACGGTAAACCCGATGAATTTTTCGACGCGCTCGGGCAAGCGCCGGGGACCGTGGTAATGGTGGCCGGTCTGCTGGGCGATCAAGCGGAATCTGCCGCCAAAGATGATGCTGCCACGCTGGTGTTCGATAGCAACTTCACCGGCCCTGCGCGCTACTTGCTTGCGGCGGCTCGGTGCATGGACGGGGTGCCCAACGCCTGCATCATCGGCATCAGTTCGGTTGCAGGCGAGCGCGGGCGGGCCTCGAATTTTGTCTACGGTTCGGCCAAGGCCGGGCTGACGGCGTTCCTTTCGGGCCTGCGCAACGCCCATGCCGGGAAGGGGCTGCATGTCCTGACCGTGAAACCCGGCTTCGTGCGCACGCAGATGACGCAAGGCATGAAGCTTTCCCCGGTGATGACGGCCGAGCCCAAACAGGTCGCCGATGCCATCATCAAGGCGCACGCCAAGCGCCGCGACGTGATCTACACACTGGGTCGATGGCGGCTTGTCATGGCGATAATCCGCGCAATTCCGGAGCCCATCTTCAAGAAGTTGTCGCTCTAGGTCGTCGCCTTGAAGAGCTGTGACCAATGGCTGTAGCGGCAAGCGAGTGGCAGCGCATTACCAGCCCGCATTCAGCAAGATGCGCGTTATCGCTGGGGTCGGGCGTCGTAGGCGGCGAGGAACACATCGACCGCCCCGGCAATCCGGCGTGCACTGTTTTCCGGCGTGACCGCTGCACCAAAGCGGCATTCCAGATCGCCCATGCCCTTGCACATTGACACGAATTGTTCGGCGGCAAGTTCGGGATCATCGATTGCCAGTTCACCCCCGGCGACGGCATGACGCAGCCACGCGGCGAAGCCTTGCTTCATCCGCCACGGCCCGGCTTCAAGAAAGGCCGCGCCGATCGCCGGGTCGATCTCGGTCTCTGCGGCAATGCGGCGTTCGAACTGCATCATTTCCGGGCGGAACAGGAAGGCAAAGATGGCTTCACCGATGGCGGTCAGCCGGTCACGAATATTGCCCGCCGGCATCGTCTCGAGCGAGAAATGCCCGCGCATCTTCTCGCATTCGCATTCGACAGCCGCAGTGAAAAGCGCGCGCTTGTCGCCGAATTGGTTATAGATCGTGACTTTGGAGACCCCGGCATCGGCCGCAACCTGCTCGATCGCGGTGGCGGCATAGCCATCGTGGAAGAATAGGTGCGCCGCGGCCTCGACAATCACCTGCCGCTTGGCCGCATCAAGCGGGCGGCCCGCCCTGCGAGGGCCGGCGGTTTTTTCACCTGACTCTTTTTCAGGAGCGGTTGAACCGCAGGTTGACAAAGTGAACGGCTCCGTTCATTTAAACGCTTGCGTTCACTAATCATGAACCGAATTGCTCCCTCGTGCAACCCTCTCTGCCCGTAAAGGTTCTCAGCCCGTGCTTTGGATCGCCATCAGGATGCTCACCGGCGACGCCCAGAAGTTCTATGGGCTCTTGTTCGGCATCGCTTTTTCGACGCTGCTGATAACCCAGCAGATGACCATCTTCGTCAACCTCGTCGAACGCGGGGCAAGCGGTGTCTACAACGCGCCCGAGGCCGAGGTGTGGGTGATGGATCCGGTCAGCCGCACCACCGAAGTCAGTTATTCCATGCCCAGCACCGCGCTCGACCGGGTGCGATCGGTCGAAGGGGTCGAATGGGCGGTACCGCACCTGCGCGCGCAGGCCAATGTGCGCACCGCCGAGGGCGATCTTGAAGGCGTCGCGGTGATCGGCGTCGATGATGCGACGCTGATCGGCATGCCCGAACGGATGAAGGAGGGCGGCAAGTCGGTGTTGTTCGCGCCCGATAGCGTAGTGATCGACGACACCGGCACCACCCGCTTTTTCCCGCCCGGCGTCAGCCCGATCGGCGCACGGCTTGAACTCAACGACCAGCGCGCGGTTATCCGTGGGATTTCGGATTCGATCCCCAGCTTCACCAGCACTGTGGTGCTCTACACCCGCTATTCCAGCGCCTTGAACTTCGTCCCCGGCACCCGCAACCGCCTGTCTTTCGTGCTCGTCGGGGTGAGCGCGGGCGAAACCCCCGAAGCCGTCGCCGCACGGATCGAGGCCGAAACCGGGTTGCAGGCACAGACCCGCGATGAGTTTTCGCAGGCGGGGGTGAATTTCATCATCGAGAACACCGGCATTCCGACCAATTTCGGGATCACGGTGTTCCTGGGCTTCGTGGTCGGGATTGCCATCGTTGGGCTAACCTTCAGTCTGTTCCTGCGCGACAACATCAAGCAATTCGGCGCGTTGAAAGCGATCGGGGTCACCAATTCCAAGATCGTGGCGATGGTCGCGGCGCAGGCGGGGCTGGTCGGCATGATCGGCTATGCGTTGGGGGTGATCGGCACAGTGGCCTTCATCCGCTCGTTCGGGGCCAACCCGTTCTTCAAGGGGTTCTATATCCCGTGGCAGATCCCGTTGATCAGTCTGGTGGCCGTGGTGATCATCCTTGCCATCACCGGCCTGATTGCGATCCGCAGTGTGCTCAGAACCGAACCTGCATCGGTGTTCCGGTGAGCGAGGCGCGTATCATGGATACCAGAGCCATCGGCGGCTGCTCGCCCGAAGCCGCCATCTGTGCGCGCGGGATTTCACGCGATTTCGTGGCCGGGCAGTCCACCATTCGCGTGCTGCATGGGATCGATACCGATATCAAGTCCGGCGAGATGACCTTTGTCGTGGGCGAAAGTGGCTCGGGCAAGACAACGCTGATCTCGATCATGTGCGGCATCCTCTACCCGACCGAGGGAGAGGTGAAGGTGTTCGGCACCGACATCTACAAGCTCACCGATACCCAGCTGGTCAAGTTCCGGCTCAAGAACATCGGCTTCATCTTCCAGCAGTACAACCTCATCCCCACGATCGATGCCGCTGCCAACGCCGCCGTTCCGCTGATCGCACAGGGCATGCCAGTGCGCGAAGCGCGCGAGCGAGCCAAGGTGCTGCTCGATAAGCTCAATATCGGCAATCAGGCGGACAAACTGCCGCGCCAGCTTTCGGGCGGGCAGCAGCAGCGCGTCGCCATCGCCCGCGCGCTGGTGCACGAACCGCGCCTGGTGGTGTGCGACGAGCCGACCGCCGCATTGGACGCGCGCTCGGGCCGCCGGGTGATGGATCTGCTGCGCGAAGTCGCGGTCGCGCCCGACCGGGCGTGCATCATCGTCACCCATGATAACCGCATCTTCGATCTGGCTGACCGGATCATCGTGCTCGAGGACGGGCGCATCACCCATGACGGGAAAGAGATGCCCGATGATCACTGATCCCGTCGCCTCCCCTCTCTCCCTTTCGAACCCGCCGAGGACACTATGCTGCGCAATGTGAGCTTTGCCCGCCAGATCCTGCCGATTGCCGCGCTAATCGGCGTCGTCTTCGCGGCCTATCTGATTTTCTTCGGCCAGCCTGACCGCACGCTCGCCGAGCCGGCCGAGCAGCCGCCCAAGGCAGTCGGCGGGCTCGCCAACGCACCGCGTGTGGCAGGCGCCGGGGTTGTCGAGCCGGCGAGCGAAGTGATCGATATCGGCTCGGCGCTGTCGGGCCTGGTCACCGATGTTCGGGTGCGTCCCGGCGACCGGGTGGGCAAGGGCGCGGTGCTGTTTACCGTCGATGCCCGCGCTGCCCGTGCCAGCCTCGATCAGGCCAATGCCGCGATTCAAGAAGCGCGCGCCTCGATCACCGAGGCAAGCGCGGCGCAGAAGACCGCGCGCCAGCAGCTCGATCTTTACCGCCAGCTGTCCGATCCCGCCGCCGTCAGCCGCGCCGAAGTGATCCGCGCCGAGGGCGAAGAGGCAGCCGCGACCAGCCGCCTCGGCCTTGCCCGCGCACGCCTTGCCGCCGCACAATCCGCCGCCGCTGCCGCGCGCACCGAAATCGAGCGACTGGTGATCCGCGCGCCGATTGCGGGCGAGATCCTTGCCGTCAACATTCGCCCCGGCGAATTCGTCGCCACTCAGGGCGGGGGCAACAGCCAGCCGTTCATGCAGATGGGCCAGACAACCCCGCTGCATGTGCGCGTCGATATTGACGAGAACGAGGTCGCGCGAGTGGCACTGGGCAAGCCGGCGGTGATCTCCCCGCGCGGCGCGGCCGAACTGCACGTCAACGCCGCCTTCGTGCGTGCCGAGCCGCTGGTGGTGCCCAAGCGCTCGCTCACCAACTCGGCGGCCGAACGTGTCGATGTGCGGGTGCTCCAGCTGATCTACGCTCTGCCGCCGAGCGATGCCTTCCGGGTAGGGCAGCAGATCGACGCCTTTATCCCGGCCAAGGCAGCGCCTGCTGCCCCTGTCAAACCAGCCAAGAAGGGGAACTGAGGCCATGCGCCGCTCTGCCGCCATGATGCGCGCGCGGGCGTGCGCGGCGCTGCTGCCGCTGGCGCTCGCCGCTTGCGCGATGCAGCCCGCCCCCGAAATCGCGACGCCGACGCCCGAATTGCCGCCCGCGTTCTTCTTCCAGCCCGATGCCAACGCCGGAGCGGCGCTCGCCGCGCTGATGCCGCAGGATGATCCGGCCTACCGCGCGCTCTCGGCGGCGGCGCTGACCGATGCGCCGAGCCTTGCCGAAGCCGCTGCCCGCATCGATGCGGCGCGCGCTGGGGCGCGGCGCACCGGGGCCGAGCGGCTACCCAACATCACCGCTGACGGAAGTGTCAGGCGCAACCGCATCAACACCGCGCAATTCGGGCAGGCGGGGCAGCAGGGCTTTGTCCCGGCCGAGCAGACCTCCTACGGTGCTAACATCACCGCCAGCTGGGATCCGGACATCTTCGGGCGGTTGAAAGCGCAAGACCGCGCTGCGCTCGCCCGGATCGATGCCGCCAGCGCGCAGGCGCAGGGCGTGCGGCTGGCGCTGCTTGCCGAGATCGCCGCCAGCGTTACCGACTGGCGCGTGCTGGGCGCACGCACCGCCGCCATTTCCGAAGACGCGCGCGCCGCGCAGCAGTTGGCCGGGCTGGCGAAGGTGCGTGAAGACGCAGGGATTGCCCCTGGCTTCGACCGGGTGCG
Organism: Sphingomonadales bacterium; assembly: GCA_038210785.1. Lineage (GTDB taxonomy): Bacteria > Pseudomonadota > Alphaproteobacteria > Sphingomonadales > Sphingomonadaceae > Erythrobacter. The sequence continues at coordinate 5,121 of JBBQWH010000013.1, read as the reverse complement.
CGCCGAGGCGACCGCCAGTTCATCGCAGGTGCGGCTCGCCGCGCTCGAAAGTGAGCGCGCGCGGCTGATCGGGCGCCTGGTAACGCTGACCGGGCAGAACGCCGCAAGCGTTCGCATCGCGCTGGCGAGCGATGCCCCGGCGCTGGCCCCTGCGCCTGCGCCTGCCTCGCTGCCATCCGAATTGCTCGCCAACCGCCCTGATGTCGCCGCCGCTGCCGCCAATCTTGCGGCAAGCGACGCCGACCTTGCCGCCGCCGCACGCGCGCGCTTCCCGCGGATCACGCTGTCAGGGGTGATCGGCTTGCTCGCCTTCGATCCCGAGGACTTCTTCAACGATTCGCTGGTCGGCACGCTCACTGCTGCAATTGCCGGACCGCTGCTCGACTTTGGCCGGGTGGGCGCAGGGATCGACGCCGCCGCCGCCGACAAGCGCGCCGCATTTGCCGCCTATCGCGGCGCGGTCTTCACGGCGCTGGGCGATGCCGAAGCGGCTTACGGCGTGGTCGCCGCCGCTGACGCTGAAGCGCAGCTTTCGGTCATGGAGCGCGATCTGTTGAATCGCGCCGGCGGGCTGGCGGACATTCGCTACCGCGCAGGTCTCGCCAGCTTCCTCGAAGTGCTCGAAGCCCGCCGCGCCGCTGATGCCAGCGGAGAGCGCGCCGCCGCTGCGCTCGGCCGTGCAGCGAGGGCGCGGATCGTTTTGTGGCAGGCGCTGGGGGGCGAGGTCAGCTCAGCCGCGCCGCTGGATCAGGGCTGACCGCTCGCAGCGGCACACCACTTCGCTGCGTTGGTTGCGCATTTCGTGAACGAAAGTGACGATCCCGGCATCGGGGCGGGACTTGCTGGCGCGCAGATCCTTCACCTCGCTCACCGCGTGCAGGGTGTCGCCGATGAACACCGGATTGGGCGTCACCACCTTGTCGAACCCCAGATTGGCGACCAGCGTGCCCAATGTCGTATCGCCGACCGAAAGCCCGACCAGCAGCGCGAAGGTGAAGGTCGAATTGACCAGAATCTGCCCGAACCCGCTGGCCTTGGCCGCCTCGACATCCAGATGCAGCGGCTGCGGGTTGTGGGTCATGACCGAGAACAGGAGGTTGTCGGTCTCGGTCACGGTGCGGCGGATTTCGTGGGTGATCTGCTCACCCACCACCCATTCATCGAAGAACTTACCCGCCATTACGCTTGGCTCCCCCAGCGCGCGACAACATCCGCGCCATCATCCGCGCTTGATCGCACGCTGCCTGGCGTGCGGCTGAAGCGCGGGGCGGGGGCGGTGTGCCAGATGCCGTCGTGCTCCAGATAGGCGCCGCGTGCCTGCATGTGAGGATGTGCGCGCGCCTCTTCGATCCCCAGGACCGGGGCAAAGCAGGCGTCGGTTCCTTCCAGCAAAGCACACCATTCGGCTTGCGTCTTCGTGAGGAACAGCGCCGCGAGCTTTGCGGCGTATTCGCCCCAGTTGGCGGGGTTCATCTGCCCCTCGGCCAGTTCCGCAGGCGCGCCTGCGCGGGCCAGCATCTCGGCATAGAATTGCGGCTCGATCGACCCTAGCGAGATCTCCTTGCCATCCTTGCAGGTGAAGCAGCGGTAGAAGTGCGCCGCCCCGCCCAGCATCCCCTTGCCGCGTGCGGTTGAAAGGTGCGGCATATGGCGCACGCCAAAGAAGAAGCTCATCAGGCTGGTCACCCCGTCGACAATCGCGGCATCGACCACCTGCCCCTTGCCCGACTGCTCGCGCTCATACAGCGCGGCCATGATCCCGAAGGCGCAATACATCGACCCGCCGCCGAAATCGCCGACGAGGTTTTGCGGCGGGGTGGCAGTCTCCCCCGCCCTGCCGACTGCCGACAACGCGCCGGTGATGGCGATGTAGTTGATGTCGTGCCCCGCCGCCTGCGCGAGCGGGCCGTCCTGCCCCCAGCCGGTCATCCGGGCATAGACGAGGCGCGGGTTGGCGATCAGCAGCTCTTCCGACCCAAGTCCCAGCCGCTCCATCACGCCGGGGCGGAAGCCTTCGATCAGGACGTCAGCCTGCGCCAGCGCCGCGCGGACCTGCGCCTTGCCTGTATCGCTCTTGAGATCCACCGCCAGCCGGTGCCGTGCGCGTTCGACCACCGGGTTGCTTACCCCTGCCCCCGGCCGATCGATCCGCACCACCTCAGCACCCAGATCGGCGAGCAGCATGGCCACGTGCGGTCCCGGGCCGATCCCGCTGAATTCGATCACCCTGAGGCCCGCAAGCGGCCCGGACGCATGGCTCATATCGCTCTCCCGTTTACCCGGTCTCTGGCGCGCATGATGGCCGAGGGCAAGTCTCGACATTGCAGGCCGTCCCCCGCAAGACCCGCGCAAGACGCGCCATCGCGCCGCAAAGGCAAACTTGCTTGTGACCGCAAATTGAGCGTCTAACTGCACGCCATGCGAAGTCTGACCCATCTCGAACGGCTCGAAGCCGAAAGCATCCACATCCTGCGCGAAGTCGCGGCCGAGGCGGACAAGCCGGTGATGCTCTATTCGATCGGCAAGGATTCGGCGGTGATGCTGCACCTCGCCAAAAAGGCATTCTATCCCGCGCGCCCGCCGTTCCCGCTGCTCCACGTCGATACTACATGGAAGTTTAAGGACATGTATGGCTTGCGCGAAAAGGCCGCGCGCGAGGCCGGGATGGAGCTGCTCGTCCATCAGAACCCCGAAGCCAAGGCGCGCGGGATCAATCCGTTCGAACATGGCCCGCTCCACACCGATATGTGGAAGACCGAGGGGCTGAAGCAGGCGCTCGACCTCTATGGCTTCGACGTTGCCTTTGGCGGCGCGCGGCGTGACGAGGAAAAGAGCCGCGCCAAGGAGCGCGTGTTCAGCTTCCGCACCGCGAACCACGGCTGGGATCCCAAGAACCAGCGACCGGAATTGTGGAACCTCTACAATACCCGCAAGAAGAAGGGCGAAAGCATCCGCGTCTTTCCGATCTCCAACTGGACGGAGCTCGACATCTGGCAATACATCATGGCAGAGAATATCGAGCTGGTGCCGCTCTATTTCGCCGCCTCGCGCCCGACCTATGAATATGAAGGCGGGCTGTTCATGGCCGACGATCTACCCCGGCTCGAAGCAGCGATGGGTTACAAGCCCGAGATCACCATGCGCTCGATCCGCTTCCGCACCCTGGGCTGTTTCCCGCTCACCGGCGCGGTCGAGAGCCAAGCTGCCACGCTGTCAGACGTAGTGCAGGAAATGCTGCTCACCACCACCAGCGAACGCCAGGGCCGGGTGATCGACAAGGACGGCGGTGACGCCAGCATGGAAAAGAAGAAGCAGGAAGGTTACTTTTGATGGACACCCCCTCCTCCTTCCAGACCGATGCCCTGATCGCCGAAGACATCGACGCCTATCTCGAAGCGCATCAGCACAAGAGCCTGCTGCGCTTCATCACCTGTGGCAGCGTGGATGATGGCAAGTCGACCCTGATCGGGCGGCTGCTGTACGATTCCAAGATGATCTTCGAAGATCAGCTCGCGGCGCTCGAAAGCGACAGCAAGCGCCACGGCACGCAAGGCGGAGAGATCGACTTCGCGCTGCTGGTCGACGGCCTTGCCGCCGAGCGTGAGCAGGGCATCACCATCGACGTCGCCTACCGCTTCTTCACCACCGAAAAGCGCAAGTTCATCGTCGCCGACACGCCCGGGCACGAACAATACACGCGCAACATGGTGACCGGCGCCTCAACCGCCGATCTGGCGGTGATCCTGATCGATGCGAGGAAGGGCGTGCTGCAACAGACCCGGCGCCATTCGTGGCTGGTCCACCTGCTCGGCATCCGCCACGTGGTGCTGGCGGTCAACAAGATGGATCTGGTGGGCTATGATAAGGGGGCGTTTGACTCCATCGTTGCCGATTACCGCGCTTTTGCCAGCGGGATCGGGATTGCGGATTTCACCGCGATCCCGCTCTCGGGCTTCAAAGGCGACAACATCACTTCTGCACCCTCGCCCAACACGCCGTGGTATGCCGGCCCGGCGCTGATTGCGCATCTCGAGAGCGTCGAGGTCGATGCTGCTGCTGTCCAAACCGCGCCGTTTCGGATGCCGGTGCAGTGGGTCAACCGCCCCAATCTCGACTTTCGCGGTTTTGCCGGGCTGATCGCCAGCGGCACCGTGAAGCTCGGCGATCCGGTGCGGATCGTGCCTTCGGGCAAGACCAGCACGGTCAAATCGATTGTTACCTTTGAGGGCGAGCCGCCCGAAGCCATCGCCGGACAGTCGGTCACGCTGACGCTGGCCGACGAAGTCGATTGCAGCCGCGGCGATGTGATCGCGGCCGCCGGCGATCCGCCGCAAGCCTCGGACCAGTTCTGCGCTACGTTGGTGTGGATGGATGAGGAAGCGCTGAAACCGGGGCGCGGGTATTGGCTCAAGCTCGGCTCGCAGATGGTCACCGCGACCGTCCAGCCGCCCAAATACGAGATCGACGTGAACAGCCGTGAGCACCTTGCGGCCAAAACGCTCGGCCTCAACAGCATCGGGGTGGCTGAATTTGCCACCGACCGGCCGATCACCTTCGAGCCTTACGCGACCAATCGCCAGCTTGGCGGGTTCATCCTGATCGACAAATACACCAATGCAACCGTTGCGGCGGGCATGATCGCCTTCAGTCTGCGCCGCGCCGACAATGTCCACTGGCAGCCGACCGCGATTACCCGCGCGGATCATGCAGGGATGAAGAACCAGACCCCGCGGGTCTTGTGGTTCACCGGCCTTTCGGGCTCGGGCAAGTCGACCATCGCCAACGCGGTCGAACAGCAGCTGTTCGCGATGAACCGCCATACCTACCTGCTCGATGGCGACAATGTCCGCCACGGCCTCAACCGCGATCTCGGCTTTACCGAGGCCGACCGGATCGAGAATATCCGCCGCGTGGGCGAGGTCGCCAAGCTGATGGCGGATGCGGGCCTGATCGTGCTCACCGCCTTCATCAGCCCGTTCCGCGCCGAGCGCGACATGGTCCGCAAAATGCTGGCGCAAGGCGAGTTCATCGAGATCTTCGTCGATACGCCGCTTGAGGTCGCCGAGGCGCGCGACGTCAAGGGACTCTACCGCAAGGCGCGAGAGGGCAAGCTCAAGAACT
>JBBQWH010000012.1:0-40389 GCA_038210785.1 Sphingomonadales bacterium | reverse complement strand
TATCGACCCGGAATCTCACGTGTCTTGAACGAGCTTCCGCGCGGCGCGTTCACCCATGTCTGGATCGTCGGCGAGGTGGCCGGTGCCAAACCGCCGCCAGCAGGCTTCGTACCTGTGCCGAACGCGGGCAAGGGTCTGCTTTACGCGATCACGCCAGAAGGGTGAGTGATCCCTGCCGGCGCACGATACCCCGCGCCGCGCACCAGCTGGCCCGGACGCGCGCCGGTGGACTGGTCGAAGCGGCGGATCACCTCGCCCGCCACGATGGTCGCCTCGTAACCGGTTGCGCGCTGATGCAAGCGGCGGCCGCCGGCGGGCAGATCGCGCACCACTTGCGGCAGGTGCAGGGTGAGGCCATCCAGATCGATCACGTTACAATCCGCCCGCGCGCCGATGTGCAGCAGCCCGCGATCATCCAGCCCCACCGCCCGCGCTGCCTTGTGGGTCAGCATATGCACCGCCTCGGCCAGACCCAGCCTGAGCGGGCCTTGGCTGCGCACAAACTGCGTCAGCAGATAGGTCGAATAGCTTGCATCGCAGATCGCCCCGTAATGCGCGCCGCCATCGCCCAGCCCGGGCACGCAATGCGGGTGGCGCAGCATTTCATGCGCGCTGTCCAGCGTGGCGTTCTCGTAATTGCCGAGCGCAGCGAGGAACAGGCCGCGGCCCTCGGTCGCCAGCAGCCGTTCGTAGGCGATCTCCTGCGGGGTGCAGCCGCGCACCGCGGCTTGGCCGGCCATGCTCATGCTCGCAGGCGGGGCATAATCGGGCGGATCGTCGAGCGGGAACAACCAGCGCCAGTTACGCGCCAATTCGTTGAACGGGTGGCCCGGGGTGAAGTCCTCGGTCAGCAGCGCCGCACGCAGAGCCGGATCGCGTATCGCGGCGACTTGTTCGGGGATCGAAAGGTGCGCGATTTTCGCCCAGCTTGGGCACAGCACGAAGGGGTGCACCGTCAGCTCGAGCCCGGCAATAAGGCCAATCGGGCGTGGCATTACCTGCGCATTGGCCACCCCGCCGGCGGCATTGGTGGCCTCTAGCATTTCGAGCACCCGGCGCCAGCGCGGCGGCGCGTCATTGCCCGAGGCGAGCGTGAAGGTCGCCGGGCGGCCGCTCGCGGCGATCACCCGCTCGATCACCCGGTATTCCTTATCCCACCCGACAAAGGCATCGAGCACCACCTGAAACGTCCCTGCGCCTGCATCCGCCATGCCGCGCGTGATCGCTTCCAGCTCGGCGATGTCGGTATCGAAGGTGGGGATCGCATCGCCGCTCGCGGTCTTGTGGATGCTGAGCCGCGAGGTGGCAAAGCCGATCGCGCCTGCGCGCATCGCCTCGGCGGTGAGGCGGCGCATCAACGCCAAGTCATCCGCCGTCGCGATCTCGCGCGCTGCGCCGCGTATCCCCATCGCATAGACCCGCAAGGGCGAGTGCGGCAGATAGGCGGCGACATCGATGTCGCGCCGCCCCGCTGCTACGGTATCGAGATATTCGGGGAAGGTCTCCCAATCCCACGGCAGGCCCTCGGTCATCACCACGCCGGGGATATCCTCGACCCCCTCCATGACGTTGATCAGCATCGCGTGATCGGCCTTGCGGCACGGCGCAAAGCCAACCCCGCAATTGCCCATCACGGCAGTGGTAACGCCGTGCGAGGATGATGGGGAAAGCTCCTCGGCCCAGATGCACTGGCCGTCATAATGGGTGTGGACATCAATGAAGCCGGGGGTGACGATGCGCCCGCGCGCGTCGATTTCCTCAGCCCCGCGCCCGCACACTTGGCCGATGGCGGCGATGCGCCCGCCCGCAATCGCGATATCGCCGTCGATCAGATCGCCGCCTGACCCATCGGCAATCGTGCCGCCGCGGATCACCAGATCATAATCGGCCTGCATCGCCATCCTTTCTTGCCCGCCGCCGCATCAGTTCGGCAAAGCTTGGGGCCAAAGCTGGGGCAGGGGCGCGGCGGCGGCAACTCCCACTTTTGTATCCTGCCGGTGCGCGTTAGAGGGAGGCATGGAACACATGATTGCCGCCCCTCGCCGCATCCTCGTAGCCGGAGCGAGCGGGACCATCGGGTCTGCGGTCACGGCGCGGCTGGTGGCCGATGGCCATGCGGTCACCGCGCCAGGGCGGGCGGCGCTGGCCGATGCGGCGGCGCTGGCGGCGGTGATGGCCGAGGCGCAGCCCGAAGTGGTAATCTCCTGCATCGCCTCACGGAGCGGCGCGCCCAAGGATGCCGAGGCGATTGACTATCAGGCCAATCTTGCGCTGCTCAAAGCGGCCCAGCAGGCAGGCGCGGCACAGTTCATCCTGCTTTCGGCAATCTGCGTGCAGAGGCCGCTGCTCGCCTTCCAGCACGCCAAACTCGCGTTCGAGGCGCAGCTGACGGCGAGCGGGATCGACTACACGATCGTGCGCCCAACGGCGTTCTTCAAATCGCTTTCGGGTCAGGTGAAGAGGGTGAAGGCGGGCAAGCCGTTCCTGATCTTCGGCGACGGTGAGCTGACGCGCTGCAAGCCGATCAGTGACAGCGATCTGGCGCGTTTCATCGCCGCTTGTATCGGCAACCCCGAAACCGCAAACCGCATCCTCCCCATCGGCGGCCCCGGCCCGGCGATCTCCTTGCGGCAGCAGGGTGCGATGCTGTGCGAACTGGCGGGTAAGGAGCCGCGCTTCACATCGGTCTCGCCGAAGATGTTCACCGCTGCCGAGCGCGTACTGGGGTTGGGTGCGGGGGTTTCCGACTGGTTCGCCGAGAAGGCCGAATATGCCCGCATCGCGCGCTACTACGCGACCGAAAGCATGCTGGTGCTCGATCCAGCGACCGGCGATTACTCCGCCGACCTCACCCCCGAGTATGGCATCGAGAGCTTGCGCGATCACTATGTCCGGCTGCTGGCCGAGGGTTAGCCGCCCAGCGGCCCGATGTGCCAGCTGGCAGCGTTGAGTGTAGCACTTAGGTGCGGCACGAACACCGGCTCTGCGGCGTAGTTGAAGGTGAATTCGTGGGTAGCGGTGCGGCGCACTCTGATGCCTTCGGGCAGATCCATCAGCGCCACGCCCGCCTCGCCTGCCATCCGCTCGATCAGAAGTCGCAGCAACGCGCGGTCGGGCCAGATCGCGCAGTAGCGTATGGCGCCGCTGCGATAGGCCACCCCGCGCCCGGCCGCATCTTCGAGCTCGGGGACGAGATCGCTCACCACGTCTTCGCGCCAGCGGATGACGTTCCAGCCGCCTTCCGTTTCGGCACCCGGTTCAGCCACGCCGTCGCGCAGGCTTTCGACCCGGGTGACGGTCAGCTCGACAAGCGCTTTGAGCTCGCTGGGGGCAAGGCCAGCGGGGATGGTGAAGCTCGCGGTCTTGCTCCCCGAGCGCGGACCAAACAGCACCGGGCATTCCAGCGCGGCGACCCGCTCGACAAAGCCTTCGGGAATGATTGGGAGAGTGGGCACCACCACCATCCGGTAGCCTGAAAGGTCGGCGCCCGGCGCGACGATATCGACATCGAGCCCGCGTGCCCGCAGCGCCGAATACCATTCGAACACCAGTTCGAGGTAACGGAAGCTTGCACCTTGCGGCTGAATGCCGATCACCCATGCCGCCTCATAGGAAAACACCAGCGTCGCCGGAGCCCGCATTGCCGCCTGCGGGCCGATGCCTGCCAGCACATCGGCGACATCGCGCACTTCGTTAGCGGCTTCCGCCTCGCTGTTGTCGGGGCGCAGCAGGCCCGCATGCATCTGCTCCTGCGCAAACGGGGCCTGCCGCCAGCGGAAATATGACGTGAATTCGGCCCCGTGGGCGCAGGCTTCCAGCGTCCACAACGCCACCATCCCCGGGAGCGGCGCAGGGTTGAAGCGCGCCCAGTTCACCGGCCCCGGCTGCTGCTCCATCACCCCCCAGCGGCCATTCGAGCAGCCCCGGTACAGGTCGTGGTGAAAGGCGGCGATATCGGGGTGGCCTTGGCGGAAGTAGGCACGCTTCTCATTGGGCGAGAACCAGAACTGTTCGAGAAAGCCCAGAGGGTAGGAATCCCATGTCGCCACATCGATATCGCCGCCCAGCGCGTGGTGATCGAACTCGGTGAAGAAGCCCATGAAATTGTGGGTGATATCGCGGTCGGGGGAACAAGCGCGGATGATATCGACCTGAGCGCGGTTGAAGCCGACCACTTCATCGGAGGCGAAGCGGCGATAATCGAGCCAGTGCGCGGGGTTCGCCTCAGTTGCAGTAAGGTTCGGCGGATCGACCTCGGCGAAAGAACGATACTCCATGCTCCAGAACACATTGCCCCACGCAGCGTTGAGCGCCTCGATGGTGCCGTACCGCGCCGCCAGCCAGCCGCGAAAGGAGGATGCTGCTGCCTGCGAGAAGCTCAGCACGGTGTCGTGGCAGCCATATTCATTGTCGGTCTGCCACATCACCACCGCCGGATGATCGCCGTAACGCTGCGCCAGCGCAGTGACGATGCGCGCCGCTTCGGCACGGTAACCCGGGTGCGAAAAGCAATAGTGCCGCCGCGAGCCGAACCCGCGCGGGCGGCCGTTAGCGTCGATGGCGACGATGTCGGGCATCTGATCGACCAGCCACTTGGGCGGGGTGGCCGTAGGCGTGCCCAGGATCACCTTGAGCCCCGCCGCGTGGAGCGTGTCGATCGCGCGGTCGAGCCAGCCCCAGTCGTAGCGACCGGGTTCAGGCTCGATCCGGCTCCACGCGAATTCGCCAATCCGCACCAGCGATAGGCCCATCGCGGCCATGCGCGCAGCGTCTTCGGCCCAGATCGCTTCGGGCCAGTGTTCGGGATAGTAGCAGCAGCCGAGTTTCATCCGGGCACTTTCTCCAGCGCGATCAGCCACGCGGTTTCGGGATGGGTGAGGGGCAGCGCAAGGCCCTGCGTCATCAGCGCCGCGCCTGACAGGGTGAGGCCGGTGCGCCACATTTCAGGGTTGGCGAGGTAATGGCGCGCCTTGGGCGGCCAAGGTTCGGGCAGGGTGACGCGGTAACGCGCCTGCGGGTCCAGCCCGGCGAGGCGGATTGGCGCGGCGTCAAAGACGGGCGAGAAGGCGGTTTGGGCGACCAGCGCCAGCCCTTTGTCCGAGTGCGTCACCTGCATCCCGGTCACGCCCGGATCGGGATGATCGAGCCGCCACAGCGCGCCGGAATGCAGCACCCCGCGCCACTCTTTGTAGAGCGCGATATGCGCGGCGAGAGTGGCGCGTTCCTTTTCGCTCATCCGCGCCGGATCAGCCTCGACCCCCATGTGCCCGAACAGCGCTACCTTGGCGCGGAAGTCCATCGTCAGGCGCCGTCCGGTGATCGGATTGGGTGAGGGGCCGACATGGCTGCCGAGCACTTCCAGCGGGAGGAACTGCGACCACGCGCGGATGATCCGCAGCCGCTCGATCGCGTCGTTGTTGTCGGACGGCCAGACCCGGTGGGTGCGGCTGAGCACGCCGTAATCGATCCGCCCGCCGCCGCTCGCACAGCTTTCGATCTCGACCTCGGGGTGCGCGGCGCGCAGGCGATCAAGCAAGGCGTAGAAGCCCTCGGTCTGTCGCGGAGCCGAGGGGAAGAGGTCGCGGTTGTGATCCCACTTGAGATAGGCGATGGCGTGCGTCCGCAGCAGGGCGTCGAGGCGGGCGAACAGAAAATCGCCCACCTCCGCGCGCGCCATGTCGAGCGCCAACTGGCCGCGCATCGTCGGGCGTTCGCAGCCTTCGATATGCAGGCACCAGTCGGGCTGTGCGCGATAGAGATCGCTGTCGGGCGAGACCATTTCGGGCTCAGCCCACAGGCCGAAATCCATGCCGAGCGCGTCGACGTGGTCGATCAGCGGGGCGAGGCCATCGGGGAAGACGTCGGGCGACACCGTCCAGTCGCCAAGGCTGGTCTGGTCGTTTCTGCGCCCGCCGAACCACCCGTCGTCGAGCACGAAGCGTTCGACCCCCAGCGACGCCGCACTTTCGGCCAGTGCAATCAGACCCGCTTCCGAAAGGTCAAAGCCCAGCGCTTCCCACGAATTGAGGTGGACCTTGCGCCGGCCCCATGCGGCGCGGTGCGGCAGCACTTCGGCGCGCATCTGGGCGTGGAAAGCCTGCGCCAACGCCGATTTTGACGGGGCAAGGGCGAACCTCGCTTCTGCCCCGTCAAGATCAGTGCCCGAATTCAGGCTTATGCCCGTAGCGCCGCCGCCGATGGCCATTTGCAGGACCGCGCGGCCATCGCCTTGTCCTTGCGCGTCGCAGTCGATCCGAGTGCTATGATCGCCGCTCCAGGCGAGGTTCGCCGCCAGCACCTCGCCCGTCTGCGGATCATCGAGCATGAGCCAGTTCCCGCCGCCGAAGCCGGGCTTGCCGGTGCCGGAGCGCGCCGCATAGCCGTCAGGCGCGGTGGCGCGATGCGTCTCGCGCATTTCGCCCGCCCATCGACCGGAGTATGTCGTCAGGCCGGTGAACCGCCGGGGGATCGGCAGCACCAGCGCGGGCTGATCGACCAGCGAAAAGCTTGCCTTGCCCACGTTGACGGCATCGCAGGTCACTCTGACGACATCGCCCGAACGGATGCGCCACCACAAGTTAAGGTCAATGCCGAGCCGCTTGTCCTCCCATTCGATCCAGAGTTCCCGTTCGCTGGCGTCCCACTGGCGCACGCGGAAGTCCGTGGGCACTTCGCCTGCCAGCGGATTGCCATGATCGACGAGTCGGAGGGCAGGAGTCCCGCTCCATCCGCCCTTGCGCTCTGGCAGCAGGCCGGGCACCGGCGGCACATCGGGCTGGCTCTCATGCCGCCCGCGCGCGCTGGCTTGGGCGAGGGCGGTAAGATCCTCATCCACGCGAAGGCGCGCGCCCAGATAGATGCAGTCCGCCGCCCCATGCTTTGGGCCGCCCGCTTCCAGCGCGAACACCAGCGTCAGCGCGTCGCCATCGAGCCGCACATACTCCAACCTGTCTCTCCCATCCGCGCCCGGTGATGAACAGCGCCCCAAGGCTTGCCCACCACCCGGCAATGCGCTGTAACCGTCCAAAGCAAGAGGGGAAAGCGCGAGAATGATCGAGACCATGACGCCCACGGATTCCGGGTCCAGTCTGGTCCAGATCGCGGTCTGCCTCGGAATTACGACGCTGGTGGCACTGGCGACCTGGCTAACCGTGCGGCGCGACAAGCACGATGGCTCGCGCACCGACATCTATCTGGCGGGCAAGCAGCTGTCGTGGCTGTTTGTGGCGGGCTCGATCACGCTCACCAACCTCTCGACCGATCAGCTGGTGGGGATGAACGGCAACCAGATGCTGCTGCTGGCGTGGTGGGAGATCAGCGGGTTTGTGGGCCTGCTGATCCTCGCCTTCGTGTTCGTGCCGATCTACTACCGGGCGAAGGTGACGACGGTAACCGAGCTGCTTGAGCAACGTTACGGCGGCGGCGGTATCCGAACGCTGGTATCGGCCTTGTTCCTGTTCGGCATGATCCTGATCTACCTGCCGGCCGGGCTCTATTCGGGGGCGCTGTTCCTTAAGACGGCGGGGATCGATCTGCCGCTGCTGGTGCTGGCGGCGTTTCTCGGCGTTGTCGCTGCGGCCTACACGATGGCGGGGGGCCTTCGTGCGGTGGCGGTGATGGAGACCTATGCGGGGATTGGCGTGCTCGCCATCGCCGTGCTGATCGTGATCCTTGCCATGAACGCGGTCGATTGGAACATCGCGCGCGGTGTCCCGGCTGAGCGGCTGACGATGGTGGGCGCGGCGGATTCGCCGATCCCGTTCCACACGCTGTTTACAGGCATGATCTTCATCCAGATCTATTACTGGTCGACCAATCAGCCGATCACCCAGAAGGCGATGGCCGCGCCCAATGTGCGTGAGGCGCAAAAGGGCGTGCTGGCCGCCGCCTGCATCCGCATCATGATCATCCCGGCGATTGTCGTGGTGCCCGGCGTGGTTGCTTTTCAAATGTTCGGCGATATCAACGACGCCGCTTACGGCCGGCTGGTCGGTGAAGTCTTACCGCCATGGCTGTCGGGCGTGTTCGCGGCGGCGATTGCAGCGGCAGTGATTGCACACACCGCCGCGATCATGAACGCCGCCGTTGGGCTGTACGCGGTCGATTTTCACGACAAGTTCGTGGGCAAGGCGGCCAATGAATGGCGGCTCGCCAGCGGGGTGACGGTGCTGCTGACGTTGACATCGATCGCACTGGTGCCGGTCTTTGCAAGCGCGACGAGCATCATCAACCTGTTGCAGCAGTTGAACGGGTTGTCATCGATGCCGATTCTGTCGGCGTTTGTGGTCGGGTTGCTATTCACCGGGGTGCAATCGCGCGCGGCCATAGTTGGAGTGCTGTGGGGCTTTGCGCTGTACGCCTTCTACACCTTCGTGTGGCAGCCGAGCGGCGGGATCGCGCTGCATTATATCGATTTCATGGTGGTGACGCTGGTGACGAGCGTGATCGCGGCGCTCGCCTTCAACCGCTTTGCGCTTGGCGGGCGGGCGCGGTTTGCGCCGCGCTCGGCATTTGCGGGTCCGGACGCGGGGCCGGACTCGGGGCAGGGAGCGGGGCCGGTTTGATGACGGTCGATTTCGCGCAGCCGCACCGGCGCTTCAACCCGCTGACCGGCGGTTGGGTGCAAGTCTCGCCGCAGCGGATGGGGCGGCCGTGGCAAGGTGAGGTCAGCCCGCAAGCCCCGCCGCCGCCGCCCGCGCATGATGCGGCCTGCTACCTGTGCCCCGGCAATGTTCGCGTCGGCGGGGAGGCAAACCCTGATTACCCGGGCGTCTATGTGTTCGACAATGATTTCCCCGCGCTCGCCGAGGATGCGGTGCCAGTGGCCTGCGACGATCCGCTACTGCGCGCTGAAGCATCGGCGGGGGTATGCCGGGTGATCTGTTTCTCGCCCGATCACGGCAAGTCCTTGCCGCAATTGCCCGGGGCGCAGATCCGCGCAGTGATCGATGTCTGGGCGGCGCAAACCGCCGAACTGGGTGGGCGCTTCGCCAATGTGCAGGTGTTCGAGAACAAGGGCGCGATGATGGGGTGTTCCAACCCGCATCCGCACGCACAGGTGTGGGCCACCGCGCATGTACCGCAGGAGGTCGCCGCCGAGGATGCGAGTCAACGCGCCTACGTGTCCGCGCATGGCCGCACGCTGCTCGCCGATGTGGCGGAGCGCGAGGCGGCGGCAGGCGAGCGGGTGGTCGAGCGCAACGATCACTGGCTCGCGATTGTCCCGTTCTGGGCGGCTTGGCCGTTCGAGACGCTGCTGCTGCCGCGTTTTGCTGTCCAGCGGCTGCCGCAGTTGGGCGATGCGCAGCGCGACAGTCTCGCCAGCATCCTCAAGGCGCTGACCACGCGCTATGACAATCTGTTCCAGACCAGCTTTCCCTATTCGATGGGTTGGCACGCCGCTCCGTTCGGGGCACCGTTCGGGTCGCAGTTCAGCACCGAGGACGTTAGCCACTGGCAACTGCACGCGCATTTCTATCCGCCGCTGCTGCGCTCGGCGAGTGTGCGCAAGTTCATGGTCGGGTATGAGATGCTGGCCGAACCGCAGCGCGATCTTGCCCCGGAACGCGCGGCTCAGATGTTGCGCGAGGTAAGCGGAGTGGTGCATTACCGCGACTGACAGGGGGACATGATGGATCGCCGCGAACGATTGATTGCCCGCGCCCGGCAGGGTTACCGGCTCGCTTACGGGGCCGAGCCAATTCGGTTCGTCGCTGCACCTGGCCGGGTCAATCTGATCGGCGAGCATGTCGATTACAATGACGGTTTTGTGCTGCCCTGCGCGATCGACCGCGAAGCCATCGTTGCCTTCGGCCCGCCGCCGGGCGAGACCAAGCATCCCCTGTTCGAGGCGGTGGCGCTCGATATGGGCGACATGGCAAGTGCGCGCGACAGCTTTGCGCTCGACGCCCCGATCGAGCGCCGCGAGAACAACTGGCAGAACCACGTGCGCGGGGTGGTCGCGGCGCTGGGGGACGACGGGCATCGGCTCCGGCCGATGCGGATCGCGATCGCGGGCGATGTACCGATCGGTGCGGGCCTGTCTTCCTCGGCGGCGTTTGGGGTCGCGGTGGCGCTCGCCTGCTCGGAGCATTCGGGCCTCAGCCTTGCACCCGTAACGCTCGCCAGGGCGGCGCAATTTGCCGAGAATGATTTTGTCGGCTGCGCCTGCGGGATCATGGACCAGATGGCCGCGGCGGCGAGCATGGCCGACACCGCGTTGCTGCTCGACTGCCGCACGCTCCAGCACATGCCGATCCCGATCCACCCTTCACTGGCAATCACCGTGATCGACTCCGGCCTGCGCCGCAGCCTGACTGAGAGCGCCTTCAATGAGCGCCGTGCCGAATGCGAGGCGGCGGCGCGGCATTTCGGCGTTGCTGCTTTGCGCGATTGCGATTCCGCGATGCTCGAGGCCGCCTTTGGCACGCTTAACCAGACGCTCTACGCCCGCGCGCGGCACGTGGTCGGCGAGATCGCGCGGGTCGAGCCCGTGGCGGTGGCGCTGGCCCAGGGTGACACTGCGGTGCTGGCGGCGCTGATGCGCGAGGCGCATCTGTCGCTATCGGGCGATTTCGAGGTCTCGTTGCCGCAGATCGATCAGCTTGCGGCGCTGGTCGGCGAGGCGCTGGGGGATGCAGGCGGCGTGCGGCTGACCGGTGCGGGCTTTGGCGGGTGCCTGGTCGCGGTCAGCACGCACGCGGCGACGCCTGCGATCGACGCGGCGGTGGTGCGCTACAACACCACCTCCGACCTGCCCGCCCGGGCCGAGCAGTTTCGCGCAACCAGCGGCGCAGCGCCGATCAGCTTTGGCTGAGCGAGCCCGTTTCGGCGGCGCCTGAAAGCGAATTTGCGGGCTTTCCCCTATCGGGGACGATTTACACATATAAAAATATCTTTATATGATGCCCGGACATGGTGATCGAGGACATCTTCAAGGCGCTCAGCGATCCGACCCGGCTGCGTATCGCCCGGCTATTGGGGGCGATGGAGTTGGCCGTGGGCGAGCTGGCACAGGTGCTGGGCCAGAGCCAGCCGCGCGTTTCGCGCCATGTCGGCATCCTGTGCGATGCCGGGCTGGCCGAGCGCCGCCGCGAGGGCAGTTGGGTGTTCCTGCGGCAGGTCGAGGCTGATGCGCACACCGCCCCGGTTATCGAGGCAGTCCAGCGGGTACTCACCGTCGCGCAAGGCGCCGACCGCGAATTCGCCGCGCTGTGCGAGACCGACCGCAAAAAACTTGCCGCGATTCGCGAAGCCCGAGAGGCGGCTGCCGGACTTTACTTCGCCCGCCATGCCGGCGAGTGGGACGACTTGCGCGCGCTCCACAGCGCCGATGCCGAAGTCGAATGCCGCCTCGTCGATGCGCTGGCCGATGCCCCGGTTGGCACGTTGCTTGATATCGGCACCGGCACTGGTCGCATGGCCGAATTGTTCGCCGTCCGCGCCGAGCGGATCGTCGCGCTCGACAAGAACCTCGAGATGCTGCGGGTGGCGCGCGCCAAGCTCCAGCACCTGCCGACCGCGCAGATCGAGCTGGTGCAGGGCGATTTTGCCGACCTGCCGTTTGCTGCCGCCAGCTTTGACACGGTGGTGCTGCATCAGGTGCTGCACTTCGCTCCCGATCCCGCTCCGGCGTTGGCCGAGGCGGCGCGGGTGCTGCGGCCCGGCGGGCGGATCGCGATCGTCGACTTCGCTGGCCACGATCACGAAGAGCTGCGCACCCGCCACCAGCACGCGCGTCTGGGCTTTTCCGATCGCCAGATGGCGGAACTGCTGCGCGCGTCAGGGTTTGTTAGCAGTGCCCCGCTGGCGCTTGAAGGCGGGGCGCTGATCGTCAAGATCTGGCTCGGCAAACGCCGCGCCGCCGCCGCCGCAAGATCCACCGCCTCCAAGACCCCCGCAACCGCCACGGAAACCGTCTGATGACCCCGACGCTCAACCAACTCCACGAATACCGCACCGCAACCGATGTTCCGCTGTTTTCCGGCCTGCCGGGGGATGTCGCGGTGAGTTTCGAGTTCTTCCCGCCCAAAAGCGAGAAAATGGAGGAGCAGCTGTGGGAAGCGGTCACGCAGCTGCGCCCGCTTGGCCCGAGTTTCGTGTCGGTTACTTACGGCGCAGGCGGATCGACGCGTGAGCGCACCCACGCCACGGTCGCGCGGATCATCGGCGAAGCGGGGCTGCCGGCCGCCGCGCACCTTACCTGCGTTGCGGCATCCAAGGCAGAAATCCGCGAGGTCGCCGAACAATATTGGGAGGCAGGCGTGCGCCACATCGTCGCGCTGCGCGGCGATGCGGGTGAACCCGGCGCGCCGTTTACACCGCACCCCGAAGGTTTCGCCAGCGCCGCTGAACTGGTCGCAGGGCTTAAAGACATCGCCGATTTCGACATCTCGGTCGCTGCCTATCCCGAAACCCACCCCGATGCGCTGAGCCCGCAGGACGATATCGACAACCTCAAGCGCAAGCTGGATGCCGGCGCCAGCCGCGCGATCAGCCAGTTCTTCTTCTTTCCCGAAGCGTTCTTCCGGTTCCGCGATGCTTGCGCGGCGACCGGGATCGATGCGCCGATCCTGCCGGGCATCCTGCCGGTCACCAACGTTGCGCAGGCACGCAAGTTCGCCGCCGCCTGCGGGGCCGAGATCCCGGCGTGGATGGACGGCCTTTTCGAAGGCCTCGACGAACAGCCCGCCGCGCGCCAGTTGGTCGCAGCAACCGTCGCTGCCGAATTGTGCCGCCGCTTGTATGCCGGCGGGGTGCGCGATTTCCACTTCTACACCCTCAATCGCCCCGAGCTTGCCTATGCGATCTGTCACATGCTCGGGAAGCGCCCCCAGAATACCGATCGTGTTGGAGAAGCCGCATGAGCGCCCGTCAGCAATTGGTCGCTGCCGCGCAGGACCGCGTTCTGATCTTCGACGGGGCGTTCGGCACGCAGATCCAGAACCGCAAGCTGACCGAGGCCGATTACGCGGGCGATCTGGGCCTGCCCGCCGATCAGAAGGGCAATAATGACATCCTCGCGCTGACCCGCCCGGACGTGATCGGCGATATCACCCGCGCCTATCTCGATGCCGGATCGGATGTGATTTCGACCAACACCTTCTCGGCCAACCGCATCAGCCAGGCCGATTACGCCGCGGAAGGTCTGGTCGCCGATATCAACATCGCCAGCGGCAAAATCGCGCGCGCGCTGGCAGATGAATATGCCGCCAAAGACGGCCGCCCGCGGTTTGTCGCAGGCGCGATCGGCCCGACCAACAAGACCTTGTCGCTCAGCCCCGATGTCGAAGACCCGGGTTACCGCGAGATCGATTTCGACGAGCTGGTCGCGGTCTACAAGGATCAGGCCGCCGCGCTGATCGAAGGGGGTGTCGATTTCATCCTGATCGAAACCGTGTTCGACACCCTCAACGCCAAGGCCGGGATCATGGCCGTCAAGCAGCTCGAGCGCGACTTGGGGCGCGATGTCCCGGTGATGATCTCGATGACTCTGACCGACCTGTCGGGACGCAACCTGTCGGGCCACACGGTCGAGGCGTTCTGGTACGCGGTGCGCCACGCCAAGCCGATCACCATCGGCCTCAATTGCAGCTTTGGCGCGGAGCAGTTGCGCCCGCATGTCAAGGTGCTCTCGCAGATCGCCGATACGCTGTTGATGATCTACCCCAATGCGGGCCTGCCCAATGAACTCGGCGAATATGACGAAGCGCCCGAGACGACCGCCGCGCTGGTGGCGGACTGGGCCGATCATGGTCAGGTCAATATCCTTGGCGGTTGCTGCGGTTCGTCGCCGGCGCACATCGCCGCGATTGCGCGGGCAGTCGCCGCATCCACTCCGCGCGCAGTGCCCGAGCCCGAACCGGCGATGCGCCTCGCGGGGCTCGAGGCGTTTGTGACGGCCTGAATCGAACTGAAAGATTGTACGTGACCGAACCTACCTCTTCCTCGCGCTTCATCAATATCGGTGAGCGCACCAACGTCACCGGCTCTGCCGCGTTCAAGAAGCTGATCATGGCGGGCGATTACCCGGCCGCCGTCGAAGTCGCGCGCCAGCAGGTCGAAAACGGCGCGCAGGTGATCGACGTCAACATGGACGAAGGGCTGCTCGACGCGGTCCACGCAATGACGACGTTCCTCAAACTGATCGCTGCCGAACCGGACATTGCGCGCGTGCCGGTGATGGTCGATTCGTCGAAATTCCATGTGATCGAAGCGGGTCTGAAGTGCGTCAGCGGCAAGCCGATCGTTAATTCGATCAGCATGAAGGAAGGCGAGGCGCAGTTCCTCGAACACGCGCGGGTGTGCATGGATTACGGCGCGGCGGTGGTCGTCATGGCGTTCGACGAATTGGGGCAGGCCGATACCAAGCAGCGCAAGATCGAGATCTGCAAACGCGCTTATGATTTGCTGGTGGCCGAGGGCTTCCCGCCCGAAGACATCATCTTCGATCCCAACATCTTCGCGGTCGCCACCGGGATCGAGGAGCATGACCGCTATGGCCTCGATTTCCTCGAAGCGGTGCGCGAGATCAAGGCGCAGTGCCCCCATGCCAAGACTTCGGGCGGTCTATCGAACCTCTCGTTCAGCTTCCGCGGCAATGAAACCGTGCGCCGCGCGATGCATTCGGTGTTCCTGTATCATGCGATCCCCGCCGGGCTCGACATGGCGATCGTCAACGCGGGCCAGCTCGACGTTTACGACCAGATCGACCCGGCCTTGCGCGAGGCCTGCGAGGACGTGATCCTCGCGCGCCGTCCGGATTCGACCGAACGCCTGATCGACCTTGCCGAAAGCTACAAGGGCGTGAGCATCGCCGACGAAAAGGCCGCCGAGGAATGGCGCGGCTGGCCGGTTGAACGGCGGCTGGAGCACGCGCTGGTCAAGGGCATCGACGCCTATGTCGTCGAAGACACCGAAGAAGCCCGCGCCGCGCGCGCGGCCAATGGCGGCCGCCCGATCGAAGTGATCGAGGGCCCGTTGATGGACGGGATGAACGTGGTCGGCGACCTGTTCGGCAGCGGCAAGATGTTCCTGCCCCAAGTGGTCAAGTCCGCGCGCGTGATGAAGAAAGCGGTCGCCCACCTCATTCCCTACATCGAGGCCGAGAAAGACCTGCTTCCCGAGGCCGAGCGCAAGGCCAAGGGCAAGATCATCATGGCGACCGTCAAGGGCGACGTCCACGATATTGGTAAGAACATCGTGGGGGTAGTGCTGCAGTGCAATGGCTATGATGTGATCGACCTTGGCGTCATGGTGCCGTGGCCGACGATCCTTGCCAGCGCCAACGACAACAAGGCCGATATGATCGGGTTGTCGGGCCTGATCACGCCTAGCCTTGACGAGATGGTCACGGTCGCCGAGGAAATGCAGCGTGCAGGAATGACCATGCCGCTGCTGATCGGCGGGGCGACCACCAGCAAGGTGCACACCGCGCTGCGCATCGATCCGGCCTACGAAGGCCCGGTGATCCACGTGCTCGACGCGAGCCGCGCGGTGGGGGTGGCGTCCAAGCTGCTGTCCGACACTCAGCGCGATGGCTATGTTGCCGAAGTTGAGGATGAATATATCGGCGTGCGCGATGCCCGCGCAGGCAAAACAGTGAGCGCGCGGCTGAGCTTGGCCGAAGCGCGCGCCAATGCCTTTCCGGCGGCGTTCGCCGATAAGCCTGCCGAGCCCGCGCAGCCGGGGGTGCATGTGTTCCCTGACTGGTCGCTGGAACACCTGCGCAGCTTTATCGACTGGACTCCGTTCTTCCGCGCCTGGGAACTCCACGGCAATTACCCCGCCATCTTGACCGACGAGGTGGTCGGCGAAACCGCGACGCATTTGTTCGCCGATGCCAACGCGATGCTTGACCAGATCATCGCCGAAAAGTGGCTGACTGCGCGCGGCGCGGCGGGCCTGTGGCCGTGCGGGCGTGACGGCGATGACGTGGTGCTCGACAATGGCGCGCGCCTCCCGATGCTGCGCCAGCAGGTCAAGAAATCGCGCGAGCGGCCCAACATGTGCCTTGCCGATTTCATCGACCCCTCGGGCGACTGGATCGGCGGCTTTGCGGTCGGCATCCACGGGATCGACTCGCACAGTGAGCGGTTTCAGGCCGACAAAGATGATTATTCCGACATCCTCTTGAAGGCGCTAGCCGACCGGTTCGCCGAAGCTTTCGCCGAAGCGCTGCACCAGCATGTGCGCACCAACTTGTGGGCCTATGCGCCGGGCGAACAGCTCACCAGCGAGGCGCTGATCAAGGAGCAATATCGCGGCATTCGCCCGGCGCCAGGCTACCCCGCGTGCCCCGATCACAGCCTCAAGCCGATCCTATTCGACCTGCTTGATGCCCCTGCCAATGTGGGCCTGACGCTGACCGAAAGCTTCGCCATGTGGCCGACGGCAGCCGTTTCGGGGTTCTATTTCGGTCATCCGGAGGCCGCGTATTTCGGCGTGGCACGGGTCGGCCGCGATCAGGTTGAGGATTACGCGGAGCGGCGCGGGGTCGATCTGGCGACGGCCGAACGCTGGCTGCGGCCGAATCTCGATTGACGCGGACGGCGTGGCGGCGATGATGCATAGCATGATCCGCCGTCTCATCGCTGCCCCAATGCTCCTTGGCGCGCTCCTCGCCGCGCTCGCGCCCCTCGCGGCGCAGGACGCCGCGCCGCCGCCCGCGACGGTTGTTGTCGCATTCGACCGCGAGACGATCCGCCCGCTGATCGTCGAGGGGCTGGCTAGCAAAGAAACAGGCCGTGCACTTGAAGCCAATGATCCAGTGCGGATCGCCAGCATTTCCAAGCTCATCATGGCGCTTACCGCGCTGCGGCTGATGGACGAGGGGAAGGTCGATCTCGACCGCGATGTTTCCGACTATCTCGGCTGGCGGCTGCGCTCGCCTTATCACCCGAGGTCGCCGGTGACGCTGGCGCACCTTATGTCGCACCGCGCTGGGTTGAGCGACGCGGCGGGTTATTCCATCCCGCTGGGCGAGAGCCTGGAGGCGAAACTCTCTGACCCCGCCGCGTGGCGCGATGTCGGCCCTCCGGGCGAGGCGGTGTTCGAATATGCAAATCTCGGCTCGCCGCTGGTCGCCACCGCGCTCGAAGCGGCGTCGGGCGAGCGGTATGACCGGCTGGTGGAGCGGCTGGTATTTGCCCCGCTGGGGGTGAAGGCGTGTTTCATCTGGATCGGCTGCGATGCGGATATGCAGGCCCGCAAGGTGACGCTCTACCGCCACACCGGAGAGATCGCGGTGGACGGGCCGGGCAGGCTGCCGACCGCCTGCACGATCCCCGTGGCGCAAGGGCAGGCGTGCGACCTTGATGCCTATGTCCCTGGCACCAACGCCTCGATCTTCTCGCCGCAGGGCGGGGTGCGGATCGGGATGCTTGACCTCGCCAAGATCGGGCAGGCGTTCGGTGAAGACGGTGCATTCTTCTCGGATCGTGCGAAGCAAGGCTTTGACCGCGCGTGGAACACGAGTTTTCATCCCGGTCAGGAATTCTTCTGCATCTATGGCATGCATCTGCAGATCATCGATTCGCCCCAAGCGCTGTGGGCCAATGCGGAGCAGCCCAAGCCGGCGACTTGCCGGGACGAACTGTTCGGCGACGGCAAGGCAAGGGTGGGCCATTCGGGCGAAGCTTACGGCCTGCAATCGGGCCTGTGGTTCGACCTCGGCACGGGCCGGGGCTTTGCCTACTTCCTCACGCAGGTCCCGCCCCCGGCAGGCGGCGAGGACACCGGTGGCTTCACCGCGCGCGAACAGGCGCTGATGGCGCGCGCGCTGGCGATGGCGGCAAAGGGGGGGCTTTAAGCCTCCAACACCGGATTTGCGGGCAAATGCCATTTGTGCCGGACAAACCGACACTCCCCCGATTGACGCGGTGCAGCAATTCGCGCAGGGCTGTAGGCGTCTTCCGCACAGAAGCGATTCTGTTGCGGGCAGGCGAGCGGGAGAGCCCGATTCCCTTGTCAAAAAGGGTACGGCGCCGAAGGAGCAACCGCCCCGGAAACTCTCAGGCCACCGGACCGCTCGGCTGCGTGACACTCTGGAAAGCGCCTCGGACAATGCGTCCGCGGCCACCGAAGGGGTAAGACTCTCGCGCCCGGTTTGGCGGTGAGGGTTCAGTCTCTCAGGTCACCCGACAGAGGGGGTAGGATCGTGGCGGTGCCTTTGGCTCCGTCCCTACTGCCGTTTTCTGCTGGGGATAGCTCACCTGTGACCGACCACGAAAGCCCAGAAGATTTTGGGGAACATCTCGAAGACCTGCCGCTGGACGCGTTGCCGCTGGATGCGTGGCACCGCGCGCGCGGGGCGCGGATGGTGCCGTTTGCGGGCTACGAGATGCCGATCCAGTATGCCGGCCCGTTCGGGGGCATTGTCGCCGAACATAACTGGACGCGGGAAAGTGCGGGCCTGTTCGATGTCAGCCACATGGGCCAACTGGTGCTGTCCGGCCCCGATCTCGATGCGGCAATTGAGTCCGTGCTCCCGATTGACCTCAGCACGCTGAAACTTGGCCAGCAACGCTATTCGCTGCTGCTCGATGAAGCCGGCGGCGTGCTTGATGACCTGATGGTCTCACGCTGGCCCGAGGCACTTTACCTGGTGGTCAACGGCGCCACCAAATGGGACGATATCGGCACCCTGCGTGAGGCACTGCCCGACGATATCACGCTCCATCATATGGACGAACACGCGCTGCTGGCCTTGCAGGGGCCCAAGGCTGCCGATGCGCTGGCCCGGCACGCCGAGGGCGAATATCCGCTGAGCGCGCTGACCTTCATGCGGTTCGGCCGCTTCACCATCGCGGGCTATGACGTAACCATCGCGCGGGCGGGCTACACCGGTGAGGACGGGTTCGAAATCTCGCTCCCCGCTGCAGCAGCAGCCGCAATCGCCGACCTGCTGTGCGCCGAGCCGGAAGTGCAGCCCATCGGCCTCGGAGCGCGCGATTCGCTTCGGCTTGAAGCCGGCCTGCCGCTGTATGGCCACGACATGTCGCCCGAGACTTCGCCGATCGAAGCGGGCCTCATCTTCGGCATCAACAAACGCCGCCGTTCTGAAGGTGGCTTCCCCGGCGCTGACCGTATCATCCGCGACATCGCCAAGGGCACCGCGCGCCGCTGGGTCGGGCTTAAGCTCGGTGGCCGCCTGCCCGCCCGCGAAGGGGCTGAGGTTTTTGCTGGCAGCGACCGCGTCGGAACCGTCACCAGCGGCGGCTTTTCGCCTACGCTCGGCGCACCGATTGCAATGGCCTATGTCGCCGCCGCGCACGCCGCGCCGGGCACTGCGCTCGAGATCGAGGTCCGGGGCAAGCGCCTTACCGCTGTCGTCGCCCCCACACCTTTTGTCCCCCACCGTTATTACCGAGGGAGTTGAACCATGCCGCGTTACTACACCGATGAACACGAATGGATCGATGTCGAGGACGATGTCGCAACGGTCGGTATCACCGAATATGCACAGGCCCAATTGGGCGACATTGTGTTCGTTGAACTGCCCGTGGTCGGCGCGCTGATCGAACAGGGCAAGGATGCTGCCGTGGTCGAAAGCGTCAAGGCCGCCTCCGACGTCTACGCCCCGATCACGGGCGAGATCACCGAGGTTAACCCCGCGCTCGAGGAAGACCCGGCGCTGGCTAACTCCGCGCCGGAGGACGGGGGCTGGTTCTTCAAGATGACCATCGCCGATGAAGGCGAGCTTGACGCGCTGATGGACGAAGACAGCTACAAGGCTTTCGTCGAAAGCCTATGAGCGACGCGCCGCCCGTCACGATCACGCGCGAGCCTGACACGCCGGAGCGCCGGTTGATGGTCGCGACCCCGCTTTATAGCGGTGCCGAGGCCGATTACCTGCGCAGCGTGATCGGGTTGACGGGTGCAGCGGAGCGGGCCGGCGCCGGGTGCAGCTTCGCCTGGCTCAGCAACAATGCAGTGATCGACCGGGCGCGCAATGTGCTCGCCGCCGCCTTCCTGCAATCGGATGCGACGCATCTGGTGTTTGTCGATGGCGATATTGGCTTCGTGCCCGAGGAGTTGCTCGATCTTGTCACCCAGATGCAGGCCGACGATCGCCTTGCGGTGGTCGGTGCGCCGTGCCCCAAGCGGCGCACCAACTGGCAGTTGGTCGCATCGGCCGCAGCCAAGGGGCTTGGGGCTGGCAACCCGGCGGCGTTGGAGCGGTTTTCGGGCGTGTTCGCGCTCGAACCGCTCGATCCGAATGGGAACTTCCGGGTCGATGAGCCGCTTGAGGTCGCGCGGGTCGGCACCGGGCTGATGGCGATCCGCCGCGACGTTATCGAAACGCTGTGCGCACGCCATCCGGAGTTACACTACGCCGCCGATCAGCTCGACCGTGATAGCGGGGTTGCGCAGGCTACCCTGACCGCGTTGTTCCAGCCGCTGATCGATCCAGCGACCGGACACTTGCTGTCCGACGATTACGCCTTTTGCCACCGGGTGCGCGATGCGGGTTATCGTATCTGGCTCGCCCCGTGGATGCGCACGTCACACACCGGCCCGGCGCGGTTCGCCGGGACGCTCGCCGATCTGGCGCAGCTCAGCGCCGCCCCTAACCCCGCCTGACCTTTCACCTCCCAACCCCACACCAGCCACGGACACCCCAAACCCATGCGCTACCTTCCTCTGACCGATACTGACCGGACCGCGATGCTCGAAAAAATCGGCGCGGCCACGGTTGATGACCTGTTCGTCGACGTGCCCGAAATCGCCCGCTTGGACGGCCCGATCCACGGCTTGCCGATGCATGCCAGCGAGATGGCGGTCGAACGCCACATGAAGAAACTGGCGGCGAAGAACCTGGTGGCGGGCGAAGTCCCGTTCTTCCTTGGCGCGGGTGCATACCGTCACCACGTTCCGGCCAGCGTCGATACCATCATCCAGCGCGGCGAGTTCCTGACCGCCTACACCCCGTATCAGCCCGAAATCGCGCAAGGCACCTTGCAGATGCTGTTCGAGTTCCAGACGCAGGTCGCGCGGCTGTATGGCTGCGCGGTGGCGAATGCTTCACTCTATGATGGCTCGACCGCGTGCTGGGAAGCGGTGGCGATGGCGACCCGCGTGACCCGCCGCAGCCGCGCGGTGCTGTCGGGCGCGCTGCACCCTCACTATGCTCAGGTGGTCAAGACCATGGCGCATTTCACCGGTGATACCATCGCAGACGCGCTGCCCGCGATCACCGCTGAGCCTGATCTTGACGGGCTGATGGCACGGATCGACGAGGACACGGCCTGCGTAGTGGTACAATATCCCGACATTCTGGGACGCGTGTTCGATCTGTCCGCCGTTGCCGAAGCCGCGCATGCCAAGGGCGCTCTGCTCGTGGTGGTGAACACCGAGCCGGTGGCGCTGGGCGCGTGCAAATCGCCGGGGGAAATGGGCGCGGATATCGTGGTGGGCGAAGGGCAATCGCTCGGCGTGGGGCTGCAATTTGGCGGGCCATACCTTGGCCTGTTCGCGGTGCGCGATCCCAAGCATGTGCGCCAGATGCCCGGCCGCCTATGCGGCGAGACGACGGACGCCGAAGGCAAGCGCGGCTTCGTGCTGACGCTCTCGACCCGCGAGCAGCACATTCGGCGCGAGAAGGCGACCAGCAACATCTGCACCAATTCGGGCCTGTGCGCGCTCGCTTTCACCGTCCACATGACGCTGCTGGGCGAGCGGGGCCTGCGCGAACTGGCGGCGGAAAACCACCGGCTCGCGTGTATCGCGGCCGAGCGGCTGGCCAAGGTGCCGGGGGTTCGCGTGCTCAACAATGCGTTCTTCAACGAGTTCACGCTGATCCTCGACGGCAAGCCTGCGCGCGACATCGTGCGCGATCTGGCGGATCGCGGCGTGCTCGGCGGGGTGTCGCTCGGGCGGCTCTATGCTGGCGTCGCAAATCTTGAACACGCGCTGCTGGTCGCAGTGACTGAGACGACCACCGAAGACGATATCGAACGCCTCGCCCAGGAACTCGAAGCCAGCATCAAGGAGACCGTGTGATGAACGCCCCCAACCAGTCTGGCTGGAAGCCTGCAATGATCGTATCCGAAGACGGGATGCACAACGGTCCCTCGACCACCACCGGCAACCGCGCGCTGATGCTCGAAGAGCCGCTGCTGTTCGAAATCGGTCGCGCGGATGTGACCGGGGTTGATCTGCCCGACATCGACGCCAGCGCCCCCAACCGCTTGGGCGGGCTGGAGCGCAGCGCCGCCATCGGCCTTGTCGGCCTGACCGAGCCCGAGACGGTGCGCCACTATACCCGGTTGAGCCGCCAGAATTACGGGATCGACCTCGGGTTCTTCCCGCTCGGATCCTGCACCATGAAGCACAACCCGCGCCTCAACGAAAAGCTCGCGCGGCTGCCCGGGTTTGCCGATATCCACCCGCTGCAACCGGTTTCGACTGTGCAGGGCGCGCTCGAAGTGATGAACGAGCTTGCACATTGGCTGATCGCGCTGACCGGGATGCACAGTGTTGCCATGAGCCCCAAGGCCGGCGCGCATGGCGAGCTGTGCGGGATCCTCGCGATCCGCGCCGCGCATGAAGCGCGCGGCGATGCGCGCGAAGTGGTGCTGGTGCCCGAAAGTGCCCACGGCACTAACCCCGCCACCGCCGCCTTCGCCAATTACCGGGTCGAGGATATTCCCGCGACCCCTGAAGGCCGGGTCGATGTCGCGGCGCTGAAGGCACGGCTTGGGCCGGATATCGCAGCGGTGATGATCACCAACCCCAACACCTGCGGCTTGTTCGAGAAAGACTTCCGTGAAATCGCCGATGCCGTCCACGCCGCCGGGGCTTATGTCTATTGCGACGGGGCCAACTTCAACGCGATCGTCGGCAAAGTGCGCCCGGGCGACCTTGGTGTCGATGCGATGCACATCAACCTGCACAAGACCTTTTCCACCCCGCATGGCGGCGGCGGACCGGGGTCGGGGCCGGTGGTTTTGTCCGAGGCGCTCGCCCCGTTCATGCCGCTGCCCTATACGGCAAGGACCAAGGATGGGGTGGTCCACCTGATCGAGGAAGGCGACGCCGAGGCATTCGAGCGCGAGCATTTCGGCGGACCGCTGGCGAGCTTTGGCCGGATGACCGCTTTCCACGGGCAGATGGGGATGTTCACCCGCGCGCTCACCTACATGCTTAGCCACGGCGCCGATGGCCTTAAGCAAGTGGCCGAGGATGCGGTGCTCAACGCCAATTACATCCTGCGCTCGATGGAAGATATCCTCCACGCGCCGTTCGCAGAAAGTGGCCCGTGCATGCATGAGGCGCTGTTCGGCGACAAGGACTTCACCGAAGGGCTGACCACGCTCGATGTCGCCAAGGGGCTGATCGACGAAGGCTATCACCCGATGACGGTGTATTTCCCACTGGTGGTGCACGGCGCGATGCTGGTCGAGCCGACCGAGACTGAAAGCAAGGCGACTATCGACCAGTTCATCACCGCCTTCCGCGCGGTGGTCGAACGTGCGCTGGCGGGTGATCAGGCGCTGAAGCAGGCACCTTACTATGCTCCGCGGCGGCGGCTTGATGAAACAGGCGCGGCGCGGAAGCCCAAACTGGCGTTCGAGGGGTGAGTTAGCGCCAACCCAGTCCCGTTCGTCGTGGCCCTGTCGGAAGCAGCCGTTGACCCCATTGGGCCAGCTCTGCTTTCAACAGGCTCAGGGCGCCGCCAACACCCGCTGGGCGAACAGCCAACCCATCATCTCGGTGCCTATCGCGATCGCGCTGAGCGGCGGCTGCACGCCCTGCTCCCATGCCATCGTTCCGGTCAGGGTGCCCGCGGAAACGGGCACATCGGGCATGGCGGCTGCCAGTTCGGCATCGGCATAGGCTTTGTCTGCGGTGATGATGGTCCAGCCATCGCGCCGCAGTTCTGTCACCAGTTCGGCGATGAACAGCGCCGCAAGATCGGTTTCGTGCAGCAACAGCATCTGCGGCGGGACACGCCCCATCGTGCGCCGGGCCAGCGCTTCGTGATAGGCGACGCCGCTCAGTTGCGATTGCAGGTAGAGCTTGCGCAACGCTGGCATGTCCATCGCCTTGCCATCGCGCCGGGCGTCAAGCGTCAGCTGTTCAAGGTGCCAGTCGGATCCATCAGCCGTGACATAGCCATTGCGCAGGCCGCGCAGCGCCAACCCCTCGCGCACGGCATCACGTTTGGCCTTGTCGCGGCCGCCTTCGTCCAGATAAGGGAAGCGGAACCACGGCCGATAGCCTGCTCGCCCGGCAAGCCAAGCCCCGGCGCGGTCGAGATCGGCGAGGTAGTCGGCGGCGTCGGTCTGGCTCAGACGGGTGTGATCATGGCTGTGATTGGCGATCACATGGCCTGCGGCGACATAGGCCGCAATCCGCGCCTCGCCGCCAGCACCATCGCGGTGATCAAGCCGTCCGGTGGTGACGAAGAACGCGGCCTGTTCCACTTCCGCCTCGCGCAAGGCGGCGATGATCCGCTGCGCCCGTTCGTCAGGCGTGAAGAACGCCCCTGCCGCGCGCGGGACGTCGTCAAACGAAAGCGCGATGCGCTTGTCAGTCGCCGATGCCTGCGCGGCGGCTGGCGCGAGCGGCAGGATCATCGCGCATAGCGCCAGCATGAAGGCTCTGACGATGCTCACCCCATTGTGGGGATGATGAAGGCGTTCGAGCCGTCGCCGCCCCCGTCGGGCCAGCGCTGCGTGATCTTCTTGTTCTTGGTCCAGAACCTGAGGCCCTCGGTGCCATACTGGTCGATGTCGCCGAAGCCGGACCGCTTCCACCCGCCGAACGAGTGGTAGGCGACTGGCACCGGGATCGGCACGTTGATCCCGACCATGCCGACATTGACGCGCGCGGCGAATTCGCGCGCGGCGTGGCCGTTGCGGGTGAAGATCGCGACCCCGTTGCCATATTGATGTTCGGACGGTAGCCGCACCGCCTCCTCGAAGTCCGCTGCGCGTACGATCTGAAGCACGGGGCCGAAGATCTCCTCCTGATAGGACTTCATCTGCGTGGTCACGCGGTCGATCAGCGTCGGGCCGACGAAGAAGCCCTTCTCGTGCCCCTGCAAGCTGAACCC
Organism: Sphingomonadales bacterium; assembly: GCA_038210785.1. Lineage (GTDB taxonomy): Bacteria > Pseudomonadota > Alphaproteobacteria > Sphingomonadales > Sphingomonadaceae > Erythrobacter. Next base: position 15,329 of record JBBQWH010000012.1, on the reverse strand, counting down.
ACGCCCGTCGATCACGATCTCGGCGCCTTCATCCTCGGCGATGGTGATCCATTGTTCGATCCGCGCCTTGTGTTCGGGCGTGACCACGGGGCCGTAGTGCGCTTCGGGATCGTTGGAGACGCCGATGCGCAGGGCGTGGATCGCGGGGATCAGCTTTTCCCTGAGCCGTTCGGCGGTCTCCTCGCCAACTGGCACCACTACGGGCAGCGCCATACAGCGTTCGCCCGCCGAACCGAAGGCTGCGCCGGTCAGGTCATTGACCACCTGATCCAAGTCAGCATCAGGAAGCACGATCCCGTGGTTCTTCGCGCCGCCGAATGCCTGCACGCGCTTGTTGTTGGCGGTGCCGCGCGCGTAGATGTATTGCGCAATGTCGGACGAACCCACAAAGCTGATCGCGGCGATATCGGGGTGGTCGAGGATCGCGTCGACCATCTCCTTGTCGCCGTGGACGACCTGCAACAGACCTTCCGGCGCGCCCGCTTCGAGGAACAGTTCGGCCAGCCGCACCGGCACGCTGGGATCGCGTTCCGAGGGCTTCAGGATGAAGGCATTGCCTGCCGCACACGCCATGCCGAACATCCACATCGGGATCATCGCCGGAAAGTTGAACGGGGTGATGCCGACCCCGATGCCGAGCGGCTGGCGCATCGAATAGACATCGATCCCCGGCCCTGCGCCATGGGTATATTCGCCCTTCATGATTTGGGGGAGGCCGCAGGCATATTCGATCACTTCGAGCCCGCGCTGCACATCGCCCTTGGCGTCGGGGACGGTCTTGCCATGCTCGCTCGAGAGCATTTCTGCGAGGCTTTGCAGGTTGTCTTCGATCAGCTGCTTGTAAGCGAACATCACCCGCGCGCGGCGCTGCGGATTGGTGGCGGCCCATGCGGGCTGGACGCGCTTGGCGGCCTCGACCGCATGGTCCAGCAGCGCCGCATCGCCCAGCGCAACCTCGGCCTGGACTTCGCCGGTCGAGGGGTTCCAGATGGCGTGTTTGCGGGACGGGGCGGGGCTGTCGCCGACAATGAAGTGGTCGATCTGACGCATGGGATTGGGTCTCCTGTGTGGCGCTCCCAATGCCCCTGAGCGTCCCGGCTGGCAAGGGCGCGCTTCCCCTCAAAAGTGCTGGCGCACGGCGATACGACAGGGCAGGTTGCTGCGCAGACACGGCTAGAAGGAACGCGCAGATGGGCAAGGCATGGGGATTGATCGCGGTAGCGTCGGCGCTAGCGGCGGGCAGCGCCTGTGCGCAGGTGCCCGATCCTTGGCCGGTGGCCGATGACGGCGTGTTCGTCCCCGGCAGCCTGGAAAAGGTGGGGCAAGGATACAGCTTCACCGAAGGCCCCGCGTGGGACGGAGCGCGGGTGATTTTCAGCGATATCTCCGGCGATACCGTTTATGTGCTCATCCCCGGTGAGGGCGCGCCCCGCGTCCTCTACACGCCATCATCGCGCGCCAACGGCCACACCTTCGACCTTGGCGGCGCGCTGCTCAATGCCGAGCATGGCAGCGGCGAAATCACCCGCTGGACCCCGGAGGGCGGGCGGATGACCGTGGTGGCCGCCTATCAGGGCAAGCATCTCAACAGCCCCAACGATGTTATCGTGCGTTCGGACGGGCTGATTGCGTTCACCGATCCGCCCTATGGCTTGAACAGCGCATATAACGGGGTGCAACGTACGGCCGAGGTCGGCTTCAACGGGGTGTTCACCTTCCACGAGACGACGGGCGCGATGACACTGATCGACGATGCGCTCGAACGTCCCAACGGCATCGCGCTCTCGCCCGATGAAGCCACGCTCTATGTCAGCGATTCGGCGACCAACATGGTCTGGGCCTACACGCTCGCCGCCGATGGCAGCGCGAGCGGCAAGCGATTGCTGGCCGACTTGGCACTGGAAGGAAAGACGTTTCCGGTCGATGGCTTGCGGGTGGATAGCGCGGGCCGGGTGTTCGCTACCTGCCCGGCTGGTGTCTGCGTGATCGCGCCCGATGGCACGCGGGTCGCCACACTCGAACTGCCGATCCGGGCGACCAATGTCGGCTGGGCGGGGCCGGACTTGTCCGACCTGTATATCACCTCGGGCACCGAAGTGTGGAAGGTCAGCACCCGCGCGCGCGGGATCGGATCGTCGTCGAAGGCCGCGTCCGCGCGCTGACATCCGCCGCGCACCAAAGCGCGAGGCTCAATCGAAAATGTCGAATATCGATCCGCGCTTCTTGCGATAACCGCCGTATTCGCCGCGCTCGCCATACTCGCCGCGCTCGCCATACTCGCCGCGCTCTCCGGCTTCGCCGTATCCGCTGAAGCCGGGCTGCGGCGTCTGCGGCGGCGGCGTAGACGGGCGAACGGCGGGCGCGGGGCTGGCCTGCGCAGCGGCGTCCATCAGCTTTTCCAACTCCCCCCGGTCAAGCCAGACGCCGCGGCACGATGGGCACATGTCAAACTGCACGCCGTCGCGGTCGATGGTCTGCATGGCGCTGTTGTCGTTGGGGCACAGAAGCAGGGGCATGGGAATGTCCTTCTTGAAGAAGCAGTCCTGACCCCTACTGCAGGTTTCAGGCAATTATGCGGCGCTGCTTGATGCAGCCACAGATGCATTCAGTTTGCCGAAGGGATCAGCGTAATTGCGGTCTGCCGCCCGTCGATATAGCGCACGGTCGCGCCGTCGAAGAAGGCGTCCTCTTCGGTCCGGAAATCGATGCGCTGGCCGCCCCATTCGGGAACGTTCGCATAAGACGTTAGCTCGATCGACCACGCGGTGTTGGCGCGGATCGGCCCCGCGCCGCGCGGGTCGGGCTTCTGATTGTCCCAGAACCCGATCGATGGCCCTGCGCCGTGGCCGTGGCTGCCGATGGGGTGGGTGTAGATCGACGGATCAAGCCCCGCCGCCATCGCATCGGCGCGCGCCAGCGCCAGCGCCTCGTTGCCGCTGCGCCCCACCTTGAATGCGCGGGTGAGGAAGTCCTGCACCCGGTTGCTGTTCGCAAGGCCAGCGCGCAGCCCCGCCGGGGCGGCAGTCTCGCCGGGCTTGAGCACATAGGCGAGATGCTGGGTATCGGTGTTGAGCCGCAGGTAGGTGATGCCGAAATCGGTCCACAACAGATCGCCCGGCTGGATCACCGCGTCGCCCTCGACCATGCCCTTGGTCCCCTGCCGCTGGATCGCGACCGAGGGGTGGAACCACGGATCAAGGCCAAGCGCGAGCAGCCGGTCGCGGTACCACCATTGCACTTGCTCCGCCGTGGTGATGCCCGGCGTGATGACCCGCCCCGAAAACGCTTCGGCAATCACCGCATGGGCGGTGCGCACAATCGTCGGATACAGCGCCATTTCCTCAGGCGTGCGGGTTTCGAGCCAGCGGATCGCCAACCCCTCGCCGCTGGTAACACGCTCGTGCAGCGCAGGCGTGAGCGCGGACATGAAGCGGTCATACTGGCTCAGCGTCATTCCGTCGGCAAATTGCGAGAGATCGGAGGAATTGATCGCGATCTTCGCCGGATCGCGCAGCGCGATCAGATCGGCCACTGCCTGCCACTGGTTGGGCTGCTGGTCGGGGTTCCACGCAGGCGCGAACAATCCGCCAAGGCCATAACGGCTGACGGTGAGCCGCTCGACCGGCATGCCCTCTCCCGGATCGTGGAAGATCAGGATAGTGCGCCGGCGCGCGTGCATGTTCTCGGCATCGAGCATGCTGGCTACCACCGGCTCCTCGAAATACTCGCGCGCGACCAGCAGCCACAGGTCGACGCCTTCGGCACGCATGATCGCAGGAATGATCGTGTCGAGCCGCTCGGCCAGGATGCGATTTTCGATCGCTGCGCGTTCGCGCGCCGGCAAGATCGCGGGCAGGGCCGGGGCGTCGGCTTCGGCCTCGCCCAGCGTCAGCGGCGCGTCTGCCAAGGCCGGAGCGGCCGCCAGCGCCGCCACTAGCGCCGTCACTGCAATCATTCGCTGCCCGATCATGCCCGTCCCCGTTTGCGCCCGCGCAACACTGGCGCGCGGCGCGGTAGGGATCAAGCGCGGAGTGTTATTCGTCCACCGCTAGCCTGTGCCGTGCAAACAGCGGCGATTTTGCGATAAAGCGATGCTTGCCGCCGGGGCTGACAGCGCTAACACAGGGGCATGACGAAAACCCCGGCAGGCTCCTTGGCGCTCAGCGCGCTGGTCGTGCAAAACGGCATCGTTGCCGAGATTCCGCCGCATGAGGTTGCGACATATAGCGGCCCTGGGTTTGTCTGGCTGCATGTCGAAGGTGCAGGCCGCGGGCAGCAGATGGATCTGCCAACCTATGTCCCGCATATGGCTGCGACCGCGCTGCTCGCCAGCGAGACCCGCCCGCGCTGCGACGAGGTTGAAGCGGCTGCGCTGATCAACCTGCGCGGCACTGCGCTGGACACGATGCAGGACAGCGACGGGCTGGTGTCCATTCGGGTGTGGGTCGAAAGTCGGCGCGTCACCTCGGTCAGCCGGCACCGCCTTGCCGCGCTCGCGCAGGTCGAGGCAGCGATGCGCGCCGGGCGGCTCACCGATGGCGGGGACTTCGTCGCTGCACTGGCGCAGGCGATCAGCACCGAGCTCGATCCCAAGGTCGCCGATCTGGGCGACACCCTCGATGATTGCGAAGGCATGCTCGACGGCGGCGACATCTATGCACTGCGCCGCAAGATCGCTGTCCTGCGCTCGCAGGCGATCGTGCTGCGGCGGTTTGTCGCGCCCGATCGCGATGCGCTGAGCGCGATGGCGCAGCTCGAATTCGACTGGATCAGCAAGGACGACCGGCTGCACCTGCGCGAAGCAGCGGACCGGTTCGCGCGGATGGCCGAGGAGCTTGAGGCCGTGCGCGAGCGCGCCGCGCTGCTGCACGAACAACTGACCGATCTGCGTGCCGAGATGATCGATCAGCGTAGTCTTGCAATTTCGGTGGTGGCGTTCATCTTCCTGCCCTTGACTTTCCTTACCGGGTTGCTCGGCATGAATGTCGAAGGCATCCCCTTTGCCACTCATCCTTGGGCGTTCTGGGGCGTCGTCGGTTTCTGTCTGGCCATTGCGGGGATAGTGATCGCCTGGTTTGCATGGCGCAAATGGCTTGACGATTGAAGTTGAATGATCACGAAACACGGCTTTTGCGGGCTTGACCGACGCTTTGAAATCGTGGCAAGCGCGCGTCGCAGCCAAAGTGGGCCTTGACCTCCTCGGCCATGCTTTGATCCGGTGTTTCACGTGAAACATGTCCGCGCAGCGACCGGGTTTTCGCGGGTGTAGCTCAATGGCAGAGCAGCAGCTTCCCAAGCTGACGACGAGGGTTCGATTCCCTTCACCCGCTCCACGCATTCAAGCTCACAGAGGCGGGCATTGAGCGGGTTGGCCAGTCCAAAAACTGTGTCTTATTTACATCGCATCCCTGCAATCTGCTTGGGCCATATGAGGTGACGCGCTCCACTGAGCCTGATCGGCTGGCGCAGCCGCCTGTCCGAAAAGCTCTCGAGCTTTGGTAATCGGCGCATCGGTAGCAGAAGGATGAAGCGAGATGCGGCGAACGCGCCCGTCCTGTTCGCCTCCTTTCACAACAATCAGGTCCTTTGCTTTCAACCGATCGACCATCATGTAGAACGCGCGATATGAAAGCCGGCAATCATACATGGCCTCTTTGATGGTCACTGACCCGCGGGACAAAACCAGAAGGACCAGGCGCAGTTCTGGCGTCAGCGCCCCCGCCAACGTCCATTCTTTGAACGCATCGTCGAGCGCCAGCAGACGTTCAAATAGCGAGGTGTCGAACGTATCATTTTGAGCTTGGTTCGATAGCACAGTGTCTTCGCTCAGCTGTTTTTGCAACGCCCGTCCCCAATTTTTTCCTGTCCCGTCACTGGACTAATGTGTCATAAATAAGTTTCAATATATTTTATATGCAAAATCGGCATCCAAAACTGCATGGAGATTTTGCAATCAAAATCGCTCGGATTCCAAAGGATATCTGGGCTAACGGGACCCCGAGAGATGTGCCGAGAAATGGAAACTCGCGGGCGCCGACCAGCTCACGACGGCAGACAACAATCAATGTGCCTGCCGACACATGTTAAACAAGGGGTTATCATGAACGTTACCACTGCAAATGAGCAAATGATCAACGGCAAAACCCGGCGCGCTTCTGCGCTGTTGCTGACAACCGCAGTCTATTTTGTCATGGGCTCGCAAGCGTTTGCGCAGACGGTGACAACCGCGTCGGGCACGACCGACGACGCACCGAACAACCCCGCTATCGCAGCCAACGCAACGCCGGCCATCACGGTCGAAGTTGGCGCAGCCACCAAGATCACTGCTGGTGCCGTCAATAACAATTTGACCGTTGCGCCGTCTGGCGGCGGCAACAACGAAGGCGCTGTGACTGTAAACGTGGCTGGTCAGATCGGCGCGCTCAGCGCTGACGGCAAGGCAGTGGCCAACTTCGCTGGGTTGCGAGTTTTCGGCGCGAACAAGGCTGGCAACACCGTCAACGTCAACGTCGCCACAACAGGCCTTGTTGCAAACGGGGTGATCGTAAACGGCGCTGGCGACAAAGTCACCGTGACGAACGCTGGAACGGTCTTCGCGGGCATCAATGCGAACGGATTATCCGATGTTACCGTCACCAGCACCGGCGCGGTGCGCAGTGGTAGCGTTCAAGGCTTCGCTTCAAATACGGCAACGTCGACGACGACTGCCGGTATCACGACCTTCAAGTTCACTTCGGGTAATGTCAAAGTCTCGGTTGGCGACGTAGCCAGCGCTGATGGCACGACCAAGGGCGCCGTCTTCGCTTTCGCTTCAAACGGAAACGCCGAAATCACAGTCAGCGGCGTGGCCGGCGATGTAAATGCAAATGGTGGTTTCTCGCCGACCAATCAGATATTTGGCGGCAGTCCGGCCGTGAATGGTGCGACAACAACGACGTCTATTGCGCAAAACCAGTTCGGCAGCGAAACAGCCAAGGTTGCCGTTGCGGCCACGGGCAACGTCGGGAATGTTTTCGTTCGAGGCAACGGCACTTCGGCGGCTAACATCGACGGTGCAGCCATCACCGTGAACGCAACTGCTGGGCGGGCCAGCACCGCCAGCCAACTTGACCTAACGCTCGATGCCAAGGGCAATTTCACAAAGCAAGTATCCACCAGCTCGTCCACGCCTGGCGGGACCTCCTCCAGCGTCGTGATTGGTTCGACCAGCGTGGTAACGGATCTTGTAAATGCCAGAACGCTTGCTGGAACTGCTTCGGTCGTCGTCAATGGGAAGGTGAACACCACCGGCGGCAGCACCACTGCCAATTCGGTTGGCACATCTTTGGCCAGCACATCAACGGACACGTTTGACCCTGCAACGGGTGCCAGCACATCTTCGTTTGTTGAAACCAGAGCTGCTACCGGCGGGGTTGCTTCGGTAACCGTTGGCGCCGGAGCATCGACTGGTAAGGTCGATACCTCGCTGGCGCAGGGCACCGTTTTCGCGACTGGTGATGGCGGTGCGAAGATCACCAACAGCGGTACCATCGGTGGCAACGCAAACGGCAACTCAAACCGCAGTGTGCTAGTCGAAAACAAGTCCGGTTTTAACTCCTCGGATGTCAGTTCCGCTGACACGCGTACTGTTACTTTCGGCGCCTCGGGCAGCAAGACCACATCCACCATTGGCGGCGCAGTAACGATCACCAATGATGCAACCGGGGTGATCATCGGCGGTGTAAACAGCAGCGCACTCGGTGACATTACCAACACCAACGCTGGGTTCGTGCGCGGTAATACCAATTTGAACAGCAACGGCACGTCTTCCGTGTCCTCATTCTCTAACAGCGACGTCGATACAACAACGCCGTTGGCCGCCCCCAACAAGACAACTTTAGTTACCAAAGCCACCACGTCTACGGCTTCGACACGGAATGGTGGGTCGGTTACCGGCGTTTACAGCGGCTTCAACGGCGAATTGAACATTGCGCCTTCGAACGGCTCGATCTTCCAAACCGCCGATAAGGCGAGCACTCTGACCGTTTCGGGGCAGGTGCTGGGATCGGTGTCGTCAACTGCGGGCAACGTAGCGAACCTTACCAACAGCAGCGCTTCGAACCGGACTGAAGTTCTGGACGATAAGGGTACAGGTTCGTTCACCGGCGGCACGAGCTCAACTGCGACACAGGTAACCAACGCGGGCGGTGTCAGCACAGTCAACGTGATCGGTAAAGTCCTGACCGGCGCTCCGAACCAGTTGCTCACAGCTGATGTCAATTCGTCGGGCAGCCAAGCCAGCATCGTGTCGCTCAACGGCGCAACGGTGAACGGAAACGTCAATGCAAACGCATTTAGTGGAGTGGACGGCCAAGGCCAGGTTTCCTCAAAGTCAGCCACGGATACCACGTTCGTTCAGGGCGTAACCCTGGGCGTTACAACCACGACCGCTCTTACCGGCAAGCAGTCAAATTCGAGCGTTCGTGTGGCTGGTGCCTCCACCGCCGACATCCTTGGATCGACCAAGGTCGGCGGCAGCGTGAACGTCAACGGCTTGGCCTCCGCCTCGTCGAAGGTCAATGCGGCGGCGACGATTGGCGGTTCGCTCAATCTCAGTGCCGCGGGAGCTGACACGTCGAGCTCTGTCGATGTAACCTACGCTCGCGATCTCAAGACCACGGTAGTTACCGGCACGCGCACCACGAAGTCATCGACCACTCCGTCGATCGCTTCGGGCAATGCGGCTGCAATTGTCGATGGTACTGTAACTGGCGGCATCACTGTCACCGCCGAACGCGGGAGTGCCACTGTCACGCTGACTGGTTCAACCGGAGGCAGCATTCTCGCTCGTTCGTGGGGACCTGGCGGCGCGCCGCAGCAAGTTGAAACCACCACGGTCGAAACATTCGATGGCAAGGCTGCGGCAAGCGCGTCGACCGACATCTTCGCAGGTCCGCCGGCATTCCCGGTCGCTTCGAAGACTGTGACGACCTCGACGTCGACGCAGGTTGGAGCGGCTGCCAACGTGAGCGTAACCGCGAACGCAGGCCTCGTTAGTAAGGGTGCAAGCAGCGTATTAGGCAATATCACGGCAGTCGGGCTCTTCAGCTCGACCGTAACAATCGGTGCGAACACCAAGATCGGTGCGTTCAGCTCGGGTGCGGCCACTGGCACGCCGATTAGTGACGGGAATGTGACCGCGAGCACTCGCGTCTCGAACTCGACATTGGCTTTGACCACCACGCCAACCACTTCGAGCGAAATTAGGACAACCACGGTTGTCGGCGGTGCAGCCAACTTGACAAACGCCGGCACAATTGGCGGTAACGCCCAAGCCACCGGCACCACAGCGTCGCTCACCAACACCGGCCGCATTTTCGGCAACGGGATTGCAAATGCGGTCTGGAATAACACCGTTACAGACACGTCGACGACAAACATCGGCAACATCCTGCTTCAGACAACGGTTTCAAAGGTCACAAACACACCGAACGGTGGTGATGCTAAGATCGTGAATTCCGCCGGAGGTGTCGCGAATTTCCTCGGCGTCTCAGGTGCGACCGGTTCCATCACCAACAGCGGTGCAGTTTTCGGTAACATCGGTGCGGGCATCAATGTTGCCAGCGGCACAACGACGACCACAACGACCGCAACGTCTACGACCTCTTCCGTTACTCCGGCGGCTGCCCTGTTCGTCCAAACTTATACTTTGACAAACAACGGAACCATTGGCGGCGTTGTCATCAGCGGCGCATTCAGCGGCGCTACGAAGACAAGTGACATCAGAGCGACTGTTGATCTGAACAGTGGATCGGCAACGCTGGGGGGCGTTTCTGCGGAAATCAATGCCGCAGGCGCATTCCAGACAGCAACGACGGTTAACTTGAACGGGTCGGGCTTCCTTGGAGCTGACTTCGTACCGGGTCGTAACCCAGCCGCGCTGGCTCTCAGCATGGACGCCAAGAATGCTGGCTTCCTGCCTGTTGCGGTCGGTGGTTTCGTGACGGGCGTGACCGCTCTTAACAAGACCGGTGCCGGCACGTTCGTCCTGAACCTTCGACCCTTCGCTGCTCCGACGACGCCTAGCGCGCTTCCAACTTGGTCGCTTGATGTTGGATCGTTCAACATCAATGCCGGTGAAATCCAGCTTTCAAGCACCGGCGCCATTGGTGTGAGGGGTAACATCGTCAATGCCGGCACCTTGGTGCTCGGCCGGCGAATTCCAACGGCCGCCCAACAGTTTGGCGACTCGCTGGTTTCGTCGGGCACAGAGACGATCGCAGGCGTTACGATCAACCAAACCGGTAACTTCACCCAGGCCGCAACCGGGACGATTGTCGTAGCTCTGACGCCTTCGCTGGTGCGGACCGGCAACGTGGTTGTCCCGGGACAGGGTACAGCTAACGAGCCGCTTGGTGTGGTGCAGGCGGGCGTCAATATCCCGTTCTTCACTGACCCAACCAAGTTTGGTGGCGCCAATGCGGGAACACCTTCGCGTGTCAACGTAACCGGGGATCTCAATCTTGCGGGCACTGTTCAGACTGACATCAATCGCAACAGCATCTTCTCGAATGGTGACGGATTCACCCTGTTCACCTACACCGGGGCGGGCACTGTTACTGCGACAGTCAACACGAACATCACGTCGAGGTTCGTCACGATAGCGCTCAAGAATGATACTGCCGCCAAGACAGTATCGCTTGTTGCGACCCGCAGCAGCTACACGGCTGGAGCGACCAACGCGAATGCACAGGCTGCGGCCGCTGCACTCGACAGCACGATCCCGCAGATTGTCACTGCAATTCGCAGCGATGCTGCAGGTGGGGCGGCCTTCAATTCGGTCGGTGCCATCGGGCGCGCTCAGGATTTGGCAAACATCGTCTCTGCTCTCGACTTCCGGCTTACCACGGCGCAAGCGGCACAGGTCTTTGACGAATTGTCATCGGCGGAGTTCCATGGTTCGTTTGCCGCTCTTGATCAGAATGCGGTGTTCAACCAGGCAATCAGCATGGTGACAGAACGCCGGACTTCGGGCTCGAGCGCTGCTGGTCTTCTCGGGATTACCAGTGAACCTGGCCTTCATCTGTGGCTCACTCCGGTGGGTAACTTCGCCAAGTTCACTGATACAAGCCGGGGCCAGTCGGAAGTTCGCGCTGATACCTACGGCCTCGCCGGCGGTGTTGATCTTACGTATGGCGATAGCGGTGCAGCTGGTTTGGCCTTCGCCTACGGTGATCACAGCGTTCGCGCCGAAAACACGCAAGAACGCACATCTGGCGATACATACACGGTTGGTGCCTATGTAACGCAGGGCTTCGGCAACCTGTACGCAACCGGTAGCTTCGGCTACGGCTTCACCAGTATCGATACCACTCGTAATCTCACTTTGTTGGCGCGGACAATCACTGCCAGCTACAAGGGACGTCAGTGGAACGCTGCTGTTGAGGTTGGTTACGACTTTGCCGCAGGTGACTTCGTCCTTACCCCGTTCGGTAAGGTTGCGGGCCGTCGCTGGAGCCGTGATGCGATCACTGAAATTGGCGGCGGCGGTGTCGGCGTCAATATCGCGGAGCAAGCGGAAACGGTCTTCCTGCCTGAGGTCGGCGCGCGTTTCACGGCAGCGCTTGGGGATGCCTCGGGTGGCTTCCGACTGCGGCCCTACGGTAAGGTGTCGTACACGTTCCAAGGTGACATCGGGAGTGAGTTCACTGCTCAGTTCCAGGGCGGCGGAAACGCATTTACGCTTGGCGGCGTAGACACCGAAGGGTTTGTCACCGGCGAACTTGGCTTGGAAGCTGTTGTGAACAATCGTTTCTCGGTATTCCTCGGTGGCACCTACGCAACCGGCGGTGATAACGAAGCAGCCAGAGTGTCCGGGGGAATTGATTTCCGCTTCTAAGTGGGACTCACTCGGTACGCATAAGCGGACAGGAGGCGCATCGGAGACGGTGCGCCTTCTGTTTTTGAGGCGAAGGTTTTGGGGAAATTCGATGTGGAACAGTGAGTATATTTCCGAGGTAGACTACTTATATGGCTATTTCACCGAGCAGTCGCCGGAACGGCTCAAGCTGGCCTTGCTCTCGCGAGGGATTGCACATTCGGTCGGAGATTCGCCGACTTATCTCGAACTCGGCTTTGGCCAAGGTTTAACGCTTGCGATCAACGCGGCTACTGGGGCTGGCGACTATTTTGGCACCGACTTCAACCCTAGCCAAGTGGCTAACGCCAAGGAACTGGCCGAAGTTTGCGGCAAACCGATCACCATTTTTGACGATAGCTTTGAAGAGCTAGCGGCAAGGCCTGGTTTGCCGATGTTTGATATCATATCACTTCATGGCATCTGGTCTTGGATCTCGGAATCCAGCCGACAAGCTATCCTCCGCATTGCACGCGAACACCTGAAGCCAGGCGGCATCTTTTATGTCAGCTACAATGTTACACCCGGCTGGTCGCCCGCAGTGCCTTTGCGGCATTTGATGTCGCAATTCGGTTCGCGGGCAAGCTCCGGGGGCATTCTGTCACGTGTTGATCAGTCGATAGAGATGGTTCAGCGCGTTATTGATGCTGGAGCTCTTTATTTCCAAGCGAACCCAAACCTTGCAGAGCGGCTACAATCAATTCGTGGGCAAGATAAGTTGTATGTCGCACACGAATATTTCAATGCAAATTGGGAGCCAATGCCATTTTCATATGTTTCTGATCGACTTTCGGAAAGCAAGTTAGGCTTTGGAGCTTCGGCAAATATTCTCGATAACATACCCGGAATTTCCCTTCCTGAAGCGGCACGTCAGATAATTGATGAGCTGGAAGATGTTGCTTTGAAGGAAACTGTACGTGATTATTTTGTGAATCAGCAGTTTCGTCGTGATATTTTTGTAAAGGGTCCAAGACGGATTAGCGACTTTGACATGGTGAAGGCGATTGATCGTCAATCTTTTGTGGCACTAAATAAGTCCGAGGATCGGCCTCGTAAGGTCGTCACGGGCAGTGGACAGGCAGATCTGCTCGATGCCGTTTACGATCCAGTTGCCGAAGCAATGGCCGCGGGCAATCAGGCGCCGCGCCAGGTCGCTGACATCTTGGCGCATCCGTCGTGTTCAAAGCTTACCCGGTGGCAAGTTTGGGAGGCGTTGCTCGTGCTGACAGCCACTGGTCATGTTTCGACGGTCTCGGGTTCGCCAACCGCAGAGGCCGATGAGAAATCCTCGCAAGCGCTTAACGCCCGTATTTGTGAGAAGGCGGAAGCCCAGGTGAATATGCAGTTTCTGGCAGCGCCGCGTATTGGAGCAGCGGTTCCGGTGAATCGTATCGAGCAGTTGTTTTTGAGGCAGATGTCCCTTGGATCCAAAAACATTCCCGAGGCGGTCTGGCACACGTTGGAACAGCAGGGGCAGTCATTGATGTTTGAGGGCAAATCAGTCGAAGGGCGCGAAGCGAATATCGCAAAGCTTAAGGAGCTCTTTGTAGAATTCTCACTGAATGGAATTCCAAGGCTTATTTCGTTGGGAGCTATCGATCCAGCTTTGCAAGCAAGTTCGTAATCACGAAGTTACGATTCTGAAAAGGTGGGTGTTTCATCAATCGACGATGAAACGCCCACCTTTTTCAGCTCTATTCGTTGACTTAGCATTTTCTCAACGGGGCCATGGCGAAATATTTGGCGAGATCCATTTTTCATATTGAGGGTACACACCACCGTCATCTTCAAACGTTAATTTTTTGTCACTCTGTGCCATAGTAAACGTATGCTTGCGATTTGCGGATCGAAATATGAGCGCAAATCACAAGCCAACCATCCGTTGGTGGCCGCTCGAATCTTCTCCGAGGTGCGATTGCTCAAGAAATGCGTCTTCGGGTGCACCCACATTGTCTCAGTGTACGGGTTTCTTGTTTTTGCGCCAAAGCGCCAATCAGTTCTGGTAATTGTAACCTTCGTTGAAAAAGGCCCCCGAACAGTCAATCCTCGCATAGAGGCTCCACTGCTCCGCGTTGCTGGCATCTTTCGCTGCGCGATACGCCTCTTCGACAGCCTTTGCTGAACGGCAAAGCTGCGAGCCAGATGCGCCAGAGTTCTTGGCTGCCTCGTAAGCATCTTTGGCGCGGTCGCCGTCGTTCGATGAGAACTCGACCAGCGCCATCAAAGCAAGCACTGCCGCCCCGCAAACACAGATCGCGTCGATAATTGTTACTTTCGTCATGCCCGCGCGATATCACGTTGCCCGGACTGCACCTAGACCCCTTGCAGATCCGCTGCGGCCTGCTGTGTTGCCTCAAATGCCCGGCGCGTCACATTGAAACGGGCCGCGCGCGAAGTGTTCCGAATGCCCTTAATGTTCTGTCGCTTGAGTTTGATCTGCCGCATTCGGCTTTCTCTTGACGCTGGTTGGCGTTGGGCCCTTCCTTTGACGTGGCGTTGGAACCCGACTCAAGTCACCGTCCCACTCGTGAAATGTTGGTAGCATGCCGGTGCGCGAGCCACCTGATGCGTTATTGCCGATCGAAAACACCGGTGAAATCTCCGGCAGTTGAATTCATGCTCCATTCCCCGGACCGTTAGCGTTCATAAACCGCGCCAATGCTTGCTCCTTCTGGTCCGCGCCGGGTGATACCGAATAGCCACTAAGCGGACCTAATGTCGTTCTGCGAACCGTGACTGGCGTCGCCACTTCCTCCCCGTAGCGCGCGCAAGTGATTATAATTGCGTGACGTTCTTATCGAGCACCGAACACCGTGGCGCGTAGGGCAGGAGAATGCCGTGATCCCGCGACAATTCCCAACATAAGTCAAGAAAGTGTAACCTCGCGCTCGTAGCCGCGCCGAAACGAACTAAAACATCGGGGGTTACATTGTTCAAAATTTCTTCGCGTGCGTTTCGCGTTTCGTCCAAGTCCATCATGCTTGCCGCTGCTGCATCTATCCCGCACAGCGCGGCGCTTGCTCAGGCCCAAGTACCAGTCGGAGAACCGGCAGCGGATGAAGTGACCGCCGAGATCATCGTCGATGGCTCGCGCCCGATTGCTGAATCCGAAGCCGCAGCGCTCAAGATTCAGCGCGAATCCGACAGCCTCGTTTCGGTCCTCTCGGCGGATTCCGTGGGCCGTTTGCCCGACCAGAACATCGCTCAGGCCGTCGGCCGTCTGCCCGGCCTTGCGGTCGAGCGTGATCAGGGCCAGGCCCGCTACATCAGCATCCGCGGCGCGCCGAATTATTGGACCACGCTGAGCTTCGACGGGATCAATATCGTCAGCCCCGAAGGCCGCGACGCCCGCTTTGACTCCATCCCCTCGGCGATCGCCGCGCAGATCATCGTCTCGAAGGCCGTCACTCCGGACATGCCGGGCGAGACTGTC
>JBBQWH010000011.1:0-41180 GCA_038210785.1 Sphingomonadales bacterium | reverse complement strand
TCGAGCACGGCGCGCGCCATGTGGATCGTCTTGACCTCGGTGAAGATCCCGAATTCGAGATTGACCCGCACTCCGGTGCCTTTGGCCGCGTCGACCATCGCCTGAAACTTGGCAGTGGTCGCCGCCATGTCGGGATCGCTCGAGACGCATAGCAGATTGCGCGCGCCGAGCTCCGCCGCGATTTCGACCAGCTCGCACAGCCACGGATCGAGGGCGCCCGGCATGATCCACGCGACTTCGAGGTCGAGCAGTTCGACGCCCGCATCGCGCGCTTGGCTGCGGATGGCGCGGGTGGTGGCGGGCGTCCAGGTCTCACGCTCGGCCCACATCCCGCCGAAATCAAAATCTGCCGCGGCGGCGGCCTCGATCAGCTGCGCGGGTGTGGCCTCGGGCATGATCCCGGCGGCGAGCGAGATTTGGCGGCGGCTCATTCCCAGAACCTCACAATGTCTGCCCGTCATCGAGCACGAAATCGGTGCCCGTCACAAACTCCGCCGAGTCCGAACACAGGAACAGGATCATTGCATCCAGCCCTTCTTCGCCCATCAATCGCCGCTTGGGAAAGCGCGCGATCTGCTTCTTGCCGGGCTCGGTCTCGAACCATGCATCGTTGATCGCGGTGCGGATATAACCGGGCGAGACGGTGTTGACGCAGATGCCGCTGCGCGCCCATTCACGCGCCATGCTGCGCCCCGCCTGCACCACGCCCGCCTTGGACGCGGCATAGGCAACGAGGCCGGGGGACGGCTCGAACGCGGTGATCGAGGCGATCATTACGATCCGGCCGCGCGTGATGCCCTGTGCCATCATCCGCCGCGCGCCTTCGCGTGCAGTAAGTATCGCGCCTTTGAGGTTGATCGCGAGGGTCTGTTCAATGTCGGCTTCGGACATGGCGGTGATCATGCCCGCGCCGTCCACGCCCGCGTTGGCAATCACCGTATCAATCGGACCGAACGCCGCCTCGGCCGCATCGAACCCGGCGATGATGTCGGCTTCGCGCGCGACGTCCATTGGCACAGCGGCGGCGTTCGGCCCGATCTCGCGCGCCAGCGCCTCCAGCCGATCCACCCGCCGCGCGCCAAGCGCCACCTTCGCTCCGCTCGCGGCAAGGATCCGCCCGAAGCGCGTGCCAAGCCCCGATGAGGCGCCGGTGATGAGCGCCCTGCGCCCGGTCAGATCGAAGGAAAAGCCCATGTCGGTCACTTGGCGGCAGGCAGTTCCCCGTCGATATACTTCTTCAGCGTGGTCTGGAAATGCCGCACCCGGCTGTCCTGATAATGCCCCAGCTCCATCAGACCGTCGCGCATGCTCTTCATCCCTTCCTGCACGTAAGGCAGGTTGGCCATGTCCTGATCGAACACATTGGCGAGCTGCGGCCCCATGATGTCGTTGGCCCAGGCAAACGGCTGGTCATCGGGGATATAAGTCGGTGCGACTGCGCGCGGGCGGGCCTCACCCTTGGGGGTGGGGAACAGCAGGCGGATTTCCATGATGCACCAGTCGGGCGTATCGCCCGGCAGCCAGCGGTACACCAGCGTCGGCAGGAAGCCGATCCACGGCGCAAAGTTGGGGAAGATGTTGTAAGTGAAATTGTCGAGGATTTCGGTGTCCGACGCGTCCGCATAATCATAGCCGTAATTCTCGGCAAAACCCTTGCGCCCGGCATCCGCCAACACCTTGCGTGCGCCGAGCGGGTCGTTGGCGTCGTAACCTTCGACCGGTTCCTCGCTGGCGTTGAAGCGGCGGTTGGTGGCAGCATCGGCTCCGCCGGAGAACTCATTCATTTTCTCCAGCACGTAATCCGAATTCTTGCCCTTCATGTGCGGACTGAGCACCCCTGAAGGCGTGATCGCGCGGTTGAAGTGGTCGCCGATCAGATCATAGCGCGTGTTGGCATCGCCCAAAAAGGCGAGCAATTGCGGGTGGGTGGTGACCGAGTGCCAGGCTTCCATAAAGGCCTCGGCGGTAGCTTTCCAGTTGGCTGTGATCTTCTTCTGCACCCACATTCCGGTGTAGCGATTGGCAAAATCATAGCGCTCGTAATGCGAAGCCGCCGGGCCGAGCCATTCCTTGAAATCGGGCAGATCGTGGTTCTCGGTCAGCATGACGAAGCCCTGCCATAGCTCGACGCGGGCTTCGGGCAGGGCCATGTCCTTGCCTTCGAGATGCTTGAAATCCCATGCGCAGGGGATCTCCTTCAAGCTGCCATCATTGCGCCAGGTGAAGCCGTGGAACGGGCAGCGCAGCTGGATCGAATTGCCGCTTTCGGTGCGCAGCTTGCGGCCGCGGTGGAGGCAGGCGTTGTAGAACGCGCGCACCCCGCCATCCTTCTGGCGGATCACGAGGAAGCTCTTGCCGGCGATGTCGAACACCACCGAATCGCCCGGCTCGGGCAACTCGTCCTCGCGCGCAGCGAACAGCCAGACGTTGGGCCACAGCTTTTCGCGCTCAAGGCGTGCGAATTCTTGCGAGATATAGGGCGCGACCGAAAGCGGTTCGTCGCCCATCGCAATCGTGGTTTCCTCGAACAGATAGTCCGGTGGGCGGCGGGAGTCGCCGTTGAGCATATCGGTGTAGCTGATCCCCGGGCAGCGGTCTGCGCGGGCGATATCCTTGATCTCGTTCATCGGGCTGGCTTTCCGTCCTCGCATTTTGTGCAGTGTTTCGCAGGGTGAATATCACACAGGATCACTGGGGGTCACCCTAGCGGATTGGAGAGGAAGATTGCCCCAAGAGAAAATAGCGCTGGGTTCAATCGCCGCTTTGGGCAACATCATGCAGCTCGCGTTCGTGCCGGAGGATTTCGGCGCGGCGGTGGCGCACTGGACGCAAGTAATGGGCGTCGGCCCGTTCTTCATGATCGAGGGCATCCATCTGGAGGGGATGAAGTATCGCGGTGCGCCGACCGAGGCGGTGTTCGACCTCGCGCTGGCATACTGGGGCGATATCCAGATCGAACTGATCCGCCCGCGCGATGATCACCCCTCGATCTACCGCGGCGAGTACGGTTCCACCGGCAACGGGCTGCATCATGTGTGCATTCTGGTCGATGATCTGGATCAAGCCCGCCGGGTGTGCGATGCGGCTGGAGCCGAGGTCGTGATCGAGGGCAATTTCGGCACCAGCCGGGTGATCTATGTCGATCCGGGCTCGGGCCCCGGCGGCCTTGTCGAGATTCTCCAGCAGGCCAAGGACGGGCCGGACTTGTTCGGGATGATCAAGGCGGCAGGGGTGGGTTGGGATGGGAGCGAGCCGCTGCGGAAGCTGGGGTGAGGAAAGCGCTAAAAAACGGTCGCGCAGCGACCGCGAGCGCACGCGCGCGAGCCGCAGGTGCTCGAGCCCGCAGGGATCGAAACAGCACCGAGGACGAACGCGCGGAGGCGCGTTCGCTAATCAGACGCCCCCAGATACCCCAGCTGCCCCGCCTTGAAGATCGTCTGCGCGCGGTTCACGCTGTCCAGCTTCTCGCCCGCGCGGTGGATGTGGTAGCGGATCGTGGCGTGCGACCGGTTGAGGATCATGCTGATCTCCTTGTCGGTCTTGCCGATCGCCGCCCAGCGCAGGCATTCGACCTCGCGCTTGGACAGCACGCAGTCCGAAGGGATGCGCCGCTTGGTGCGGATGGCCTGGACGTAGCCTGCGACAAAGCAGCGGGTCACCATTGCGAACAGCGCGCCATACTCGGCGAACTCGGCCGACAGGTCTTCGCGTCCACGGTCCATGCTGATGAAGCTGCTGGCTGAAATCTGGCCGAACGGCAGGTGCACCGGGATCACGATCGCCGCCTTGCACAGCGAGCGCTTCTCGAAATCGGCAAGGTCGATCTCAGCGAGGTAATGGTTGCGCCAGCGGGTGTTGAAGCCGCGGGCATTGACCCAGAACGGCTCGCTTTCATAGCGGCAGGCGCGCGGCAGCGGCGAATGCAGCGCGAGGCGGTGATCCTCCCACCAGCGCGCCCCGTCATCGAGCCAGCGAAAGATATCTGCATTGAGGATCGTGCCTTCGGCATCGACCATCGGTTCCTTGGAGGAAATATCGTCGCACACCGCGATCTGCATCCCCCGCTCCTGGGCGATCCGGGCGAGGTTCACTGCCGCATCGTGAATGTCTTCGGGACAGGTTATGGTCACCGACTCGAGTAGCAGATCAAGCGCTTCGCGACCTTGCGGGGTGCGCAGTTCGACAACATTGGTAGCCATCTTTGACCCTCTCCCTTTTTTTGTTTTCTGATTCGGGAGACTAACGCAATTTTCGAGATTGTCCTCATCATTTACGTAGGGGAATCTGGGGCTGGCCAGGGCTAGCGCGGCAAACCAGAGCCACGGCGACGGGCACGGGCACGGGCACGGCAGCGGAGAACGGGAAGTATGGGTTTTGCAGGCGCAAATTTCGGGGTGGTGTTGAAGGCTCTGGCAGCCGCGATCCCGCCTGATCGCCCGGCGCTGGTGCATGGGGAACGGGTGGTCAGCTGGGGCGAACTCGACGCGGTCACCGATCGGATCGCCGCCGGGCTTGCCGCGCGCGGGCTCAGGCCGGGGGACATCGCCGGACAAATGCTGCGCAACACCCCCGATTACATGCTGGCCTATTTTGCTTGCGTGAAGGCGGGGCTGGTGCCGGTCAATGTCAATTACCACTACAAGGCGCGCGAACTGGCCGATATTGTCGGCCGCTTCGGGCTGAAGGCGCTGTTCACGACAAGCGATTTCGCGGAAGCTGCGGTCGCGGCGATGCCGCAGGGCGCGCTCACGGTCGATGTCGGCGGCGGTGACTGGACGGCGCTGTGCGAGACGCAAGTGCCCGCCGGGTTCGCGGTGCATGATAATCCTGAGGCGCTGTTCCTCACCGCCACCGGCGGCACGACCGGCATGCCCAAGGCCGTGATGTGGCCGATGACCGAGGCGTGGGGCGCGTTCAACATCGGGCTGTGGCAGCGTCCGCCCGGCACTCCCCCGATGATCACCGCCAGCCTTGCGGAGCAAGTTGCCGAAGCCGCCAGGATCGGCCCCGAGCATCCGGCCAGCACCTCGCCGCTGCTGCTGCTGTCACCGCTGATGCACGGTGCGGGGCAGTTCACTGCGGTGATCCACCTGCTCAAGGGCGGCACGCTGGCGCTGCTCCCGGCGGACAAGTTCAATGCCGACCTCGCGCTGGACGAGGCGGCGCGGATCGGCGCACGCGGGATGTTCATTGTCGGCGATGCCTTTGCCCTGCCGCTCGCAGAGCGGCTCGAGGCGCGGGCCAAGGAGAATGGGGGCGACGGAGCGCAGGTGTTGGCGACCCTGCGCACTCTCACTTCGTCGGGCGCGGTGTTTTCGCCCGCCTTGAAGCAGCGTCTGATCGCGCAGCATCCGGCGCTGATGATCATCGACGCGCTGGGTTCCTCCGAAAGCTCGGGCACCGGCATCGTCATCACCACCGCCGCCGGGTCGAGCGGGGGCGGCAAGTTCCAGCCGCTCCCCGGGCGTGAGACCAAGCTGTTCGACGAGCATCTCACCGAAATCCCGCCCGGCAGCGACGGCGTCGGCATTGTCGCGCGCACCGGGCCGCTGCCGCTCGGCTATCTGGGCGAGGATGCAAAGAACCGCGAGACCTTCCCGGTGATCGGCGGCCAGCGCTGGCTGATGACAGGCGACCGCGCGCGTTGGGCAGCCGACGGCACGCTCGAATTCATCGGGCGCGACAATATGTGCATCAATACAGGCGGCGAGAAGGTGTTTCCCGAGGAAGTCGAGGCGGTGTTGCTTGCGCACGCAGGCGTGAAGGATGTGCGCGTCGTCAGCCTGCCCGATCCGCGCTTTGGCCGCAAAGTGGTGGCAGTGGTGCATATCGAAGACGGGGCCGAGGGCGACGCGGCCGAGGACCTGCACGCAGCGCTCGATGCCCATGCCCGCGCAGGGCTGGCTGGTTATAAGATCCCGCGCCGCTACGTGCTGACCGACCAATCGCTACGGCTCAACAACGGCAAGCCCGATTACAAGACCGCGCAAGCCTTGGCCGACGCTACTGTGGGGGACTAGCGCGTCAGACGCTCACGCCGAACAACCACCCCACTGCAGCGGTGATTGCCATTGCGAAGGCTCCCCAGCCCACCACCCGCAGCATCGCAGGGACCAGCGGCGCGGCCCCGGCCTTGGCTCCCAGCGCCCCGAGGATTGCGAGCGCGATGATCGACACCGCCACCACGGTCGCCACGATCGCGTCCGCAGGCGCCAGCCATGCCGCAACCAGCGGCACTGCTGCTGCCACACTGAAGGTCACACCGGAGGCGAACGCTGCTTGCAACGGGCGCGCGGCGAGGTGTTCGGACAGGCCGAGTTCGTCCTTGATATGCGCTGCCAGCGGATCAAGCGCCGTCAGCTCGCGCGCCACGGCGGCAGCGGTTGCAGCGCTCAGCCCGCGCCCCCGGTAGAGCGCGGCAAGCTCGTCCTGTTCGGCCTCGGGCGTCTCCTCCAGCGCCTGCTGTTCGCGGCGGATGTCGGCCTGCTCGGAATCGGCTTGTGACGAGACCGAGATATACTCGCCCGCCGCCATCGACATTGCACCCGCTATCAGCGCAGCCACCCCGGCGACCATGATCGCGCCCGGCTCAGGCGTCGCCGCCGCGACGCCGATGATCAGCGAGGACACCGAGATAATCCCGTCATTCGCCCCCAGCACCGCCGCGCGAAGCCAACCAGTGCGGTGGACAAAGTGCGGATCATCGGGATGCGCGCTTACTGTTGCCATGCCTGCAATGCTCCTGCGGCGCCGGGTTCGGGCCGCAGGGGCAGGTTTCCGCCTTCCCGACCGTGATGGCAAGTGCGCCTGATCAAACCGCCATCGTGCCAGCGCCGCGCGCGATTCAATTGGCGCACCCCGCGCATCGCGGTTATACTTGGCCGCGCAATCTCGGGGGACATTGGAATGCGGCTGTGTTTGTTCGCGCTCGCAGCGATGCTGGCAATATCGCCGATCGCTCATGCGGCTGAACCGGAAAGGGTCCTCGCCAAGGACGAGGCCCTGGCGGTCGACGGTGCGGGGCTGACCGGCCCTGTCGCATGGTCGGTTGGAAACGACCCGGGGATGACGACGCTCACTGCGCCAGAGGGCGACTTGCGGCTGATCGTCATCGACGATCTGAACGAGAGCGACGCGGACGCCGCCGTACGGGCAGGATGGCTCCGCATCGGCGTGACGGCGCCCGCCCCGCGGCAAGTGCAGGACTGGCCCGCAACCGACGGTTGGGACGCCGTGCGAGGCTTCAGCTACGACCTCCCGCCTGAGGCAAAACGGATCCTTTACGCTTCTGCCCAGCGCAAGGGCGAACGCTGGTTCGTTGTTCTGGTCGATGGGGCGGAGAGCACTATGGGCAAGCGCTCGGCTGCGGTTGACCAGGCTGTGACGAGCTTCAGGCCGTCTGACTATGTGCGCGAAAGCTTTGCCGGAAAGCCGGCCAAACGCCTCACGCCCGCCGATGTCGCGGCGCTAAAGGGCTTCGTGGCGACAAGCATGGACCAGCTCGGTATTCCCGGCGCCGGTTTCGGTCTGATGCAGAACGGGGAGATGCTGTTTCTGGACGGGATGGGGGTGCGCGAGCTTGGCCAGCCTGCCAAGGTCGACGCTGATACCCTGTTTATGGTTGCGTCCAACACCAAGGGCATGAGCACGCTGATGCTGGCCACGCTTGTCGATGAAGGCAAGATCGGCTGGGATCAGCCTGTCACCCAGCTGCTGCCCGAATTCCGGCTCGGCGATGCGCAGACGACCGCGCAGGTGCAGGTCCGCCATCTTGTTTGCGCCTGCACCGGCCTGCCGCGCAAGGACCTTGACTGGATCTTCAACACCCCGCGCGGCACCAGGGCCGATACCGCCTTCAAGCTGCTGGCGGCGACCAGCCCGACCAGCGGCTTCGGGGAGATCTTCCAGTACAGCAATTTGATGACGACGGCCGGCGGCTGGCTGGGTGGCCGGGTTGCACACCCCGGAATAGAAACCGGCGCTGCCTATGATCGCGCCATGAGGGAGCGCGTGTTCGCGCCGCTCGGCATGGACCGCACGCTGTTGTCGTTCGCCGATGCGATCAAAGATAGGAACCGCGCCGCGCCGCACGGCTTCGGGCTGGACGGGAAACCGGCGACGTCCGAACTGGATCTGTCGTGGTCGGTCCAGCCCTATCGCCCGGCAGGCGGCGCGTGGTCGACAACGCACGATCTGCTGCGTTATGCCGCTAACGAGTTGAACCAAGGCGTCACGCCGACCGGGCGGCGCATCGTGTCGGCGCAAAACCTGCTCGAACGGCGCAAGCGCGGGGTCAAGGAAGGCGAAGACGCCTTTTACGGCATCGGCATTTCCGAGGACAACCGCGCGGGTGTCAGCGTTTTTCACCACGGCGGCGCCATGCCCGGACACATGACCGATTGGGTCGTGATCCCCGACGCCAACCTTGCGGCGGTCATCCTGACCAACAGCGACAGCGGCCGGATGCTGCTCGAACCGTTCCGGCGGCGACTGCTGGAGGCGCTTTACGGCGGCAAGAACGAGGCGGCGCCGGAAGTCATGGCGCGGGCCGATCAGCTGCAAGCCCGGAATGTCGAAGCCCGCAAGCAATTGGTGCTGCCGGTGACGGGGGCGCAGGCAGGCGAGCTTGCCACCGCATACCGCAGCGCCGAGCTTGGCGTGTTGCAGGTCGAGCGTTCGGCCGATGCGGTGCGGTTCCGCTTCACCGACTGGGCCAGCGATGTCGCGCTCAAGCGCGAGGCTGACGGGTCGACCAGCTGGGTCACGATCAGCCCGTCGATTCAGGGCTTCGCGTTTGTCCCGGCGACGGTGGACGGCAAGCGCGCATTGAAGCTGATCGATGCCCAAGCCGAATACGTGTTTCTGGAAGAGTGACCGCGCCGGGTTACTGAGCGCCGGCAAGGTCCTCAGCGGCAAAGCGGGTAGAATCGGTCACGAACCGCACCTCGTGGTCGAACAGGCTGTGTCCTGCCCCTGGGACGGTGATGAGGCGGGCCGCCGGGTAGGCCTGCCCGTAACGCTGCGCTACGCTTACGGGGACGAAGTCGCAGCTGCCCCGCACGATCAGTGCGGGAACCGGGATGCTGTGCGGGCCGGGCATAGGCTGCGCAAAGGAATCGAGCAGCAAGCGGCGCAGCGTGTAAACGCTCGATTGCGCGGTGCGCGGCCGGGGCTTGCCGTCCCAGTTGGAGCCCTTGCAGCGCGATCCCGGGCCCTTGAGTTCCTGCAATTGCGTAGGGCCGCTCGCCCTGAGCGCCGTGTCCTGATCGATCCAATCCTCCGCCAGATGCGGCGCCGCCGACAGCAGTCCATAAAGCACCATCATGCCCGGCGGACGAGCGACTTCCGGCCCGGGCATCACATTGGCAAATTCGAACGCAACCTCGCTCATTCCCGGGTATTCACCGGGCGATGAGAACACCGCGCCCGCGACCCGGTCCGGATGTGCCAGTGCATAGGCTGCCGCGATGGTCGCGCCCCAGCTTTCACCCCACACCACAATGCGCTGGGCGCCGAGTTCGGCCCGCAGCGCATCGAGATCGGCCACTTGACGGGCAAGGGTGTAATCCGCGACCGGCAGCGTTGCCGAGGCACCCGAACCTGCCTGATCATAATAAACCGTATCGAAGCCGGCCTTTCGAAATCCCGCGCCGAGGCCGAAGTCGCGTGGCTTGACGTATAGGCCTGGCCCGCCATGAATGAAGACCACCGGGGTGCGCCGCCGGGTTCCTTCGCCCAGCGACGTCCACGTTGCCAACTTCGAGCCTGTCGCAAGCGCGAGCATCGTGGGCTGCCCGCGCGGATCAGGTGACGGCGCGTCCATGGTCGGTGTGGGCGTCAGGGCAATCCACCCGGCCAACGCCGCGAACGGCGCCAGCATGATGGCGGTCGCGGCGCCCGCTGTCCGTCCGCCGTGCCAGCGCATCTGCCGGGCGATCAGCCAGCTCAATCCGGTGGTGATCGCCGCCCCGCACAGCAGCGGTATTGCCGCCAGCAGGGCCAGAGAGGGCGCGACTGGGGCGAACAGCCACCCGGTCGCCAGCGCAGCGATGGCACCCACACCAGCGGTGATGATTATCCCCGCCCATCCCCCAACAGTGCGCATGCTTCCCCCCTTATATCCCCGACAGCCAATGAGAATGACAGGTCTTTGCCCGAGCACAAGCTGATGTGGTGGAGGGGGAAATCCGCGGCCGATTCAGGTCGAGCGGGCGGAGGCCTCCGCAGATCGCAGCGCGCCTGTAAACTGGGTTATCATTGCCTTCGCCCAGCGTGATCGATCGCCGTCTTGCGCAACAATCATGCGGCCACAGGTGTAAAAGATTCACGGTTGGATTCAAATGATTCAATCACCATATTTTTCTTCACAGATTCAGTTTGGGGCTTGCGGGGTTCGCGACTCAAGCTTGGTCCACGCGTCGCGGGTCTGTCATGGGTCCGCAACAGGCCTGTCATGGTAAGTAAAGGCTCAAACAGCCGTTGACGGGATTCCCCGTCTGATTCATCATATAGTGGTTCGGCGCAAATCGGACCCCCAAGCCATGGTGAAACGCCCGCCGCCCTGATCGGGGCCGAGGGAGAACGATTCGCTCTGGCCCTTGGGTCTGGTGCGCGCTGCAAAAGGGGATCAACCGATACGTCAACAGGCCTGGAGACGGGTATGGCTGTTGGCAAGTCTGTGGACCTGCCGGTATAGAACAGAAGCAGAACATGGCTGGATGTGCCATAGCGATGATTCGATGACAAAGTGGGGGTTCAGATGGATTTCAAGGCAAGCGACAACGTGCCGGTTGATACGACGAATGAACGTGATGCCTGCGTGCCGACCGAAGAACGGTCGGACACCGAGCCTTCTGCAAGCGATGAAAAGGCTGTAACCATGAAAACGACCGATGCCGGTTCCGACGTGCTGATCGCCGCCAAGGCGGGCGAGGCGCTCGCCGGTGCAATGGCGGAAGCGGCCAAGGCCTCTAGCGCGCCCGACAGCAAGACAGTCAACGACCGCCGATTTCTGATCCGCACCGATACGATCCGCGATGCAAGGCTGACTGATTTTGGCAAGGAAACCCTGACTGACCGTTACTTGCTGCCCGGCGAAAACTATCAGGACCTGTTCGCCCGGGTCGCGGATGCCTATGCCGATGACGAGGCGCATGCCCAGCGCCTGTACGACTACATCTCCAAGCTGTGGTTTATGCCTGCCACTCCGGTGCTGTCGAACGGCGGCACGCACCGCGGCCTGCCGATCTCATGCTACCTCAATTCGGTCGAGGACAGCCTCGAAGGGATCGTCGGAACCTGGAACGAGAACGTCTGGCTTGCCTCCAAAGGCGGCGGGATCGGCACCTATTGGGGCAATGTCCGCGGGATCGGCGAGCCGGTCGGGCTTAATGGCAAGACCAGCGGGATCATCCCGTTTGTGCGGGTGATGGACAGCTTGACGCTGGCGATCTCACAGGGCTCGCTGCGGCGCGGTTCGGCGGCGTGCTATCTCGATGTCAGCCACCCTGAGATCGAGGAGTTCCTCGAAATCCGCAAGCCATCGGGCGATTTCAACCGCAAGGCGCTTAACCTGCACCACGGTGTGCTGCTGACCGACGAGTTCATGCATGCGGTGCGCGAAGGGGCGGAGTTCCAGCTGCGTAGCCCGCGCGATGGCTCGGTGCGGCAGACAGTCGATGCGCGGTCGCTGTTCCAGAAGCTGGTCGAAACCCGGCTGGCAACCGGCGAGCCCTACATCGTGTTCTCCGACACCGTGAACCGGATGATGCCCAAGCATCACCGCGATCTCGGGCTCAAGGTCTCGACCTCGAACCTGTGCTCGGAAATCACCCTGCCGACGGGGATCGATCACCTCGGCAATGATCGTACCGCAGTGTGCTGCCTGTCGTCGCTCAACCTGGAAACCTGGGAGGAGTGGAAGGGCGACAAGCGATTCATCGAGGACGTGATGCGTTTCCTCGACAACGTGCTGCAGGATTATATCGACCGCGCGCCGGACGAGATGGCGCGCGCCAAGTATTCCGCTTCGCGCGAACGCAGCGTGGGCCTCGGCGTGATGGGCTTCCACTCGTTCCTTCAGCAGAAGGGCATCGCCTTCGAAAGCGCGATGGCCAAGGCGCTGAATCTCACGATGTTCAAGCACATTCAGGCCAAGGCGTCCGAAGCCTCGATGCTGCTCGCACAGGAGCGCGGGCCGTGCCCCGATGCGGCCGACATGGGCGCGATGGAGCGGTTCAGCTGCAAGATGGCGATCGCGCCGACCGCGTCGATCAGCATCATCTGCGGCGGTACCTCTGCCTGCATCGAGCCGATCCCGGCCAATATCTACACCCACAAGACGCTGTCGGGCAGCTTCATCGTCAAGAACCCGTATCTGGAAAAGCTGCTCGACAAAAAGTCGAAGAACTCGACAAATGTCTGGAACGCGATCCTCGAGCGCGGCGGCAGCGTGCAGCACCTCGATTTCCTGACGGCGGAGGAGAAGGCGGTCTACAAGACTAGCTTCGAGATCGATCAACGCTGGCTGCTCGAATTCGCGGCCGACCGCACGCCCTATATCGATCAGGCGCAATCGCTGAACCTGTTCATCCCGGCCGATGTCGACAAATGGGATCTGATGATGCTGCACTATCAGGCGTGGGAACGCGGCATCAAGTCGCTGTATTACCTGCGCTCCAAGAGCGTGCAGCGCGCCGGTTTCGTCGGCGGGGTGGAGGCGGATAACACCTCGGAAGCTCCCAAGATCGAACTCAACGCCGGTGATCAGACCGATTACGAGGAATGTCTGAGCTGCCAGTAACTCCGGTCGGCGCGCCGGCGGGCCACCTGCCCACCCGGTCCGCCGCCCGCGCAATCAATTGAAGGAGTGCACGATCATGGGAATGCCGTTCTGGGCAGGCGTATTTGGCGCTGCGGTGTCGATCATCTTTCTCGTTCGCGCGCTGATCGAGCTTAAACGCGACAACCCCGGCCACGCCCGTAATGCCGCGATGATCCACGTTGGCATGGTCACGCTGTTCCTGCCCGCCTGCCTGTTTATCATCTTTGCCGCGCTGATCAGCTGAGCCGGGTTGAATCCATCCGCCGGCTGCCACCGTATCTGCTATAATCGTTGTCTGAAGGAGATCCCTCATGTCGTTGCTCGAAGCCCGCTCGACCTACAAGCCGTTCCAGTACCCCTGGGCCTATGATTTCTGGAAGCGCCAGCAACAGATCCACTGGATGCCCGAAGAAGTGCCGCTGGGCGAGGATTGCCGCGACTGGGCGCAGAAGATCACCGAGAACGAGCGCAACCTGCTCACTCAGATTTTCCGCTTCTTCACCCAGGCCGATGTCGAGGTGCAGAACTGCTATCACGAAAACTACGGCCGGGTGTTCAAGCCCACCGAGGTCAAGATGATGCTGGCCGCCTTCTCCAACATGGAGACAGTGCACATCGCGGCGTATTCGCACCTGCTCGACACCATCGGCATGCCCGAAAGCGAATACAGCGCCTTTCTCGAATATGAGGAAATGAAGGACAAGCACGATTTCCTACAGTCGTTCAATGTGGAGAGCGATGAGGATATTGCCCGCACGCTTGCCGTGTTCGGCGGGTTCACCGAAGGGCTGCAACTGTTTGCCAGCTTTGCCATGCTGATGAATTTCCCGCGCTTCAACAAGATGAAGGGCATGGGCCAGATCGTCAGCTGGAGCGTGCGCGACGAAAGCCTGCACTGCGAAGGCATCATCAAGCTGTTC
The DNA here is from genome assembly GCA_038210785.1 of Sphingomonadales bacterium. Taxonomy (GTDB): domain Bacteria; phylum Pseudomonadota; class Alphaproteobacteria; order Sphingomonadales; family Sphingomonadaceae; genus Erythrobacter. Next base: position 27,437 of record JBBQWH010000011.1, on the reverse strand, counting down.
CACACCTTCTGCGAGGAACGCCAGTGCCTCACCAAGGCGGTCAAGGAAGACCTGATCGACATCTGCCAGAAGACTGTGCGGCTGGAAGACGCGTTCATCGACCTCGCGTTCGAAATGGGTCCGATCAACGGGATGAACGCCAAGGAAATCAAGCGCTACATCCGCTATATCGCCGACTGGCGGCTGAAGCAGCTCGGCTTGCAGGAAATCTACATGATCGAGGAACACCCGCTGCCGTGGCTCACCCCGCTGCTCAACGGTGTGGAGCACGCCAACTTCTTCGAACAGCGCGCGACCGAATACTCAAAGGGCGCGACGACTGGGGATTGGAACACAGTGTGGTCGTCGTTTGATAACCGTCAGAAAGCCAAGGCGGTCAACGAGGATGACGCCGTGGTGGCGGAGATTGGGTTGTTTGGGGTGCAGGCAGCGGAATGATGGCAAACTTGAATTGCCAGCGCTGAGTTTGCGTCGGGGCCTGATACTGCCATCAAACTCGAATTCTGTAAGCTTAGGCTTCGGCAAGTTTGCAAAAAAAGCATTTGAAACTTCAAGTTGCGGACATGATAGTTTGGCGTCGGAAGAACGGACTTCCGATGCCAAATTTTTTAGTCTGCTGTACCCCGCTCTCCAGCACCTCTTCCCTCCGCCGGTTGCCCGTGTCACACTTGCCACTGGGGAGCCCGACGAGGGCACACAGGGGGGAACACATCATGCCGGGGCCATTGAACCGCCGCGCCCGCTCGCTTGAGGAATTGGGGGTCAATATCGGGGCGCTCATGGATAGCGCGCCGCAGCAGCATTTCCGTCCGATCACGCCGCGCCCCGGCGATGTCTACATCACCTCATGGGCCAAGAGCGGCACCACGCTGATGCAGCAGATGTTCCACCAGATTCGCATGATTGCCGCCACCGGCGCGGGCGATATGGATTTTGACGATATCAGCCGCATGACCCCGTGGGAGGACACCGCGCTCGCGATCGATTTCGACATGAACGGCGCCCAGCGCGCTGAGCCCCGCGGCTTCAAATCGCACCGCGAATTCGAGCGACTGCCCGGGGACGCGCGCTACATCGTTACCCTGCGTGATCCCAAGGAGACCTATGTCTCGTTTTACCGCTTCTTCGACGGCTGGCATGTCGAGCCGGGGAGCCTCAGCCTCGAGGATTTTTGGCCTCTGTGGCTCGGCGGAGGGCCGGGCGGGTGCGATTACTTCACCCACCTTTTGAGCTGGTATGCGCGGCGCGAGGCGCCCGACACGCTGCTCGCAAGCTACGCTTTTGCAGCGAAGAACCGCGCGACAATGATCGCGCGGATGGCGGAGTTCCTCGGGCTGGTGCTGACCGCCGAGCAAGCGGCGCAGGTGTTCGGCATGACGAGCCGCGATTTCATGCACGCGCATCAAGACAGGTTTGATGATGCCATGTTCTGCGCGGTGATGCAGGCGAGGATCGGCGTTCCGGCGGCCAGCGATTCGACCAAGGTGCAGGCCGTCGCCAGCGATGCCGGCGTGCTGCCGCCCGAAATCGCAGCCCGGATCGACGCCTTGTGGGCCGAGCGGGCGGCACCGGGGACGGGGCACAAGGATTTCGCTAGCCTGGCTGCCGCAATCGATCCGGCCTGAGAGGGGCGTGCGCAGGAGGCCGGCGCGTGGCGCATCTACGCGGCGACCCTGCTGCAGCTCGCCTTTCACGGCGGCACACCAGTTGCCTATGCGGGCCGCGCGGTGTTTCGGCACAAGACGCGCAAGCAGCCGTTTAGCGGCAACCTCCACACCTTCGCCGCGATCCAACTGTGCGCGGCCGCGTTCCTGACCGTATATCTGTGGTGAGGGGGAGGGCCCGCCCCGCACGGACAACGCCCAGATCCACTCCAGACCGTTTCAGACCCCGCCCAGCCCGCAACCCCGCGCTTGTGCTCTCAGTCCTCGGTCTGGTTGGTCCCGTCATCGCGGGGAGCGCTGCGGCGGTCGGTTCCAGACCGGCGATCGTCCTTGCGGCGCTCGGAGCCGTCCTGCGGCGCTTGCGTTTGCCGCTGATCGCTTTTCCGCCGCCCGCCGCCGGACGGATCGGGGGCGGAATTGTTTGCGTTATCGTTGCTCATCGTGACCTCTCCCTGACAATCCCCTTGGCGCAAGGCTAACATCAGGTCAGTCAATTCCCAAATCGGCGCAAGGTTCCGCGCCAAGCCGCTTGCCCCGCGCGGCCCCCAGCGGCTAGGGCGCGAACACGGCGCGATCCGCGCGCGCGGGAACAGCAACGCCGGTGACTGACACACAAAACCACCCCCGGGCCGACACGCCCGATCTCTTCAAAGCGGAAGTGCTGATCGAGGCGCTGCCCTATTTCCAGCGCTATGCCGGGCGTACCTTTGTGGTCAAATATGGCGGCCACGCGATGGGCGACCCTGAGGCTGCGCGCGATTTTGCTGACGATATCGTGCTGCTCAAGGCGGTCGGCATCAATCCCGTTGTGGTGCACGGCGGCGGCCCGCAGATCGGCCAGATGCTGGCGCGGCTGGGGGTGGAGAGCACCTTTGTCGATGGCTTGCGCGTCACTGACGAGGCCACCGCCAAGATCGCCGAAATGGTGCTGTCGGGCGGGATCAACAAGGAATTGGTCGGCTGGATCGCCGCAGCGGGCGGCAAGGCGATTGGCATTTCGGGCAAGGATGGCGGGCTGGTTACCGCGCGCAAAATCACCCGCACTGCCCGCGATCCCGATAGCAATATTGAGCGGGTGATCGACCTGGGTTTTGTCGGAGAACCGGCGTTTGTCGACACCAGCGTGATCGATACCGCCGTCGCCGCCGGGATGATCCCGGTGATTGCGCCGATCGCTGCGGGCGAGGACGGCGCGACCTACAATATCAACGCCGATACCATGGCAGGCGCGATCGCGGCAGCGCTCGGCGCGGCGCGGTTGTTCCTGCTGACCGACGTTGCGGGGGTGCTGGGCGCGGATGGGAAACTCCTCACCGATCTCACCCCGGCCGATATCGCCAAGCTGCGCGCAGACGGCGTGATTCGCGGCGGCATGGTGCCAAAGCTTGAAACCTGCATCAGCGCGGTAGAGGCCGGGTGCGAGGCAGCGGTTGTGCTCGACGGACGGGTTGGCCATGCGATGCTGCTCGAGTTTTTCACCGCGCGCGGCGCAGGGACGCTGGTGCGCGCTTGAACGGCGCACAGGAACGCATATCTGGCGTGAGGCGTATTAACACGCTAATACGCCTACAAGGGACATCACCGGGTGCGCGCAACCTGCAAAGTCAGGCGCTGCACCCCCGCAACGGAAACGGATCGCAATGACTGACGCACTTTTCCAGATTCTCTCGATGGTGATCGGAACAGCGAACATGCTGCTGATTGTCTGGTTCATCATCGGCCTGTTGTTCGCTTTCAACGTGGTCAGCCCAAGCAACCAGTTCGTCTTTGCGGTGCACGATGCGCTGAGCCGGTTGTTTGAGCCAGTGCTGCGCCCGATCCGGCGGATCATGCCCGATACCGGGGCGATCGACTTTTCGCCGATGGTGTTCCTGATGCTGCTCAACGCGGTGTCCTACATTCTGACCGACCTCAGGTACTGATGACCGAAGCCGCGCGGATCGACGGCAAGGCTTTTGCGCAAGGCTTGCGCACCAGTATCGGCGTGCACGCCGCTGCCTTCGCTACGGCGTCCGGGCGGAGGCCGGGCCTTGCGGTGGTGCTGGTGGGCGAGGACCCGGCGAGCCAGGTTTATGTCGGCGCCAAGGGCAGAGCCTGCGAGGAGGCCGGGATCGCGAGCTTCGAACACCGCCTACCCGCCGATACCAGCCAGGCAGCGCTGTTGTCACTGGTCGAGCGGCTCAATCACGACGCGGCGGTGGACGGCATTCTGGTGCAGATGCCGCTGCCCGGCGGGCTTGACGCGCAGGCGATCATCGCCGCGATTGATCCTGATAAGGACGTGGACGGTTTCCACGTCATCAACGCCGGGCGGCTCGCTGTGGGGCAGGCGGGCTTTGTCCCCTGCACTCCGCTGGGCTGCATGCTGCTGCTGCAAGACCGGCTGGGCGATCTGTCGGGGCTGGATGCGGTGGTGATCGGGCGATCGAACATTGTCGGCAAGCCGATGGCGCAGTTGCTGATCGATGCCAACGCCACCGTGACGATCGCGCACAGCCGCACGACGAACCTCGCTGAGGTGGTGCGCCGCGCCGATATCGTGGTCGCAGCGGTCGGCCGGCCGGAGATGGTGCGCGGGGACTGGATCAAGCCGGGCGCGACCGTGATTGATGTCGGTATCAACCGGCTCCCGCCCGCAGACGGCGCCACCAAAGGCCGGCTGGTTGGCGATGTTGCCTATGCCGAGGCGCGCAACGTGGCGGGCGCAATCACTCCGGTGCCGGGCGGGGTGGGGCCGATGACGATCGCGGTGCTGCTGCGCAATACGCTGGTCGCCGCCTGTGGCCACGCCGGGCTGGCCGCGCCGGACGGTATCTAGCGCTTCCCGCTCGCCCTTCGACAAGCTCATGGAGAGCAGATAGGAAGGCAGCCATGATCAGAACCGCCCCCGCCACCCTCGGATTCGCCATCCTTGCCCTCACCGCCTGCGCGCCGCAGCGTCAGGGGCCGCCGCCAGCGGTGATCGCCCGCGCACTTGCCACCGCGCCCGGCGCCGCGCAGCCGAGCACCATTGTCGCCGCCGAGATTGCCTTCTCACGCGCCGCGCGCGAACGCGGGCAATGGACCGCGTTTCGCATGTTCGCCGCCCCTGGCGCGCTGCTCCACGGCAAGAGCGGCCCATTCGCGATCGAACCCTGGCTGGCCGCACAAACCGATCCGTCAGAGGCTGTGCAGTGGGAGCCGCGCGCGGTCGCGATCAGTTGTGACGGGGCGCTGGCGGTGAGCCAGGGGCGTTACCGCGATCCGGATGGCAAGGTCGGTAACTTCATCACCGTGTGGGAGCGGCAGCCGGGCGGCGACTATCGTTACATCTTCGATGCAGGGGGCGACGACGTGCCGCAGCCCCCGCCGCGCAAACCGGTCGAGGATGGCAATATCGTGGTCACCGCGATCGATGCGGTGCAGGGCCTGGTCGCCTCGTGCCCGCGGGGGGACGCTGCGATCCCGCCGCCGCCCGCGATCCCGGTCGGCGAGGATGGCAAGGCTGACGCCCGCCTGTCGCGCGACGGCAGCTTGCGCTGGCGCTGGGAACACCGCGCCGATGGCACCCGGTTTGCCGCGGCCGACTATTTCTATCAGGGCCGCTGGCTTACCGCCTTTGAACAAAGCCTTGTGCCAACCGGCGATTAATGGTGAGGGGAGCCCGATCTCTCCTCAAGCGAGCCTACAGAAACGCATATTTGTGTTCACTGAAATCTTCCTTTCCGCCTTCGTCACGCTGTTCGTGGTGATCGACCCGCCGGGCTGCGCGCCGATTTATGCCGGGCTGACCAAGGGCGCATCGCCGCAACAGGCGCGCAGCATGGCCCTGCGGGCGACCTTCATTGCCGCGATCATCCTACTGATCTTCGCGCTGTTCGGCGAACAGCTGCTCGAGGCACTGCATATCGAGCTGGACTCGTTCCGGATCGCGGGCGGGCTGATGCTGTTCTTCATCGCCTTCGACATGGTGTTCGAAAAGCGCACCCAGCGCCGCGAGGAACGCGCCGAGAAGATCGTCGCGCAAAGTGGTGCCGGGCCCGAGATCGAGGATGTCTCGGTGTTCCCGATGGCGATGCCGATGCTGGCTGGGCCCGGGGCGATCGCAGCAATCATGCTGCTAATGAACGAGGCGCGCGGGCTGCCGCAATCGCTCGAAGTGCTCGCCGCGCTCGCCGCAGTGCTGGTGATCACCGCAGTTGCACTGGTTGCCGCCGGGCCGCTGATCCGGCTTTTGGGCGACAAGGTCGAGGCGGTAATCACCCGCCTGCTCGGCGTGCTGCTGGCGGCGCTCGCGGCGCAATATGTGATCGACGGGCTGAAGGGCAGCTTCGCGGTGTAAGCGAAGGGCGGGGGCGCAATGGGCAAGAAGAAAGTGGTGGTCGAAGGCGGCGGCGAGAACCTCTACTACGTGTCGGAGTCTTCCGGGACGATCTATGTCTACAAGGGCGCGGTCTGGGGTAGCGACACGCAGATCGGCAAGGTGCGCGCGATGCGCGATGCCATTGCCATCATCGAGAACCATTCGGGCCGCAAGATCAAGAGCATCGGCTAGCCAGCCAGCGGCTCACCACGCGGGTCTGCCGCGCGTGCGCCACATCTTATTAAAAACGTAACGAATTCAAAGCGAGATCGCGCAAGCCGCTGTGCGGCTTCGGGTTGACACTCTGGCGGCGATCAGGGATATTCCATGGGCTTTCCAGCGTGCAGGAAGAAGAGGGTTGCGTGGGTATCTCGCTTCAGAAGAGCCAGTCGGTCAGTCTCGCCAAAGAGGCGAAGGACGGGCTGTCGCAGATCACCCTCGGCGTCGGCTGGGATATGGCCAAGGGCGGCTTTTTCGGCAAGATGCTCGGCGGCGGCGGAGATATTGATCTCGACGCTTCGTGCCTGACCTTCGATGCGGGCAAGACCGTGCTGGAATCGGTGTGGTTCGGCCAGCTTGCCAATGGTGCAGGCACGATCCGCCACAGCGGCGACAATCTCACCGGCGAAGGCGACGGGGATGACGAAAGCATCGTCATCAATCTCGATCGGCTCGATCCCAAGGTCGAATATATCGTGCTGACGGTGAACAGCTTTCGCGGGCAGACCTTCGACAAGGTCGCCAATGCTTTCGGACGGGTGGTCGATACCCGCAGCGGGCGCGAGCTGGTGCGGTTCGACATCTCGGATTCTGGCCCGCATACCGGGCTGATCCTCGCCAGCCTGTCGCGCAACGGCGGGCAGTGGGATTTCAAGGCGATCGGCGAGCGCACCGGCGGACGCACCGTAAACGATTTGGCCGCCCCGGCGCGCGCCGCTATCTGACCCGAGTTTCGCCGGCAGCACCGGCCGCCCTGCCGCCCCGCCGCACCTTCATACCTTCACGCCAATTCTTACCGGAGCCAGACGCATGCAGCTGCAACGTGGGGAAAAACGCTCGCTGTCCGATCTCGGCATCAGCCCGCAATGCGAGGTCAAGATCGAATTCGGGCTTGCCGGGATCGACATTGCCGCCTTCGGGCTAGAGCCGGGGCAGAAGATCGGCGATGATCGCTATGTTGTGCTGTTTTCGAACCCGCGCTCGCCCGGTGGCGAGGTCACCATGCAGGCAGCAGGCAACGCGGCCACCTTCACCGTCGATCTTGCGGCTCTGCCCGCCAGCATCGACCGGATCGTGTTCACCGCCACCCACGATACCCGCGCGGTGGGCGAATCGCGTCCGCTGCTGGTGAGCATCGACGGCGGCAAGGCGAGTTTCGATGTTGCCCAGTCACTCACCAACGAGAAGGCGGTGATGATGGCGGAACTCTACCGCCATTCCTCGGGCTGGAAGCTGGGCACCATCGGTGCCGGTTTTGCTGGCGGGCTGGCCGCGCTGATCGCGCATTTCGGCGGGGAAGTGGCCGATGCCTCCCCGCCCCCTCCGCCGCCGCCGCCGCCCGCTCCGCCACCGCCACCGCCGCCTCCGCCCGCTGCACCGGTCAGCCTCAAGAAGATCAGCCTTGATAAGGGCAACTCCTCGGTCAGCCTCAAGAAGCAGGGCAGCACCTTCGGCGAGATTGTGCTCAACTTGAACTGGACCGCGCGCGCCCAGAAAAAGGGCTTCTTCGGCGGATCGCAGCAGCTCGATCTCGATCTCGGCGTGATCTTTGAACTGGCCGATGGGGCGGGCGCGGGCTGCATTCAGGCGCTGGGCCGCAGCTTCGGATCGTATAATCAACCGCCCTTCATGGAACTTTCGGGCGATGACCGCACTGGCTCGATCGCTGCGGGCGAAACGATCCGTGTCAACGGGCAGTATTTCGACTATATCCGCCGCATCGGGGTGTTCGCGCTGATTTATGAAGGCGCGCCCAACTGGGGCGAGACTGACGGCGTGGTGCGGCTCAACATTCCGGGGCAACCCGAAATCGAGATACGGATGGACGAAATCGGCAGCCGCGAACGGTTATGCGGGATCGCAGTGATCGAGAATGTCGGTGGGGAACTCAAGATGAGCCGGTTGATGCGGTTCTACCCGAGCCAGAAGCCCTTTGCCGAGGATATTGGCGTCCACCTGCAGTGGCAGGCTGCCCGCAAGGACTAAAACGCTTTATCGCCGCGTCTGGCGGCAAGAAGGAAAACGATTCGATGTTTAAACATTTCGGCGGCTCGCTGCTGTTCACGGCCGCTGGCCTCGTGCTTGGCGGCTGGTATGGCTGGGAACTCACCGGCACGATCGACGGGGTGCTGGCGATGGTGTGGATCTGCGCCGTGCTGGCGGTGCTGGAGGTATCGCTGTCGTTCGATAACGCCGCGGTCAACGCCTCGGTGCTCAAGGACATGGACCCGGTTTGGCAGCAACGCTTCCTGACTTGGGGGATCGCGATCGCGGTGTTCGGGATGCGGATCGTATTCCCGCTGGTGATCGTGATGATCGCAGCGTCGCTCGGGCCGATGGAGGCGATGAACCTCGCGATCAACGAACCAGCCAACTACCAGCGCATCGTCGAGGGCGCGCATATCGGGCTGATGGGCTTCGGCGGCGCGTTTCTGGGGATGGTCGGGCTCAAGTATTTCTTCGATTCCGACAAGGAAGTGAATTGGATCGACGCGATCGAGCGTCCGCTGTCCAAGGTCGCCGAAATCGAGGCGATAGCGATCGGGCTGGTGTTGGCGGGGACTTGGGCGACCTCGACCATGCTCGCGCCTGCCGACGCGCTGACCTTTATCATCGCAGCGATCGCAGGCTTGCTGACCTATTTGGCGGTCGAGATTGTCAACCACGTGCTCGAACCGCCCGCGCCGTCGACCGGCGATGTTGCCAAGGCCGGGTTCGGGGCGTTCCTTTATCTCGAAGTGCTCGATGCAAGTTTTTCGTTCGACGGGGTGATCGGTGCCTTCGCGCTGACCAACAACCTGATTATCATCGCCATCGGATTGGGGATCGGGGCGATGTTTGTGCGCTCGATGACGATCTTTCTGGTGCGCAAGGGGTCGATGTCGGAATACCGCTATCTCGAACACGGCGCGTTCTATGCGATCATGGCACTGGCGGTGATCATGTACATCAACACCTTCGCGCACATTCCGGAAGTCATCACCGGGTTGATCGGGGCGGTGCTGATCGGGCTCGCATTCTGGTCGTCGGTGCGCTGGAACAAGGCTAATCCTGACGGGGAACCGGGAGGCGAAGAAGCCACCGCCTGACGCAGGGGCTGGATTTTATCATGCGCGGCAGCCGGGGCGGTCCCGGTCGCCGCCAAGCTTGAGAAAGGGAGACGTAATATGGCTATCTCGCTGTCAAAGGGTGGCAATGTCAGCCTGTCGAAGGAAGCGCCGGGTCTGGACCGGATCATGGTCGGCCTGGGCTGGGACGTGCGCGCCACCGATGGTCAGGATTTCGACCTCGACGCCTCGGCGTTCCTGTGCAAGGCCGACGCCAAGGTTCGCAATGACGCTGATTTTGTGTTCTACAACAACAAGAACGCTGGCGATGGCGCGGTGATCCACCAGGGCGACAACCGCACCGGTGACGGCGACGGCGATGACGAGCAGGTCGAAATCACCCTCTCGAAAATGCCCGCCGATGTCGACAAGGTTGCAGTGGTGGTGACGATCCACAATGGCGATCAGAACGGCCAGACTTTCGGCCAGGTCTCCAACGCTTTCATCCGGCTGGTAGACGCTGCCACCAACAAAGAAGTCGTGCGCTACGATCTGTCGGAAGATGCCTCGGTCGAAACCGCGGTGATTCTGGGCGAAGTCTATCGCAACGGCGCAGAATGGAAGTTCCGCGCGGTCGGGCAGGGCTTCAAGGGTGGGCTCGGCCCGCTTGCTGGCCATTTCGGGGTCAATATCGGCTGAATTGGGCTGGCGGCCCCGGCCCGGATGGACCCCGCCGGGCTACCGGTGATCAAGACAAGAGGATGTAGGAATATGGCGGTATCGCTCAAGAAGGGCGGCAATGTCTCGTTGTCGAAAGAGGCGCCGGGGCTCGCTGCGGTCACGGTCGGGCTCGGTTGGGACGTGCGGCGCACCGATGGTGCGGCGTTCGATCTCGATGCCTCGGCCTTCGTGGTGGGCGCTAATGACAAGGTGCTCTCGGACGCGAATTTCGTATTCTACAACAACCGCACCTCGCCCGATGGCGCTGTGGTTTATAGCGGCGATAACCGCAGCGGCGAAGGCGAAGGCGACGACGAGACCATCCGCATCGATTTCGCCAAGCTTTCGCCCGATGCCAAGAAAGTGGTGATCGCGGTGACGATTCACGAGGGCGAAATCAACGGCCAGAACTTCGGCTCGGTCCAGAACGCCTTTGCGCGCGTTCTCAACGAAGCCGACGGGCGCGAGCTCGCGCGCTATGACCTGTCCGAAGATGCCTCGATGAATGTCGCGATGGTGTTCGTCGAGCTCTATCGCGGGGCCGAGGGGGACATCAAGGTCAAGGCGATCGGCGAAGGCTGGCAGAGCGGCCTCGCTGGGCTGGCGGGCGCGATGGGCGTCAACATCGGCTGAGCCGGCCGCCCGGCCCAGCCGCCTTCCCCGCCATGCAGCAGACCCAGCCCGGACAGCGCGTGCCCGTCAGCGCGAAAGCCGATTGCCGCATCTCTATGCGCGGCGGGGAAGCTGCGCGGATCGCGATCGCGGCGATTGGCGGGGGCGGGGGGCACGGTAGCCGGGTGCTCGCCTTCGAACGGACCGATCCGCAGCATTGGTGGATGCAAGGCATGGCCGAGCTCGAAGGCGATTTCGAGATCGTCGCCTATGTCATGGATGATCGCCACGGCGGGTTCGCCAACGCTGCCTATCCGATTGAATTCGAGGTCGATGGCACTACCCATCAGATGCCGCTGCCGACCGAACAGCTCGCCGCAGTAATCCTGGCTGAGGTCTATACCCGCAATGGCGAGCGGCGGATGAAGTTGTCGAACGAAGGCTTTACCTTCGGGATCGATGCCTATGTCCGGGCACGAAATCTCGGCGCGGTGCTGGTGCCCTATCGCAACTCTCCTGCAGTGCCACCGCCGGGCGGGCCTTATCCGGACGGGCAGGGGCGCCCGCCGCCAGTGCCGGGGCAGATGCTCGGCAGCGGCAGCGGCGTGCTGATCGGCCCGGATCTGATCGTCACCAACGCTCACGTGGTCGAGGACGGCAAGACCTTCGAGGTCGGCCGCGCGCGCGATGCTGCGACGGTTCTTGCGGTGGATGTCCACCACGATCTTGCGCTGCTGCGCTGCCAGACGGCTGGCACTCCGCTGCCGCTGCGGATCGGCGCGCCGCTGTGGCTGGGCGAGGATATCATGGCGGCCGGCTTCCCGCTGATCGACGTGCTGGGGGCCGATCTCAAGGTCACCACCGGCAATGTTTCGGGGCTAACCGGGAGCGGCGGCGATGTCGCGCGCTTCCAGTTCAGCGCCCCGATCGGATCGGGCTCGTCAGGCGGCGCGATCATCGACGAATTCGGCAATCTGGTGGGCATCACCTCGTCGAGCCTCGCGCATGACAATATGCGCAGCCGTGGGTCGATTTCGGAGAACGTCAATTTCGGTATCCGCGCTGCGCTGGTGTTCGAGCTGGCGGCGGCAGCGGGAGCGGAACTGCCGCCGCCGGGCCTGTCGACCGACAATCTGCGCCGCAATGTCGTGGGCCGGGCGCGCGGTGCGGTGGTCAGCCTCATCATCCATGCCTGATCCCGTGCTACTACGCGCTGCGGCGGACGAGGCAGTCGTGGCCGATCTGCCGACCGGGCGGCTGGTGCTGCACGGCGCGCCGCCTGACCGCATCGGCGAGCTGTGCGACTTTGCTGCACGCGCCAATCCCAAGCGCGGGTTCCTGATCGTCTCGAAGGTGCTCGGACGGCACCTGCCGACACCGCCGCAAGCCATGCGTACCGCCGCTGATGATCTCGCAGCGCAGATACCGGGCGATCTGGCGGGGCCGGTGTTGTTCTGCGGCATGGCCGAGACCGCCACCGCGCTCGCACAAGGCGTTTGGGCGGCGTGGCGCTTGCGGCATCCAGCGGCGACCAGCGCCTATATCCAGAGCAGCCGCCAGCGCGCACCTGCAAGCCGCATCCTCGCCCGGTTCGAGGAAGGCCACAGCCATGCCGCTTCGCACATGCTGCAAGTCAGCGCCGAGGTGGAAGCGCTGCTCCCCGCCATGCGCAGTCTTGTCATCATCGATGACGAATGCAGCACCGGGGGCACCTTCGTCGAAGCCGCCAGAGCGCTGGTCACTGCGCTGCCGGGGATCGCGGGTGTGCATTGCGCCAGCCTGACAGACTGGAGCGCAGGCGGTTTCCTGCCCCGCATGCCGCGCCCGGCGGCTGCGCATGCGCTGATCACCGGGACGCTCGAATGGACGCCCGGCGCGCAGCAGTCCGCTGCCGTGCTGGCCGCCGCTGCCAACCGCCACGGAACCGTGCCGCTGAGCGCAATGCGCTCGCGCACTGGCCTCATCGCCCCTGAACGCGCCCGCCGCGCCCCCATCACCGCCGCGCCGGGCGAGCGGGTGTTGGTGCTCGGCGACGGTGAGCACGCCTATGAGGCGCTGCTAATCGCCGAAGAGATCACCGCGCTGGGCGGGATCGCTGCGCTGCAATCGATCACCCGCACCCCTGCGCTGATCGGCCACGCGATGCAGAGCGTCGCGTTGCTAACCGACGCCTATGGCTCAGGCGCGACGTGCCATGCCTATAATCTCCTCGCCCACGAGCCCGACCGGATCGTGATCGCCGCCGAGATTGCGGATCGCCAGGCTGAGGAGCTGGAGCGGTGGGCGCGCGACGCGGGAAGCTCCGCCACCGTCGAACTCGCCCTGTGCCATTACGGGGACGCACCATGACCCCCCGCCCGCTGATCCTCGCCGATCTCGACGACAGCCTGTTCCAGACGCTGCCCAAGTGCGGTGACTGGCCCGAGGGCTCGCTCAGGCTGATGAGCCGGCTGGAGGATGGCGCGCCCAGCGGCTATGCCACCCCGCGTCAGCAAGGGTTGATGGCGTGGCTGGCGCATGGCGAGGTGGTGCCGGTGACTGCCCGCAGCCGCGCGGTGCTGGCGCGGGTCGACATCGCCCAGGCCCCGGCGATCTGCGCCAATGGCGGCTGCATCCTGACATCTGCCGGCGAGCCTGACCGCGAATGGCACCGCCAGCTCGAAGCCCAGGCGCAAGGCTCCGCCGCACCGGGCGCGCTCTATCCCGAACTCACCGCCGATCTGACCGAGGGGGCGTATCGCCACTGGGTGGTGAGCGAAGACGAGCTCGATCTCTATATCGTGATCAAGAGCAACCACGGCGATGTGCCCGCGTTGGAGGCGCTGGCTGAGGCGCTCAGCCCACAGCTGCCCGAAGGCTGGCGCATCCACGCCAATGGCAACAACCTCGCTTTCCTCCCCCCGTGGCTGAACAAGCGCGCGGCAGTGCGATATATGCTCGGTCGCGTGCGCGCCGAAACGCCCGCGCGGCTGGTGATCGGTATTGGGGACAGCTGGTCCGATGCCGGTTTCCTCGACCTTGCCGATTTTGCCATGATCCCGACGACCGCGCAGCTGTGGCAGCACATCGCGCGCGGCCATGACTGGATCGATTGAGGCGCGAATGGCCCCGTTCCACGGCTCCTACGCCCCCGAGGATGTCACTTTCCTGCTCAAGCCGGCCCGCATTGCGCTGACCGATGTGCGCGCCAAGGAAGTGCTGATCCAGTCCGGCGCGCGGCACTATTCCGAGATGCTGTCGGAGGAACGGCTACCCGATCAGCGCTATCTCGATCTTTATCACGCCGCGCTGGCCCGCAACGCCGGGCGGGTGCGGCGCGATGTGGAATTGTTGGCCGCTACCATCGCCGCACGCCCGGCGACCGCGCATAGCTGCACGGTGATCTCGCTGGCGCGGGCGGGCACTCCGGTGGGCGTGCTGATGCGCCGTGCATTGACCGCTCGCGGGAACGATGCGGCGCATTATTCGGTGAGCATCATCCGTGGGCGCGGGATCGACCGGGCGGCGCTGGAACACATCGCAGCCGCGCGCGGGACAGCGGACGCGGTGTTCGTCGACGGCTGGACCGGCAAAGGCGCGATCACCGGCGAGCTGGAACGCAGCCTCGCCGCCGACCCGCTCGGTTTTGCGCCGTTTCTAGCTGTGATCGCCGATCCAGCGGGTTGCGCCTGTCTCGCAGCGACCAGCGAGGACTACCTTATCCCCTCGGGCATCCTTGGCGGGATCGTTTCGGGCCTCGTCAGCCGCTCGGTGCTGAGCGACGATCTGGTCGGCGCGCATGAGTTTCATGCCTGCCGCCATCTCACCGAATTCGCCGCCGCCGACCAGTCGCGCGCCTTCATCGCCGCGATCGAAGCTGCCGCGCTATCTGATGAAATCTATCCAGCATGGAGCCCGGCAGGTGCGCAAATGAGCCGGGCGGATTGCACCGCGCTGCTCGCCAACCTGATGGCCGAATTCGCTGTGACCGACCGCAACCGCATCAAGCCGGGCATCGCCGAGGCCACCCGCGCGGTGCTGCGCCGGGTTCCGCAGGCGGTGTTCGTTCGCGACGCCGAGGATCCGGAGGTCGCACACTTGCTGCATCTCGCCGAACAATCGGGCGTTGCGGTGCATCAGCGGGAACTTGGAAACTATCGCGCCGTAACCTTGATTGCGAAGGCAGGAGACATCGGATGACGAAGGCTGTCGAACTGGGCGCGACGCTCTACATTCCGGTCCAGCACCCGCGGCTGGCGGATGTGCTGGCCGGGGCGAACCCCGATCTGCGCTCGGTGGTGATCTGTCTGGAGGATTCGCTCCATGAGGCGGATGTCGGCGCGGCGCAGGCGGTGTTCTGCGATATGCTGCGTGCCCTCAAGGCCGCGCCCCCGGCCCTGATCGCATATACTCGCCCGCGCCATCCCGCGATGCTGAGCTGGATGCAGCGCCAGCCGGGGATCGAGCGGCTGGCGGGGTTTGTGCTGCCCAAGGTGACGACCGCGAACCTGCCCGACTGGCTGGCGCACCTCGAAACCGACGCTCATGGGATCATGCCCACGATCGAAAGCACCGAGGCGTTCGACCGCGCGGCGCTGAGCGCGATGGCGCAGGCGCTTGGCCCGCTGGGGAGCCGGGTTCACGCGGTGCGGATCGGTGGAAATGATATCCTCAATTTGCTCGGCGTGCGCCGATCGCGGACCCGCACCGCCTATGATGGACCGCTCGGGCTGGCGATCGCCACCATGGCCAGCGTGTTCCTGCCTGAAGGCCTCGCGCTTTCGGCTCCGGTGTTCGAACATTACGCGCAAAGCGATCTGCTGCGCGAGGAGGTGGCGCGCGATCTTGATCATGGGCTGCTTACCAAGACCGCGATCCACCCGGTGCAGGTCGGCATCATCCATGAGGCGCTGCGCCCCTTGGCCGCCGAAGCCGACGAGGCTCGCGCGATCCTTGCGCGCAAGGCGCAGGCGGTGTTCGGCCTGGGCGGCAGCATGTGCGAGCCGGTCACCCATTCGCGCTGGGCCGCCGGAGTGCTTGACCGGGTGGGCGTCCACGGTCTGCGCGGTGCCGCCCCTGGCTACCCTGCTCCCGGGTTCCCCGCACAACCGACCCGGGTTGCCTGACGCTGCCAAAGTGACCAGGCCCGTGACCGAAATCAGCAAACGCCGCCAGGCGGAGCTTGCCGGACAGGCGATGAAATACGTCGCCGAGCTACTGCTGATCGAGCCGCTGAGCCCCGCATTCGACCACAAGCTTGAGGCCGTCGAGGCGATCGGGCGCAATGAAATCGCGCAGCTGACTGCGCGCACCGCGGGCAGCCTCGCCCATGTCGGTGCGCCGCCGCTGGCGGGGATTGGGCAGGCGATTGCCGGTTTGCGCAGCCTTGCGGCCAGTCTTGAACCGATGCGGCAGGGCAATCTGGCAGGCGGCACCCGCCGCTGGGGGATATTGCCCGCCAAGGCAGACCCCAAGGCCTATTTCGCCCGTTACCGCGATGCCCAAGCCGCGATTGAGTCGGCGCTCAGTGCGTTGGCGCGCGGGCGCGACGGCTTGCTGCGCGCCAATGTCGGGATCGAAGGCGAGCAGGCGGCACTTACCCCGTTGCTCGCCGCGCTGGAGGAGCACGCGGTGTTCGCCGAGCATCTGGCGCTGACGCTCGCCGCGCGAGCGGACATGCTGGAACCGCGCGAGCCTATGAAGGCCCGGAGGCTCACCGCCGATGCGCTGTCGGCGGTGCAGACCCGGATGCGCGCCATCGCCGAAGCGCGCGCGCTGGCCGCCCAAGGCCTGATGCTGCGCAGTATCGTGAGTGACACCAACGCGCGCCTGATCGAGGGCATCGATCACGCGATCGCCACAATGGTGCTGGTGCTCAAGACCGCGATCCACGCCGCGCGATTGCTGGCGCAGCAGGAGCTGGTGCTGGACGGTATCGCCAGCCTGCGCCAAGCGACCAACAGGCTGATTGAGGACGATTTCCCCGCCGAGGCTGACCGCGCCGAAGCCTTGCAGACCGCCTTTGCGCGCCTTTACGAGGCGCTCGAGCAGCTCGAGACCGAGCGCGCCGTCACTGGCGCCCGGTTGGGCGCTGCGCTGCGTTAAGCTGCGGTAGCGTCGGCGGGGGCGCGGTGTTAGGACAAGACGCCGAACGGCCACAGGCCAATGGAGACACCGGGTTCGTGAGCCTGTTTGATTCGATCAAGAAACTGTTCGCTGCGCCCGAGCCGCGCGCCGGAGGGACGGGGGCAGACCCTGCTCCCGCCCCGCCGCCTGCCGCTCGTCCCGGCGGTTTCGACTATGACGATCAACGCATCCCAAAGGGCGCGCGCCAAAAGGTGAACGCGATCCTCGCCGCGTTAGGCGAGGTCGAATCGATGATGGACCGCGAACAGGTGCAGGCCGTCAGCCGCACTGAAATCGAGCTGATGCGCGATGAACATCTGCCCAAGCTGGTCAAAAGCTATATCGACATCCCCAGCGCGCACCGCAGCGAGATTTTCCGCACCACCGGTAAATCAGCCAGCTTCATCCTTGAGGAAAGCCTCGCTGCGATGCAGACCCGGATCGAAGAGATCATGCGCAACTTGGCGCAGCACGATCTCGATGCCTTTTCGAGCAACGCGGCCTTCATCAGCCGCCGCTACCGCGATACCGACCCGTTCCGCTAGCTTTACGCCCAGTCGCCCAGCAGCGGGGTGAACTCGTCGACCCGGATCAGCTGCCACACTCCACCGGTCAGGTAAGGGCTACCTGCCAGTACCGTGCGCGCGGCCGCTTCGTCCGCGGCTTTCACGATCAGCAGCGAACCGATGATCAAGCCATCGGCGCGTTTCAATGGGCCGACGATCACGAAATGATGGGCATTGGCGTGGACAAAATCGAGGTGCGCGGGACGGTGGATCGCACGCAGGCGGCCGCCATCCTCTCCGTCCCGGCAGTGGAAGCAGAACATGCGCATTAGGAAGACCCCCCGTGTGGTGGGCAGGCTAACCGCGCGTTGCGGCGCGATCAAGCCGCGCCGGCGGGGCCATGTTGCAAACAGCGAACTTGAAGCGCAGCTTGCGCCGGGCCAAGGCGCGGACAACCGCCCCGGATTCGTTTCAGGTGAAATCAGATATGGCTGACATTGCCCCCGCCCTCCCCGCAGCAATCGACCGCGCCGATCTGCGCCGCGCCTATGCCCAAGAAGAGGAAGCTTGCATCGCCGAGCGGCTGGAACAGGCCGCCCCTGCGGCGCGGGTGCACGGCGCAGCGGCCAGCCTCGCGGTTCGCCTGATCGAAGGCGCGCGCGCGCACAAGGCTAGCGGGATCGACGCGTTCTTGCAGCAATACGGGCTCGACACCGAGGAAGGCATTGCGCTGATGTGCCTTGCCGAAGCACTGCTGCGCGTGCCCGATGCCGCCACCGCCGACGCGCTGATCCGCGACAAGATCGGTGCCATCGACTGGAGCGAGCATCTCGGCGAAAGCTCATCCACCTTCGTCAATGCGGCGACCTTCTCGCTGATGCTGACCGGCGAAGTGCTCGATCCGCCCGATGCCCGCCAGCGCGGCATGGGCAGCGTCTTGAAGCGCGCGATGAACCGGTTGGGCGAACCGGTGATCCGCACTGCAACCGGCCAGGCGATGAAAATCCTCGGCGGGCAATTCGTGTTCGGCCGCACCATCGACGAGGCGCTCAAGCGCGCTGCGCCTGAACGTGCACGCGGCATCACCCACTCTTTCGACATGCTCGGCGAGGCGGCGATGACCTTTGCCGATGCCGAGAAGTACCGCCAGTCCTATGATAGCGCGCTTACGCGGCTGGCGCGCGAGGCGGGGGCGGGGGTGGCCGGATCGCCGGGAATTTCGGTCAAGCTCTCGGCGCTGCACCCGAAATACACGGTCTTCCACGCCGATGAAACCAAGGCGGCGATGGTGCCGGTGATCAAGGCGCTCGCCATCCGCGCCCGCGATGCCGACATCCACTTCACCATCGACGCCGAGGAGGCCGAGCGGCTCGAACTCAGCCTCGATATCATTGAGGCGCTGGCGGCGGATGATGACCTGTTCCGCCGCAACGATGGCAGCCGGTGGGAGGGCTTTGGCCTTGCGATCCAGGCCTATCAAAAGCGCGGCGTTGCGACGTGCGACTGGGCGGGCAAGGTCGCGCGGCGGCACGGGCGCAAGCTGTTCGTGCGGCTGGTCAAGGGTGCCTATTGGGACAGCGAGGTAAAGCTTGCGCAGGTGGGCGGCTATTCCGACTATCCGGTGTTCACCCGCAAGGTCGCGACGGACGTGAGCTACCTCGCCTGCGCCGCGAGATTGTTCGAGCATGCCGACGTGATCCGGCCTGCGTTTGCCACGCACAACGCCTATACCATCGCCGCGATCAAGGAGATGAGCCTGACCTCAGGCGGCGCAGCGGTCGGCCAACAAAAACAATTCGAATTCCAGCGCCTCCACGGCATGGGCGAGGAGGTTTACGACGCGCTCCACGCGCTCGAGGGTAACCAGCGCACGCCAGTGCGGATCTATGCTCCGGTCGGCGGGCATAAGGAGCTGCTTGCCTATCTGGTGCGCCGCCTGCTCGAAAACGGGGCCAATACCAGTTTCGTCAACCGTATGGGCGATGCCGGCATTCCGGCCGAGGAACTGGTCGGCGATCCGGTCGCGGAATTGGCCGCGTTCAGTCCGCGCCGCAATCCGGCGATCCCGCTGCCCAAGGACATTTTCGGGCGCCGCCAGAACAGCGCCGGGATCGATCTGAGCGATCCGACGGTGCGTGAGCCGCTGCTCGCTCGGCTGAAGACGCTCGCAAACGTCCACTGGCGCGCTGAGCCAACCTTTCCGGGCGTGGCATCGGGCACAGCAATGACGGTCACCGCGCCGCATGATCCTGCTGCCATCATCGGCACCCGCCGCGATGCCACCGCCGAAGAAGTCGAAGCCGCGTTCACCCGTGCCGCCGCGATCCAGCCGGGCTGGGACGCGCTGGGCGGTGCGGCGCGCGCGCTGCTGCTGGAGGAAGCGGCCGATCTGTTCGAACGCCACAGCGCCGAATTCCTGAGCCTGTGCCAACGCGAAGCGGGCAAGACGCTGATGGATTCGGTGCTCGAACTGCGCGAGGCCGTCGATTTCCTGCGCTACTACGCTGCTGAGGCGCGCCGGCAATTTGCCGCGCCCACCATCCTGCCGGGGCCGACGGGCGAGGAGAACAGCCTCTCGCTCCACGGACGCGGGGTGTTTGCCACAATCAGCCTGTGGAACTTCCCGCTGGCGATCTTTATCGGCATGGCGTCAGCCGCGCTGGCGGCGGGCAATAGCGTGATCGCCAAGCCTGCCGAGCAAACCCCGCTGATTGCCGCGCTCGCGGTCAAGCTGTGCCATGAGGCAGGCATCCCGCCCGAAGCGCTGCAACTGCTCCCCGGCGCGGGCACGGTCGGCCAGATGGTCACCGCCGACCCGCGCCTTGCGGGCGTCGCTTTCACCGGATCGACCGACACCGCCCGCGCGATCAACCGCGCGCTGGCGGGGCGCGACGGGCCGATCGCGACGCTGATCGCCGAGACCGGCGGGCAGAACGCGTTGATCGTCGACAGCTCGGCGCTGCCCGAACAGGTGGTGCGCGATGTGTTGGCAAGCGCCTTCCAAAGCGCCGGCCAACGCTGTTCTGCGCTGCGGGTGCTGTATCTGCAGGAGGATATCGCCGATCCGGTGCTGGCGATGATCCGCGGCGGGTTTGAAGCGCTGCAGGTGGGCGATCCGGCGGAGCTTGCCACCGATGTCGGCCCGGTAATCGACGCTGAGGCAAGGGCCGCGCTTGAAGCGCACGTGGCGGACTGCGCCACACGCGGGCGAGCGGTGACGCGTTTGGCCCTGCCGCCGGGGCTCGACCAAGGATACTTCGTCGCCCCAACCATCATCGAACTTGGCGCGATCGGCGAACTCAGCCGCGAAAATTTCGGCCCGGTGCTGCACGTGGTGCGGTTCAAGGCGGGCGCGCTCGAACAGGTGATCGCGGACATCAACGCGACCGGCTACGGCCTCACCCTCGGCCTGCACAGCCGTATCGCTGAAACCCGGCGGTTCATCGGCGCGCGCGCGCGGGTCGGCAATCTCTACGTCAACCGCAACCAGATCGGCGCGGTTGTGGGAAGCCAGCCGTTCGGCGGAGAGGGCCTGTCGGGCACCGGGCCGAAAGCGGGCGGGCCGCATTATCTGGCGCGCTTCGCCACTGAGCGGGTGATGTGCATCGACACCACGGCAGCGGGCGGCAATGCGAGCTTGCTGGCAGCGGGCTAAAGCCGGGCATGGCAAGCACGATCAAGGTCGCAAGCTATAACATCCACAAAGGCATCGGCACCGATCGCAAGCGTAATCCGGCGCGCATCCTCAAGGTGCTGGCGGAATTGGACGCCGATATCGTCTGCCTGCAGGAGGCCGACCTCAGGTTTGGCACCCGCGCTTCTGTACTACCGCGCTTCCTGATCGAGGGGCATAGCGACTACATCCCCGTGCCGCTCGACGTGCAACACGATTCGATGGGCTGGCACGGCAATGCGATCCTGGTGCGGCGCGGGATCACGGTCGAGCGCCACGACATCCTCCACATCCCCTGCCTAGAACCGCGCGGGGTGGTGACAGCGACGCTGGGGATCGGCGGGGTCAGCGTGAGCGTGTTCGGGATGCATCTCGACCTGTCGGGCCTGTGGCGCGCGCGGCAGGCACGGGCGATTGCGGCGCTGGGCGATGCAGCGCGGCGGCACCGGCCCACGGTGCTGATGGGCGACCTCAACGAATGGCGCGCGAATGCTGGCGCTTTCCGCGAGTTCGGGAAACACTTCGCCCTGCTCGACCCCGGCCCAAGCTTCCCGAGCCGCCGCCCGCTGGGACGGCTCGACCGGATCATGCATTGTGATCGGCTGGTGGCGAAGGACTGCGGCGTGTATCGGAGCGCGCTGGCCGCGACGGCGTCCGATCATCTGCCCGTGTGGGCGGAGTTTGCGGTGGGGTAGGGCGTGGGAGTGACCGCTTTCGGACGAAGATCACAATGCGCCGAATGACCGGAAGTGGGTGGAAAGTTGCCAATCAGGATGGCGGTTCGAAAGTCGGAACCCCTGGCTTAGGTGGTGCTCGCGGCAACCTCGACAATACGAAAAGTCGCTGCGGCCTTGGCGATCATCTCGCCGTCCGCCTCGATCCGTGCGTCGGCAAAGGCGAGTGTGCGTCCGAGTTTCGCGGGAACAGCCCGCACTTCGAGCCACTGGCCGACCCGCCCGACCGCAAGGAAATCCACCGAGAGGCTGACAGTCAGGGCGGAAGACCGCTCCATGTGCATCACGCAGGCAAGGCCCATCGCATTGTCAGCGAGCGCCGAGATCACTCCGCCGTGCAGCAGCCCGCGCGCATTGCAATGCGCATCGGCGATCCTCAGGCCGAGGCTGAGAGCGTTCCCATCCCGCCGGACAAACAGCGGCTCCCACGGATCGGTCACCGGGCTCGTGCGGAAATGCGGCTCGTAGCCGGGCGGAACGGGATTGCTGTCCGGAATCACCGTGTCCCCGCAAAGTCGAGGATCGCCGCCAGAACCAAGTCGGGCGCTTCCAGTTCGGGCGTATGGCCGAGGTCGTCGAAAGTGCCCGTCCGCACGCCCTCGTAAAGCTGCGCCAGCGAATGTTCGTTGCCTGCCCGGTGTGAGCGGTCGGCCGCGCCCCAGATCGACAGGATCGGCTGCGCGGGGCGCGGCAGTTCGTCCTGCTGGTTCATGTAGATCTGGTAGGCGCTCGCCAACGACCACATCGCGCCATGCTGAAAAGAACGCTCGGCACAGGCGCAGAAATGCGGGATTTGCTCCTTTCGTCCAACCGACAGGCCATACCACTGGGGCATGCGTTTGGGTGCCATCCGGGCCATGACGACCTGACCCACGATGGGCCGCGCCAGAATGCCCTTGGGATCACGCCCGGCCTTCCAGATTGCGAAAGCCTCGGTGCTGCCCGCCTGTATGAGTGCAAGGTGCGAGACGAGTTCGGGCATCCGGCCTGCGATATCCAGCGCGGCGAGACTGGCGGCGCAGGAGAAGGCGAAGATGCTTCCTTCGCCCGCCACATTGCGCAGGAAGGCGGCAAGATCGTCATTGGTCTCGCGGAAGCCGAAGCCATATTCGCCTGTGGCGGCGGAGAAGCCCATGGCGGGCAGCTCGACCACGATCACACGGAAGTGCGCCGAGAAAGCCTCGACCAGCGGCCCGTAGACTTCGATCGTCATCGGCGGGTCGCAGGTAAAGACAATCGTGCGCCCGCTGCCTGCTTCGAGATAGCGGTATTGCACCTTGGCGGTGCGATGGAATTTGGCCTGCGGCGTGGCAGTGGCGGGCCACCCGGTGCGAAAGCGCGCCATCTTGGCTGTGCCGCCCCAGGTGTCAATCCGCGCGCCAAGCCGGGTGAGGAGGCCAGTCATGGCCGCACCTCTTGCGCCCGCGCGGCGCGCGCCAGGAAGTGTGAGGCGACCAGCAGGAACAGCGCAATGACAAGGTGCCGTACGACAACCGCCGCACCTGCACCCGCGCTCGCAGTGAGCCATGCGTCGCCGAGCGGCATCAGCAGCGCGGCCAGCGCCATCCAGCGCAAGGCGGCAAAGTCGCTCCGGGCCAGCAGAACTGCGGTGAGCACGGCAATGAACCCGGCTCTCAGCCCATAGACCTGCACCCAACCGAACGCGTTCAGCTGGTCGACGGGCAGGCCCATGTATGTGGCGAAGCCCTGCGGGTCGAGAACGGTGCGCACCGCATTGACCGCCTGCATCGCCGCAATCGCGGCCGCCAGCCAGAACCCTGTTGTCCGTGTGCTGCGAAACCCTTGTGCCTGTGTCGCCATCATCGCCCCCTTATTTAATGGCGAAGGGTTAGGCGATTGCCAGCCATGCAGCATCTTGCGATATAGCAAATCAATCTTCCGTTTGCGCAAAAGGGCTGAGCCGTGCCACTCGATCCGCAGGACCTTGGCGATCTCATCGCGATCCGCGACGCGGGCACGCTCAGCGCCGCCGCCAAGGCACGCGGGGTCGCGGTGTCGACCGTGTCGCGGCGGATCGAGACGCTGGAGAAGGCGCTCGGCCTGCAACTGGTTGACCGGCGAACCGATGGCGTGCGGCTGACCAGTGCAGGCCTTAGCGTCGCCGAAGCGGCATCACCAATTGCTGAGCAAATGCGCCGCGTCGAGCGGGTGGCGGAGAGCCTCAGGCAGGGTGGCAAAGCGGTTCCAGTGCGCATCTCGGCGACCGAATTCGTGATCTCCGATGTCTTGGCCCCCGCGCTCGACCGGCTGTGGGCGATGGGCGCGGACTTTCCAGTCCATTTGCAGTCTCAGGCCGACGTGGTGAGCCTCGCCGGGCGCGATGCCGATCTGGCGATCCGCATGGTGCGTCCCGAAGGCGCGAGCCTTTATGCGCGAAGGCTCGCGGAAATCCGGCTTGGGCTGTTCGCCACCGCTGATTACCTCGCAGGCCGGGACCTTGCGGCCATCGACCTCAAGGCGGAGCACCTGCTGATCTACGACGACAGCTACGGCCGCCTTCCCGAACTCGACTGGGTCACGCGCCACGGGCTTGCGGACGCCGTCGCGATGCGCACCGGCAGCACACGCGGGTTACTGACTGCGGCACTGGCGGGTGCGGGCATTGCCTTGCTACCGGTTCCCTTCGCCCTGCGCGCAGAGACGCTGGTCGAGTTACCGCCGCCATCGGCGCTGCCAAGCCGTCAGCCGTGGTTGATTGTCCACCGCGACCTGCGCGGCCTGCCTGCGGTCAGGCTTGTGCAGAAGTGGGTCGCGCAGGCCTTCGACAGTCTATCGTAATTGAGCCAAGCTCCGCGTATCGACCCTTTCCACGTCCACTGATGCAAATGCGCCGTTGTGATACAATGGTTATTCGACCTGCTTGAAATGTCTCGAATGGGGTCGATAGCCGAATTTCCGCTTTTGTCCCAAGTCGGCGCAAAGTGGACGGGCGGCTTGCATCAATCGTCATCCCGGTGGAAGCCAACCCTGCAGTCATCGTCCCGTGCGTGAAACGGGGTTAATCCTTCTTTGGTTGGGGGGGCAGAAAAGGAAAGCCAAGCCCCGGATCCCCGGCCTCCGCCAGCGTGGGCAAGCCCGCGGCGACGGATGGCGTTGGAAGGGGGGATTACTTTGCCCCCGCCCCTTGCCCCCGCGCCCCGCATCGGGAATCCCTTTGGCATGGCGATTCTCTCCGACAAATGGATCCGCGCGCAGGCGCAGCAGCACGGCATGATTGAGCCTTTCGTCGAGGCGCAGCGGCGCGATGGGGTGATCTCCTATGGCCTCTCGTCCTATGGCTATGATGCGCGCGTGGCCCCCGAGTTCAAGATCTTCACCAACGTCAATTCTGCCGTGGTCGATCCCAAGGCGTTCGATCCGGGCAGCTTCGTCGACCGTGAGACGGATGTGTGCATCATCCCGCCCAACAGCTTCGCGCTCGCCCGCACCGTCGAATATTTCCGCGTGCCCGAGGATGTGCTGGTCATCTGTCTCGGCAAGAGCACTTATGCGCGCTGCGGGATCATCGTGAATGTCACACCGCTGGAGCCGGGCTGGGAAGGGCACGTCACCCTAGAATTCTCCAACACCACCCCGCTGCCTGCCAAAATCTACGCCAATGAAGGCGCATGCCAGTTCCTGTTCCTCCAGGGCAATGAACGCTGCGAGGTCAGCTACAAGGACCGCGCGGGCAAATATATGGGCCAGCGCGGCGTAACGCTGCCGAAGCTTTAGCGGCTCGCAGGGGGAACTCAGTTAGTCTTTTTGAACGCACTCTTGTTATTGCCTGACAGTATAGCCGGGCAGAGGACACGCGATGCGAAAGATTGTTTCCATCGATCCGATAGCGGTTCTGACGCACGATCTGGGCAGCACGTCTCCGCTGCAATCCTGGCCGCCAGTCCCCGCGGACAATCTTCATCAGGGCGAGCAATTGGCGGTCCATGCCTTTGGCGAGTTTGTGAACGGCATCAGGGCGCCGCAGCATCTTTATGCGACAATGTGGCGCGATCCCGACCCGAACGCAGGGCGCGAGCGCGACATGCCGCCAACCGGCATCCTTCTCTCAGCCAATTTCGGGATCGCACCTTATGAGCTGACATCCTCGCTCGTCGAGACCGCCGAAATGATCAACACATTGGATCGAGCAAGCCTTGCCCTCTGTTTCGTGGGTCAAGGCCAAGGCAGTTACCAACTGGATTCGCTTATGCTCGAATTATCGGATCCGTTTAAGCAGCTGCATCATTTCCGCTCTTGCTGGAAAGGGGCCGAGTTGGCGGCCGTTGACCTTGTCGTGCAGATAGATGCACCAGCGACACGAAACGGTCCGCTGCGTTTCCACCTTCAGGGCCGATTGCCGCGACGCTACAATCATGGTGCCCGCATCGAAGACCAATGCGTTGCCTTCACCGCATCGGGCGGCGCGATGCCGATGCCGGACTGGGTCAATTACTGAATTGGTCAATCGGCCCATCATACTCATCACGGTGGCGACGGGCTGAGAACCTCAATTGCAGCACCTGCTGCCTGTGCCTATAGCCCTCTTCAGCAATTGAGGGGATCTATCCATGGCTGACGCATCTGCTGAATTCGACATCATCATCTATGGCGCCACTGGCTACACCGGGCGGCTCGTCGCCGAGTATCTCGCCCACCATTATGGCAGCCGCGCTGACGGGCCGAAATGGGCGATGGCTGGGCGCAGCCTTGCGAAGCTTGAGGAAGTGCGCGACCTGATCGGCGCGCCAGCCACCACCCCGCTGGTGGTCGCCAATGCCGATGACAGCGCTGATCTTGAGGCGATGTGCGCGCGAACCCGAGTTGTCCTCACCACCGTCGGTCCGTACCAGCTCTATGGCGACAAGCTAGTTGCCGCCTGCGTTGCCACGGGCACCGATTATGCTGACCTGTGCGGCGAGCCGGCGTGGATGGCCGAAAAGATCGCCGAGCATCAGGCCGCCGCCGAGGCCAGCGGCGCGCGCATCTGCTTCTCCAGCGGGTTCGATTCGATCCCCTTCGATCTGGGCGTAATGATGACCCAGAAGGCCTGCGCCGAGCGTTTCGGCAACCCCGCCCCGCGCATCCGGGGCCGCGTCCGCGCGATGCAGGGGACGTTTTCGGGCGGCACCGCAGCCAGCCTCGGTGCAACGATGAAGGCGGCAGCCAAGAGCGTGTCGATCATCAACGTGCTGCGCAATCCTTTCGCGCTCACCCCCGGCTTCGACGGGCCGGACCAACCTTCGGGCATGATCCCGGGCTACGAGGAGGATCTCGGAAAGTGGGCCGCGCCGTTCGTGATGGCGCCGATCAACACCAAGAACGTCCATCGCACCAACTTCCTGCTGGGCCACCCTTACGGCGCGGATTTCAAATATGACGAGATGATGCTCACCAGCCCCGGCGAAGCGGGCAAGGCGGCGGCTTCGGCAGCGCTCGAATTCATGAAGAACCCGTTCGGTGCCAAGCCCCCCAAGCCCGGCGAAGGCCCGACCCCGGAAGAGCGTGAGAACGGTTTCTATGATGTCGTCTTCGTCGCTGACATGGCGGATGGCCAGCGGCTGCAATACGGCGTCAAGGGCAAGTTCGATCCGGGGTATGGCTCGACTTGCCGGATGCTGAGCGAGACGGGGATTGCGCTGCTCGCCTGCGAAAAGACCGGCGGGATCGGCACGCCGGGAAGCTTCCTTGGGGAAGATCTGGTCAAGCGGCTTCAAGAGCACGCCGAACTGACTTTTGCGGTCGAGGATTGATCGCGATGCGAGCCCCCGGATACGCGGAGGCTCGCATTCGATTTAGAAACTTAGCCGCACACTCG